>DATHRW010000283.1:0-3555 GCA_035464955.1 Gemmatimonadales bacterium
CCCCCACACTCCGGACAGGTCTCGATGTCGATCGCAAAGACGCGCTTGAGAGGTTGCATCCAGCTCATCGGCGCCCTGGGTTTGTCGCTGTCGATGCGGGTGGTGGTGCGCCGCGGCACGATGCGCTTGCGATGCTTGAAATTCGGGGCGAAAACCCCGTGGAAACGAGTAAGGTTCAGTCTGGGGCGCGGAACGAGGGCGATGCGGTAGGCGACGGAGGCCGCCTGCAGGTGGTCGAGGCTGGAATCGGGCACCAGATCCAGAGACGGGTGTTGCGGGTCGGCGATCAGCAGGCCACGCCGCTCAAGCAGTCGGACGATGCGCCGGCTGAGGGTGTCGAGCAACTGGTTCAGTTCGTTGTTGTCGGGTCGGCGGGCGCGGTGAAAGGTGGGCCATTGGCCGGTATTCTCAGCCACGTGCGATCGCGCGCGCCCGCAACCGCGATCCAGGCCCGACGGCCTCCGGCTGACGCACAGCAGGCGCTGCAACTCACATAAATGGCATGGGCGGTGAGCCCACGGTGCTGCTCGTCTGACTTACGGGTCGGACGGTTTGCGCGACCCATACTCGACCCTTCGCACGCCAAGTCCGTCGGTTTCAGCGCACGATGCGGGCCGCTCAGAGGCGGCACAACCGGTCGGCACCGACCAGCGATGCTTGCTCGCATCGGACAATATGTGCTTTATCCTTCTTCTCCGCGCGATTGCTTTGGCGGTTCCCGCGCGGGGAGTCTGAACGCGTACTGAACTCTGTCAGGAGGGGGGCGCCGAAACTTCAAGACGTGATGAGTATCGCGTTCGGTCACGATCGGGATTGTTCCTTGACATGACACGGACCTTGACACATATTCATAATAGAGACTCGTGCGCAAATTTCAACGACCAGACTTCCGCCGTGATGACGACGGTGGGGCCGGGACTGCCCTGCGGGCCCGGGAGGCGCTCCAGCGCGCCGTCGAGGTGCTCGGCGACCGCGCAGAGGCGGTGCTGGTGCGGACGCCGATGATCGATCCACGGTTCCCTGAGACCTCGGATCTCGACCTGCTGGCCGTCGGCGACGTGGAGGACTTCTTTCCCGAGCGGGTGTCGCTCGGAACCGAGTCCACTGCCCTCCCGAAGATCGATCTCATCTGGCTGCCGCTCGGACAGCTCGAGGAGGTTCGCCGCCTGGCGAAGCTCGGCCTGATAGGCCACCGAATTCTCAGCTCGGATATCGTGGCCGATCGCACGGGGCTCGCCTCGCGGAAGCACGGCGAACTGAGGGTCGCCTTTTTCGATCCGGACCTGCAGGCAGAGAGGATCGCCGGTTTTCTCGAGATGGGCTTCCTCACGGTCCAGGAAATAGGCGTGACCTGGCAATTCCCGGCGTTGGCTCTGTTTTGGATTCACCTGGCGTATGCCGCCTGCCTGGCCGCGCTGGTCGACGGCACGAAGGGCCTGTGCCCCAACGTGTTCACGCGGCCGTTCGACGCCGTTCCCCGCGCCGAGCCCGCCGCCGGGCTGGCTCTCGGAAACCACATGGTCGAAACGCTCCATCTGCGCGGGGACGTCACGAGTTCTGCACATCGTCTCCGCCGGATGGTCGAGGTCGTGACGGCGTCCTTTCCCGAGCCGGCCTGGCCCGCCGGCATGAGACAGATCACCCGGTACGAGTACCGGTATTTTTCCTCGCGGTCCGAGTTGGACTGGCGAATCAGAGCCGCCGGCGAGATGTCGCGGCTCGGATCTCCCGAGTCAGCGCTCTTCTACCTCAGGTTCTGGGCGTACTCGCTGGCACGGCTCCCGATGGTCCACCAGAGGGCCCTCGAAGGCGTCGATGTGTCCTTCGTGCGTCCGTCACGGATGGTCCTGCCCGACCTCGAGCGGCTGTGCCCGGAGATCATCGACGACCTGGCTCTCATCCTGGGCGGTGACGATGCGATCACCGACGAGGACATTCGTGTGAGCCTCGACAAGCTGTACACCCTGCGCGACCACACCTTGGACTTCCTGGCGGTCTGCGGTCTTCGCTTTCCCGAGTTGAAGGCATGGGCTCCATACGAGGCGCCCCGGTCGCTCGCAACGAGTCACTGACGATGAACATCACGTGGAAACGGAGGAGTTAGAAGATGGCAAACCTCGAACAGGCCTGCGAACACTGTCGAGACGAGATCGAGGCGGTATTCACAGCCGAACCGCGCCCGAGCGAGATCATCTCCGGGGATTTTTACTGGGACAAGTGCTGCTTCGTTCGCGACGAGATCCGCTTCCTGGATCCGGGGCGGCTGATCTTCACGCCGGGCAAGGAGAGGGAAGGCTACTGCGACGAGTACTTCGTGATCTGCCGCAAGCTGGTGATCGTTGGCGGCGGCAAACCCGCGACCTTCGACCCCTGCGGGTCCGAGGACCCCGGCAACATCTACAAGAACAAGAACGCCATCACCTGGAAGGACCGGCTCGAGACAGTGGCCGGCTCGATCCCGAGCCCGATCGATGCCGCCGACGGCGCGAACTTCGGCGGCTGGGTGGACGATGGCCAGGGCAGCAACGGCAAGAAAGGCAACAACGGCGCCGACGGAAACTCCGGCTCTCCTGGTGTTGCGGGGCGGGACGCCCCTGATTTCACTCTGATCGCACTGGAGGTCGAGCTGATCGGTCTGGACGCCCACCTCATCATCGATTTTGACGGCCAGGTCGGCGGCACCGGGGGTCGCGGTCAGAACGGAGGCCGGGGCGGCAAGGGCATGAACGGGCGCGAGGGGAAATCGGACACCTCGTGGCCGGGAACAGGTTGTGATCGTCAACCCGGTCACGGGGGAGACGGGGGCGACGGCGGCGATGGAGGTGCGGGTGGCCAGGGTGGGGCCGGCGGCGATTCCGGCAATATCACCGTGATCACGACGAAGGAAAACGTCAACGGAGCGGTCTTCGTCAGCGGCGACTTCACCTTTGTCCACGATGGCGGCAACGAAGGAGAAGGCGGCCTCGGTGGGTTCGGCGGCCTCGGCGGCGGCGGGGGGGCCGCTGGATTCAAAACCAGCGAGTGCTCGTCCGCGAGCCCCGGCAACGCGGGGGAGGCCGGTTTTCCGCCTCCTGGTATCGGTCCCGGCTCAACGGCGAACCAGGGGCCTCACGGCGCCACCGGAAGCAGCGGCTCCCTGAGCATCATACCGATCGATCCCGCCAATCCGAAGTGCGCCGAACGGATCGTCCTGCCGATCGAGGTTTCGAGCGTCACCCCCTCTGATCTCTGCCGCGGCTTCTCCACTCCTGCCAACAACATCGCTGTCGCGGCTCTCGGCCAGAATCTAGCCCAGGTCACGTCGGCGTCCATCAGCTTGAGCGGGGTCACGGCCAACATCAAGATCACGAGCACCGCGACGCAGCTCGACCTCGATGTGGACATGCTGGGGAACTCCGCCCTCGGAGCGGCGGACCTCACGCTCGCGCGGCCCATCGGACCCCCAAAAGTCGTGCCCAACGCCTTCGAGGCGCACCGCTTCGAGGTCCTTTCCGTTTCGCCAAACACAGCGGCGCGTGGGTCGACGGGAACCATGACCATCACCGGCCAGTGCTT
>DATHRW010000284.1:0-7562 GCA_035464955.1 Gemmatimonadales bacterium
CCTTACGATCCATGAGATGTGTCTCCCTGAGTGCGCGGAATGGAACTCGCGCGAGTGGGTGGTGGTGTGTGGCCGCCACGACGACGGCCGGCGGAATAGTATACGGATATCGTCCCTGGGTCGATAGCCGGACGGCGGGCGTCGCAGGGCGCAGGCGGGCATGATGATCGTCTAGCATTTTCCGCGGCCCCGCGCCATCGTTCCGCAACAGCCTCCCACGTCTTGCCCGGGGAAACTCCGCGATGGAAAAGATCAACCTGTCGGATAAGCTCTCGCGCTTCACCGACCACTGGCGACCCAAGATCGTGGGCCAACTGAACGGCCAGCAGGTCAAGCTGGCGAAGCTCCAGGGGGAGTTCGTGTGGCATGCCCACGAGAAGGAGGACGAGCTGTTCCTGGTGATCGAAGGACGCCTGGTCATCCAGCTCCGGGATCGAGAGATCGTGCTCGACCCTGGCGAGTTCGTCATCATACCACGAGGCATCGAGCACAAGCCGGTGGCGGATGAGGAAGTGCACGTGCTCCTGTTCGAGCCGGCATCGACGCTCAACACGGGCACGCTCAAAAACGAACACACCGTCGAACAGCTGGATTGGATTTAGGGCAGCGCGGCTGCGTGTCCTTGGCGCTATGGCAGGTCGTCGGTAACGTCCACATCGCGCAGCACCCCGGCATCGTCCACCTCGACCTCACACACCTCGTCATCGTAGTGTGCCAGGAGGTGCCGCGCACCCACGTCCCCGGTCAGTGCCTTCATTTCGTCGATGTAGCGCGCGGGCCAGAGGACCGGATTCCCCCGCTTGCGATCGTAGGTCGGAACGCAGATCGACCCCACGCTGTTGGCCTCGAATGCATCGAGCAGCGCATCGATGGTTGCGCCTGCGACCCAGGGCATGTCGCCTAGCATGACGAGCACGCCGTCGCGATCTGGCTCGAGTGCCTGGAGCCCCACGCGAAGCGAAGCGCTCAGCCCTCGGGCATAGTCGGGGTTGCGAACCACCCGGAGCGGCAATCCGGCCAGGGCAGCCTCTACCGCCGCAGCGTCATGACCGGTCACGACCACGATCGGCTGCACGCGAGAGCGACGCAATGTCTCCACAACCCGCGCAATCATTGGCACGCCTCGAACGTCGGCCAGGAGTTTGTTGCGGCCGCCCATGCGTCGCGACATGCCCGCGGCAAGGAGCACCGCGGCAATGCGCGGACCCGGCATGTGTGTCGGCTCTTTTCGTTGGCCGGCACGGGGCAGGGGACGCGACGGAATCTCTTTCATGAGTCCCCCTACCCCCATCCCGGACAGGGACTCCGCGGTCACCGGCAGGTTCGCCAGCTGTCGCTCCAGTATCCGGTCGAATCCACTCGGCTTGAGCGAGCGGGCGCAGCCGGGCACGCCGATCACGCTGGTGTCCCGACATCGCCCGAGCAGGAGCAGGTTGCCGGGATCGACCGGGATGCCGAAGTGATCGACCCGGCCACCGGCCCGTTCGATTGCGGCCGGTACCACGTCGCGCCGGTCCACCGTGGCCGACGCGCCGATCACGAGGATGAGATCGACATGCTCGGCAACCAGATCGTGAATCGCCTCAGCCACCAGGGCCGGATCGTGATCGCACCGGGACACTCGGTCTACGTGGCTCCCGAGCCGCGCGATGCGGGCGCTGACCGCCTCGATGGCGCGGTCAAGCGCCGACTTCGAAGTATCACTCAGGTGGGTTGCGATCAGTCCCACGTGATGAGGCACAAATGGCGCGACCTCGAGCGCAGCCTCGCCCTCCCGGCAGAGCGCGACCCATTGCTCGACAGCCAAGGCGGGAGCTCCGAAGGGTATGACTTTGACCGTGGCAACCAGGTCCCCGGCCAGGACGGGGGTGTAGGGAGTCTGCGTCGCCACGGTCAGCGACTCATCGATGCGATTGAGCCGCTCGACTCTCGCCCGATCGACCACCACCAATCCATGCGTGGCGGATCGTAGGTTGGTACGGCCCGTGGAGGCATCACCGACCTCGATCTGACTGCCGGCCAGGGCTCGGGCCGTGAGGGCCGCGGCGTCGTCCTCCCCGATGTCTCCGGTTTCGAGCCGTGCCACCACCACCTCTACCACGCCGGCCGAGCGCAGCGCCGCGAGGTCGGTGGCGGTCAGCACGTGCCCCTTCTTGATGGCCCCACGACCGGGCAGGCGCACAGTGTGCGCCATGATGGAGTCGAGTGCCTGGTCGAGCGGAAGTGGGCCGAATTGCATATGAGCGTGGTTCGGGAGACCTGGAGGATAACCCAGAGAACTGGCGCGGGCCAATCAGGTGGCTCCGGGACTCCACTAATGTTTACCTTTCAATTGAAGAAGCACCGGTTGGACGGCACGGCTCAGCAGAGAACCCAACACCGAGGAATACGACATGCCACGACACTCACGAACTGCCCTCAGCTTCGTTGTGGCCGTGCTGGCGGGACTCGTCGTCACGACAATGGCCGGCGCCCAGGAGAAGGCTATGACCGATAGCGCGGAGACCGCCGCGGTCGAGGCTGCCAAGCAGGCAGCCCAGAGTTGGCTCGAATTGGTGGACGCGGCCGAGTATGGGAAGAGCTGGGCAGCGGGCGCCAGCATGTTCAAAGCGGCCGTCACCGAGGAGCAATGGGCGGCCGCCGTTCTCCAGGCGCGGGGGCCCTTTGAACCCATGGGCGCGCGTCAATTCCTGGACGCCAAGTTCATGACCGAACTGCCAGGGGCGCCCAAGGGCCAGTACGTGGTGATCCAATATCAGGTGATGGCCGCGGATAACACCAAGCTGGTCGAGACCATTACGCCGATGCGCGACACGGATGGGACCTGGCGCGTGTCGGGGTATTACGTGCGGCGGCCATGAGTCGGTCAGTCGGGAGGACGGAAAGAGGGGAAGTGAGAGGAGTGAGGAGTGCGGCTGATCGGCGGCTCGAAAAATCTAGATTGGGCTCCGATTCGAAGCAGTTGAGCTGCCCACCCGCCGGCCGACTGATAGCCGATAGCGGGGAGTGGGGAGAGGTGTGGTAGCCGATAGCGGGAGTAGGAAGTAGGAAGTAGGAAGTAGTACTTGTTGGTGGCCAGCAAGCGTCGCGAAGCGATGCTATGCCGAGCAGCGGCTTCAGCCGCGACAGAATCCGACTCACCGCGACCTCAGGAACGAGCATCCCATGACTGATCCCTCTAGCTTGGCCCGTCCCGGCGCCGGCGAGCACGCGCCCTACTATGGTCTCTACGTCCGCCAGGTTCCGGAGGGGAGCGTGCTGGAGATCCTGGCCGAGGAGATCGGCCGCACCGTTGCCCTGCTGACACCGCTCGATGAGGCCCAGGCGGCATTCCGCTACGCCCCAGGAAAATGGTCCGTCAAGGAGGTGGTGGGTCACGTGATCGATGTGGAGCGGGTGTTTGCCCAGCGCGCACTCCACTTCGCTCGCCGAGACCGAGCCTCGCTCCCGAGCATGGAGCAGGATGATTGGGTCGAGGCGGGCGTCTTCGGCCGGCGCACTCTACCCTCGCTGCTCGACGAGTTCGCCACCGTGCGGCAGGCCACGCTCGCCATGTTCCATGGCTTCGATCCGGAGGCGTGGCCCCGCCGCGGCATTGCCAGTGATGTTGCGTTCACCGTCCGGTCGCTCCCGTACATCATCGCGGGTCACGAAATCCATCACCGGAAAGTCCTGGAAACGAAGTACCTTCTCTCGCTCTGACGCCGGAGTCGACTCCATCATGGCCGACCTTCGTTATCCCATTGGTCCCTTCGTCAAGCCGGACACCTACGACGCCGCGAGCCGAAGCGCGGCGATCGACCGGATTGCCAGCGTGCCACGGCGGTTACGGGGCGCGGTCGATGGGCTGGGCCCACCGCAACTCGACACTCAGTATCGCCCGGGGGGCTGGACCGTCCGGCAAGTGGTGCATCACCTGCCCGATAGCCACATGAACAGCTACGTCCGGTTCAAGCGCACCCTCACCGAAGACCAGCCGGTCGTCTGCACCTACCATGAAGACCGCTGGGCCGAGCTGCCGGACGAGAAGACTGGCCCGATCGAAGCATCGCTCGATCTCCTCGAGGCGCTTCACGTGAGATGGGTCCTACTGCTCCGGTCGCTGACCCCCGACCATCTGGCACGCACGCTCGACCATCCAGAGATCGGCATTCTCAGTCTGGACGCCATGCTCGCCCTGTATGCCTGGCACGGAGATCATCACATCGCGCACATCACGTCGTTGCGCGAACGGGAAGGTTGGTAACAGCCTGCGAGGGATGACTAGCCGGCGCGCCCCAGATACACCCGCAGCTTGGGTGGCATCCGGACCCTGACCAGCGCCCGATCGACGTCGCGCCGGAGCGCGGGATCGAACTCGGCGAGCGGAACGAACGCGCCGGCCTCCCGGGCGGCGATAGGCGCGCCGTCGAGATACACCAGTCGATTGGTCGCCACAGCCGGAATCCGGCGTCCGGGCGTGACCACGCCGCTCAGATTGAGCGGGTCCGCGGCGCTGATCCCGACGAGCTGTCCGGCCACGGCGTCCCGTCGAATCTTGCGCAGTTGCCCCACCGCCTCGGGTAGCGCGAACTGCTCGCCGCTCATGCCGGATACGAACCGGCCACCTCGAATCTCCCCGCGCGCCTCGAGCCGGCGGTACACCGCCGTCAGGTCGCGCCACGGGGCCAAGTTCGACTCGCCCGCGAGCAGCCGCCGGAACACCACGCCGTAGCGGCGCAGCAATGCCCACGCCTGGGCCTCAACGGCTGCGCTCGCGCGCTCGGGCGCCGAGTTCCCCTCCATGCGTATCCGCGACCAGCGCCCCGCCGATTCGATTCCCACCGGCGCCGTCGTCCTTCGACGGGTGTGGCTCACTGCACGGAGTGGTTTGCGACGGTCGGACGGGGTGAGCAGCGCTCGAAGCCCGGCGAAGCTATCGGACGTGACCAAGCCCAACCCCACCAACTCCGCCAGCGCCAACTCCACCTGAGTTGCCAAGAGCCCTGCCTCGTCCACCAGCTCCTGGAAGAAGACCGCGCCCTTCCGTTCGAGCGCGTCGTGCACGTGGGCGGCATGTGCGCCGAGGGATGGGGTAGGGGTCGGACGAACGAGCGCGAGCCATGACGCGGCATGCTCGCGTAGGTAGAGGGCGATGGGCGTGCTGCGAATGGGACCGGCCGGTCCGCTCTCGTCCCGGGACCGGGCCGGAGTTGACAGCCGGCTCCACATCACCCGTCCCGTGAACGACAGGGTATCGAGCATGTCGGGATCGTAGTCGTCCATGCGCGAGGGTAGCACGTCGCGCTCCCAGGCACCGGCGGCGCACTCGTAGCCGTCGAGTTGGGCCACGATCGCCGCCAGTCCCTCCGCTCCCCGTACCCGATACTCGGGGTCGACCTTCTGCCACGCGAACAGGAACCGCATGAACTCCGCCGGCGCGACCGGCTCGATCTCGGCCCGGAGCCGGTTCAGGGTGTAGCGATGCGTCCGCGCGAGGAGACGGCGCTCGCACCATTCCCGTTCCGTGGCGCCGGGGGTGAAACTGCCACGGAGCACGACGCCCTCTGCCTCGAGCGCGGCAAGCGCCGGCTCAACATCCGATTCCGGAACGATGAGCGAGGTTGCTAATGCGGCTTGGGTCGTAGGCCCCACGACATCGAGCCGGCTCCGAACACAGTCCTTCACTGCCTCCGATCGGTCCCACTCCTTCCTGAACCGCTCCGGAACCGACACCGCCGGGTCGAGCCGTGCAACATGGATCGCTTGGATTTCCGGCACCCGCTCGGTGGCGACCCACCACCTGATCGCGTCTTGGTAGCCTCCACCGGCGATGGTGACCTCGGTTGCGCGACCCGCCGCCGCCAGCTCCTGGAACAGCGGCGCCCACGAGTCCCTGCTGTCCCTTCCCTCCTGCGCGGTGATGAAGCCGCATTGCATGAGGCCATCATGCAGCTCATCGGCGTCGCGCGGGTCAGGCCACGCTTCGTCCTTCACTCGGTCGATGGCCTCCGCATCCAAAGCCCCCAAGTCATTGGCGCTCGACGGCTCAGTGGCGCGGCGGGTATAGACCGCTTGGGTACGGCGTTCCTCGAGCGGGGCATCATCCAGAAAGGCATACGGACGCGCGTTCAGGAGTTCATGGCACAGGACCGAGGGCTCCGGTGTGTCGCGCGACACACAGGTGATTTCGCCCGCGAAGATGCGCTCGATGACTGGGACCAACTCGGGAAGGTTCATCGCCTCGGTCAGGCAGTCCTCGACGGTCTGTTGTACCAGGGGATGGTCGGGGATTTCCCGGTCGCCGGCGATGTTCTCGAGACAGGCCGCGGCGTCCGGGAAGGCCGCGGCCATGAGGTCACCCGCTTCCATCCGCTGGAGCGGCGCCGGAGTCCGCCTTCCCGCCCGCTGACGCAGTACGGCGAGCGAAATCGTGGCGTTCCACCGCCACCGGGTTGGGAACATCGGTGAATCCAACAGCGCCTGAATCAGCGTGTCGCGCAGCACGTTGGGATGGAGGTATCGGAACACGTCGTCCAGCGGGAAGGAATGCTGCGGCCCCAGCGACAGGAGTACCCCCTCCTCGGTGGCCGCGGCTTGCAGCTCGAAGTTGAACGAGCGGCAAAACTTCTTTCGCAGTGCCAGTCCCCACGCCCGATTCACTCGGCTGCCGAACGGCGCGTGCAACACCAGCTGCATGCCGCCTGATTCATCGAAGAAGCGCTCGAGGACGAGGGTGTCCTGGGTCGGGAGCAGGCCGAGCAGTCGCTTGGCATCCGCCAGGTAGTGGACGATTTGAGTGCCGGCCGCCGCCGAGATGCCCACAGACTCAATGAGCCACGCGACGGCGGCCTCCGCATCGTGGAGGCGCGGCTCGATGTCGGCGCGCAGTCGAGCAACCGCGCGAGACAATTCGGCGCTCCGCGCCGGCGCCTCCCCAAACCAGAACGGAATGTTGGGTGGCTCGCCCTTGGCGTCCGCCACTCGGACGATGCCGGGGCCTATCTGAAGGATGCGCCAGGACGTGTTCCCCAGCTGGAAGATGTCGCCCGCCATGCTTTCGATGGCGAAGTCTTCGTTGAGGGTCCCGATGAAGGTGTCTTCCGGCTCCAGAATCACCCGATAGTCGGCGTTGTCGGGTATGGCCCCGCCTGACGTGATCGCCAGCATCCGGGCTCCGCGCCGGCCCCGAATCGTGCCGTTCACTCCATCGTAGTGCAGCAACGCCCCCCGGCGGCCTCGGCGGGTGGTAAACCCCTCGGCTGCCATGCGGACGTTGCTGTCGAATTCTCTCCGCTCGAGCGCGCGATAGGGATAGGCCCGACGCACCAGGTCGAACAGCGCTGCCTCGTTCCAGTCCTCGCTGGCCGCTTCGGCCACGATCTGTTGGGCCAAGACGTCGCGGGGCCGCTCGAGGATGACGATCCGGTCGAGCTCGCCCTCGCCCACCGCTCGCACGAGCGCCGTGCATTCGATCAAGTCGTCGCGGGTGAGCGGGAACAGGCGACCCTTCGGTGTGCCGCGGATACTGTGCCCCGAGCGGCCCACCCGCTGGAGCAGGGTCGAGATCCAGTGCGGCGAGC
>DATHRW010000285.1:0-9997 GCA_035464955.1 Gemmatimonadales bacterium
ACGAAAACCTGGATGATGTCATCATCTATGCAGCAGCGGTTCCAATCGATGGGCCTGGAGGCATCCTGGGTCAGGCCGGTC
This sequence comes from Gemmatimonadales bacterium, assembly GCA_035464955.1. GTDB lineage: Bacteria > Gemmatimonadota > Gemmatimonadetes > Gemmatimonadales > GWC2-71-9 > JABDII01. The sequence goes on from DATHRW010000285.1 coordinate 82, forward strand.
CGTGCCTCATCCGGTCCGGAAGCTTCCTCCCGGCGCTCGGCGGCATGCAGTTCGATACCGCGGACCTCGCGACCCTCGAGAGCCAGGGCAGGCTGCTCGACGTCATCCTCCACGAAATGGGACATGTCCTGGGGTTCGGGACCATCTGGAGTTCACTCGGGTTGTTGCAGAATCCATCGTGCGGAGGGTTTGGCTCGACCTGTAACCCCGACCTCCCGGGGGCGGATACCCACTTCAATGGTGCCACGGCCGTCACGTCCTTTGACAACGTGGGAGGCACGGCCTGGACTCTGGGCTCCAAGGTCCCTGTTGAGAACACCCTTGGTGGACCGGGCACCCGCGACAGTCACTGGCGAGAATCCACCTTCGGCAACGAATTGATGACCGGTTTCATCAACGCCGGCTCCAATCCGCTGAGCGAAGTGACAACCGCCGGAATGCAGGATATTGGCTACGCCGTCAACCTTGGTAGCTCCGATGGCTACACGCTTGCCAATCCGAATGCGCTCGTCGCGCCAGCGCTCGCGGGTAGCATTGAACTCCAGGATGATGTTTACCGCGGACCCCTGATGGTCATTGACCGAAGCGGGCGCGTGGTAAGAGTCCTACAACCTCGATAACCGAGTCTCTTCTCGAGATGGTGGCGGCCCGGCAGGGTTACCTTCCTGCCGGGCCGCAAATATGTTCCCCTTCGCCGTTGGCAAACGATCGTCCCCCCATCCGGGCGTGCTTCGTTGACAGACGCTGGTGCCATCCTTCGCATCGACCATCTCACCCGGGTGGTCCACGACGTCCGGGTGGTGGATGACGTCTCGCTCGAGGTCGCGCGGGGGGACATCCTGGCCGTGGTGGGGCCGAGCGGGGCGGGCAAGTCATCCTTCCTGCGCTTGCTCAACCGTCTCGACGAACCTACCAGCGGCACCGTGTATCTCAACGGCCGCGACTACACCGCCATCCCGCCCCGCGAGCTGCGGCACCAAATCGGGATGGTCATGCAATCGGCCTATCTCTTTCCCGGGACCATCGCCCAAAACATTTCCTATGGTCCGGCCCAACGCGGCATTGAGCTGTCATCCGCTCGGATCGACTCGCTGCTCAGGGACGTGGGTTTGGCCGGACGTGGGACGGGAGACGTGGCACTGTTGTCAGGCGGCGAGGCGCAGCGCGTGGCCCTCGCGCGGGCCCTGGCCAACGAACCGCAGCTGTTGCTGCTGGACGAACCCACCTCGGCGCTGGATGAGACGGCACGAAAGGAGATCGAAGTGTTGATCGGCACGATTCTCCGTGAGCACCGGCTGGCCTGTGTCATCGTCACCCACGATCGGGCGCAGGCCCGCCGCATCGCGACGCGCGTCATGGTCATGGAGCGCGGCCGCCTGACGGCACTGGGTTCGGTGGAGGAGGTGTTAGATGCTCGCTAACCTGTTCCAGGACACGCTGAGTCTCGGCATCGCCCAAGCGGTGGCCGCGGCACTCCTCGCCATCCTCGCCATGTGGGTCGCGCGCACACAGCGGATCCACCTCGAGCGGGAAACCCTTGTCGCACTCGTCCGCGGCATCGTCCAGATCGTGGCGGTCGGCTCGATTCTGGTGTTCGTCTTCAAGGGGCCCACCTGGACCGGCGCCATCGTGCTCGCCATCATGATGGCGGTGGCCGCCCTGATCTCGGCCCGGCGGAGCCGCGAGCTACCGGGGGCCTACCGTGTTGCTTTCATCAGCATCGTGCTCGGCGCGGGCGCGGTGATCGCGACCATGACCTCGCTCGGCGTCATTGCGCCGACCTTGACGTCGCTCATCCCGATCGGCAGCATGATCATCGCCAGCACCATGAACGCGAGTGCTTTGGCGCTGGAGCGGTTCAAGGCCGAGCTGCTGGCCCATGTAGGGCAGATCGAGGCCGGGCTCGCGCTGGGCGCTGCACCCTCGGCGACGGTGGGCCCATACCTTCAGGCCGCGGTGACGGCGAGCCTGATCCCGCAGATCAATTCGCTTCGCTCGCTCGGCATCGTGTGGATTCCGGGACTGATGGCGGGCATGGTCCTGTCGGGCACCGATCCGCTGTATGCCGCCGTGTATCAGTTCGTGGTGATCGCCATGATCTTCGGCGCCTCCAGCGTCACCTCGGTCACGGCAGCACTCTTGGTTCGGCCTCGGGTCTTTACCCCGGCCGACCAGCTGATCCTGAGGCCCCGGGGGTAGCGGCCGGAGGCAGGACTGTGAACCTTTCTTCACCGGGCTTGCCGCACACCTTCACCCTGCGCTCGGCAAATTGAACGGACCTGGGAAGGGAACGAGACGGCCCTGCCCGCACCGACAGAACGTCCGGCGCGGCGAGGCCTGAGACACGATGGAGGACGCCATGGGTCGGAAAATCTTGCTGCCGCTCGACGGATCGTCGTTTGCCGAGGCAGCGGCACCGTACGCGGTTTCGATTGCCGAGAAGTCCGAGGCGGAGATTACCCTGGCCTTGGTCCATCCGTCATTGCCGGCCGTCACGGAGTCGTCGCACCCAGAGCTGATCGAGTGGGCCCGGCGTGGGGAACAGGGGTACCTGGACGACGCGGCCGAGCGGCTGTTCGAAGGCACCGACATCGTGGTCACGAAAACACTCCTGACCGGCGACCCACCGGCCGCGCTCGTCAAGCACGCGGCCGACCAGCGGGTCGACCTGGTCGTCATGTCCACCAAAGGATGGGGTCCCGCCAACCGGCTCTGGATCGGTAGCGTGGCCGACCGCCTGGTGCGGGAGCTCACCCTGCCGCTCCTCCTCATCCGCCCGAAAGCCGAAGGCGGTAAGGCTCCGCGGGCAGCGGCCGACGCGGTGATTCGGCGGATTCTGCTGCCACTCGACCAGTCGCGCTTCAGCGAGGGGGTGCTCGAGGGAGCGGCGATGCTCGCGGAGATCTTCTCGGCGACGGTGATCCCGCTCCACGTCGTTCAGGGCCCGTACGACATCGACCGGCCGTCGTTCACCCTCGAGCTCAGCGCCGACAAGCTCTCCACCGTCGGCCTCGGCACCGAAGCCGCGGCAGCCTACCTGCGCAGCATCGCGAGCGACCTCCGGGTGCGCGGGGTGGAGGTGGATACCCCCGAAGTGGTGCGCGGCGGCGATGTCGCCAGCACCATCCTGGACCAAGTCGACCGCCTCGAGGCGGATGCCATCGCCATCGCGACCCACGGCGAGAAGGGCATCCGATTGCTGGCGCTGGGTAGCGTGACCGACAAGGTGATCCGAGGGGCGAGCGTTCCGGTGCTGGTGTGCAGGCCACAGGGGTGAGTGAGGGAGTGGGGAGTAGGGAGTAGGGAGTAGGGAGTAGGGAGTGAGTGCTTACCGCGGCGGGGAATGTCCCGTCGCGGTATTTTCATGTTATCCTACATCGGGTGCGATTGAAACTCGACGCAGTCGATCGTCGTCCGACGGGCAGCACCCGGGATTCGTGACAGGACCCGACAGAAGGGATGCCACGCGATGGACAAACAAATCATGGCCCTCTTCATTCCGATCATCGCGCTTTCGATTCCAGTGGTGGCCATCATCATCAATGGACTGGTCAAGGTCGCGAAATATCGGGCCATGGAGGGCGGTGCCGACGGTGGAGGCGAACTCCGGGGCCGGCTCGACGCATTGGAGCAGGAATTGGACATCGTGCGCCACGAGCTGACCGAAACCCAGGAACGACTCGACTTTGCCGAGCGGATGCTGTCCCAAGGGGACCAGCCGCGGCGGCTTCCCGAGCCATGACGCTTGACGCCGCATCGGCGTGCGACGCGGACTGTCACCGTATGATCGATTGAGCGGAGGTTCTCATCGCACCGCCTGCGCGTCGCTACTCGGATCAAGATTTCGCGGTGATCTTGCGGAAGGCGTTTGAACTGCAGGACCCAGACTCCGGCACCGCTCCCCCAGACGGCATGTCGCTAGCGGAAATCCAGGCGGTCGCCCGGGAGGTCGGGCTCGATCCGGCGGTGGTGGAACGGGCTGCGGCCCTGGTGCAACAGCATTCGACCGGGACGCTTGGCCGCCTGTTCGGCGGCCCGACGATCTACCAGTTGCAGCATTCGGCCGACGGGGAAGTGCGGCGCGAGGACTATGGGAGATTGGTGGAGGCCATTCGCCGGGCGGTGGGGCACCAGGGCCAGGTAACCGAACTCCTCGGGTCGCTCGAATGGCAGACCGTTGGCGAGCCGAGCCAGATCCACGTCACCATCAGCCCGCGCGACGGCCGCACGGCGGTGCGGGTGTTTGCCGATCGCGGGCCGGCCGGCCTCCTGACCTACCTTCTCCCAGGCATCGCGGGCCTGTTGGGTATCGGGATTGGGGGCGCCATCTTGGAACCCACGACCGTGGTGGGTGTCGGGTCGCTCATCGGCGCATCGTTGGGTGGCGCGTGGCTGACCGGTCGCACCATCTGGAAGGCGACCACGGCGAAGTTCCGGATTCGGATCGACAATTTGATGCACGGGCTGTCGCAGGCTGTGGACGAGAGCGCCGAGCGTTGGAACGCTCCCGAAGCGTAGAGTTCCGTTCGGGAGTTGCAGTCGGTTGGGTACGTGTTCCCCATCTCCGGGATTGCAAAGAAAGTCGGAAGGATCCCTTCACACTCGCTTCATGCTGGATGGTCTAACTTCGGCCCTTATTTGCTGCGTCCCGACCTCCCGAATGGACGATCGAGACGCGTCCTCCTACCCTCTGTGACCTGCCATGACCATCCTCCGCCGATCGGCAGCCCTGAGTAGTCTCCTGCTGGTGTTCCCGACCCTCATCACGCCCCTGTTGGGCCAGGAAGCGCACCACGCGTCGACCCTTGGCCAGCAGATGTCGCTGGTGACGGTAGTGCCCTTCGCCTTGCTGCTCCTTTCGATCGCCATCTTTCCGTTGATTCATGGGCACTGGTGGGAGGACAATCGGAACAAGGCGATCGTATCCCTGTTCCTGTCGCTGCCCATCGTGCTGTCCCTCGTCTTGGTGTGGGGCAGTGAAGGCACGATGGTACTGGGCGAGGAGCTCCGGGAGTACACGTCGTTCATCATGCTGCTCACCTCGCTGTTCGTCATCAGCGGCGGGATCTATATCCAGGGTTCTTTGTCGGGCACACCCTTGGTCAATACCGTCTTCCTGGCCATCGGGGCGGTGCTGGCCAACATCATCGGGACCACAGGTGCGTCGGTGTTCCTCATTCGGCCGTTGCTGCGAGCCAACCGGCCGCGCCAACGGAAGACCCACATTGTCATCTTCTTCATCTTCGTCGTGTCGAACTGCGCCGGGCTGCTCACGCCCATAGGCGACCCACCGCTCTTCCTGGGTTTCTTGAAGGGCGTTCCCTTCGCGTGGACCCTGCGGCTCTGGCCGCAGTGGCTCTTGGTGAACGGCATCCTGCTGCTGATCTTCAACCTGTACGACCAGGTCGTCTTCAATCGCGAGGAGCGCGAGCGGCCTGGATCGCAGTTGGAAGAAGTCATGCAGCACGAGCCATTCCGCATGCACGGGCTGCACAATTTCCTGTTCTTGGGCGGGGTCATCGCCGCGGTCATCGCCTCGGGCTACGGGCTCGGCAATGGAGGCGAGCCGTGGCCATTCGGCTGGAAGGAAGCCGCCATGGCGGGACTGACCATCGTCGCATATGCCCTGACCGCGGAGATCAACCGGAGCCGGAACGGATTCACCTTCGGCCCGATCATCGAGGTGGCCGTCCTGTTCATCGGCATCTTCATTACCATGACGCCGGCGCTCCAGATCCTGAACGCGTGGGGGCAGGGGCAACGCGAGGTACTGGGGATGGCGTTCGATCTCAGCAAACCGTGGCATTTCTTCTGGACCACGGGAACGCTGTCGAGTTTTCTGGACAACGCACCGACCTACCTCACCTTCTCCGCCACGGCGGCCGGGTTGGAGCACGTACCCGTCACCGGGCGGTTCCTGGGGGTATTGCTCCAGCAGGGCCCCGAGGCCGGGCGCCTGCTCGTCGCCATTTCGTGCGGCGCGGTGCTGATGGGGGCCAATACTTACATCGGCAACGGCCCCAACTTCATGGTCAAGGCGATCGCGGAAGAATCCGGCATCAAGATGCCCAGTTTCTTCCACTACATGTTCTACAGCGCCGCGGTCCTGCTCCCGATCTGGGTGCTGGTGAGCTTCGTCTTCTTTTGAGGGTAAGTGGCCGGTCTCTGAGAGTGTGGAGCCATCCATGAGCTCGAACAAGCACCCGACTCATCGCATTTGCGCCGTGTGCGGCAAGAGCGTTTCCGCCCGGGAAGGAATAGCGGGTGGCACCGTGCGCCCGTCGGTGAGCGATCTCATCAGCACTGACATTCCGGATTGGTCGCCGGACAAGTTCATCTGTCGGGTCGACCTAGCGCGCTACCGAGGCCAATACATCCAGTCGATGCTGGAATCGGAGAAGGGCGAGTTGAGCAGCCTCGACCAAGAAGTGCTGGAGAGCCTCAGGCAACATGAGCTCTTGGCAAGCAACGTCGACGCCGAGTTCGAACAGGAGTGGACGTTGGGGGAGCGATTGGCCGATCGCATCGCAACGTTCGGGGGGAGCTGGACCTTCCTACTGATCTTTGGGGCCTTCCTCGCCGGGTGGATCATCATGAACTCGGTGGTGCTCTACCGCCGGCCGGTCGACCCGTATCCGTATATCCTGCTGAATCTGGTCCTCTCAACCCTGGCGGCCATCCAGGCGCCGGTGATCATGATGAGCCAGAACCGGCAGGAGGCCAAAGACCGGATCCGGGCCCAGCACGACTATCAAGTCAACCTGAAGGCCGAACTCGAGATCCGGCACCTTCACGAGAAGATGGACCACCTGCTGTCGCACCAGTGGGAGCGGCTGGTCGAGATCCAGCAGATACAGCTCGAGTTGCTAGCGGAATCCGGCCGGCGGCGCTGACCCGGTCGGACTAGTCGTCGTCCGCTTGGCCCCGTTCCAGTTGCAGCCCTTGGGCCGGCAGCGTATCGGTATAGGCACCGGCCGCGCCGTGCTCATAGACCAGCTCACCGCCCAACTTGCCGACTTGGTACGAGGCTACCAACAGGCCAACAGCGGCGACGGTCCCAATCCAGCGCCCCGCCTGACCCATCTTGCCGTTGGCCAAGCCTAGTCCGACCAGCAGCACCCCGATACCCGAAAAGATGAGCATGCGCTCGCCGGCTTCCTCGTGCTCGTGGATCGGGTCCTCCGCGACGACCTTCTCCACCGTGTCTTCCTCGTCCTGCCCGGTCTCGACCGCGGCCCATGAGGCCGCTGCGAGCATGGCGGAGAGGACCACCACCCAGGCCCATGTCTTTCGGGCGTTCGCACCGCGGGCAATCACGATCAGGGCCACGACGGCCGCAAGCGGAAGCAGCGTCGCAAGGACGATGGGGAAGTGCACGACGGCAGGGTGCAGGGGGTCTGGGATCATCGGAGCTTCCTCGGTTGGATGAAGACGGCCAACGAACTCAGGGTCAACGTGAAACATCGCCGGGTGAGACCCGGGATTCAAACAGATCTTATACTTTCTTCACGAACAAACCCACATAGTGGTGCACATGCCCTGACTCGACCGGACCCGGGTATCCTATGTCGTCATTGCTTGGGCAAAGGCCCTGTACACTCCTCGCGGTCGCGTTGGCTGTCGTGGGATGCGCGGAGCCTACTGCGCCGCGGCCGAATGGAGGCGGGAAGGCTCTGACCCTCCCACGCATCCACGCCGGATGGGAATCGACCTGTGCCCTCCTGGCCGGCGATGAGGTTTCGTGCTGGGGGGTTGACCTTGGCACTCAAGACCGGGATAGCCTCCCGAAGGCGCTCTCCGGCAACCCGGGCTTCGAAGTTCTGAGTCTCGCTCATGGACTGTTTGGATTGTCGGGGTGTGGTATCAATGGATCATCTAGCACCTACTGCTGGGGCTCATTCCTGGGCATCGACCTCTACCAGAGCTATGGAACGGAACCGATACTCATACTCGACTCCATACCGCTCACGAGTGTGGTGAGCGGGCCGGGCCATGCGTGCGGCCTCGCCAGTGATGGCCAGGCGTATTGCTGGGGGTCGTATTTTCGAGGTAAGCGCGGTCAGGGAGGACCTTTCCAGCCGACCGGCTCAGATTGGATCGCCGACCTTACGCCGAACCGCGTGGCGGGAGGTATCGCGTTCGTCACTTTAGCCGCGGGGGACGATCACACCTGCGGGATCGCTGCCGCGAACGACTTGGTCTATTGCTGGGGGGCAGGCGAGCTGCTGGGAAGGCCTAGCGGCCCGTTTGGGGTTGACGACATCTGCGTGTGGACACCCTGCGAGACGGCGCCGGTTCTCGTCGAAGGATTACCACAGGTCATCGACTTGGCCATTGGGAGCGGGCAAACGTGTGCAGTCGATCGGAGTGGCAAAGTGTGGTGTTGGGGAACGACGGATCATTTGGTGCCAGCACCCGTGAGCCTGCCACGGTCGGTGGGGCAGGTGGTGGCGGGAGCGTATCATACCTGTGCTCTGACCTCTGACGGCGCCGCCTACTGTTGGGCGGCAAACTGGCGCGGCCAGCTGGGCAGCGCTGGGCTAGATGCTGCAACACCGCACCAGGTTAACACCAACCTGCGTTTCGCTTCCCTCAGTGCGGGGGGCAGGCACACCTGTGGAGTGACGCCCGACGGCGGACTGTATTGCTGGGGATCGAACTACCACGGCCAGTTGGGAAACGGAACAACGACTGACTCACCTGTCCCGGTGAAGGTGCTCACACCGGGGCCGTAGCTAGAGGCAGATCGGTACAGACCCCGCAAGTAGGTTCCCCCGTATCTTGACACGCTCCTTCGCGTAGCCGGATCATTCGTCCATGACGAATTCCGCACCTGACTGCCTGATCCGACGATACGACACCGCCGCATCCCTTCTCGCCCGCGCGGGCGACTGGCTGCTTCGAGCCGAGGCGGAGCACAATCTCGTCTTGAGCATCGCCGGGCAGCTCGAGTCGGGTAGTCACGACTACGACGCGCCCATTCTGCTGGCTACCGTGGAGGGACCCGAGGGCGTAACCGGGTGCGCCTACCGGACGCCGCCGTTCAAGCTGGGGCTCACCCGGATGCCAGCCGCGGCCATTCCGTTGCTGATCGAGGAGGTCGCGGCACTGTATCCGACCATCCCGGCGGTCATGGGGCCAGGCGACGTGGCCCTTCTCTTCGCCGAGAGGTGGAGTGCCAAGCGAGGCGTCACCGCCCGCCCCGGCATGCGGATGCGGATCTTCCAGTTGGATCGGGTGGAACCTGCTGCAGACCCCGCACCCGGCCGCATGCGTCCCGCGATGCCCGCCGACTTGGGCCTCGCGACGGCGTGGGCCCGTGGGTTCGTCGCCGACGTCGGCCAATGGGCCGGCAGCCCCGACCCGCTGGCCCGGCGGCTGATCGACGAGGGCCGCCTCTTCTTCTGGGAGGGAGATGACGGCACGCTCGTGTCGATGGCGGCCGGCATGGCGGAAACGCCCAACGGAATCCGGGTCGGGTTCGTGTATACTCCACCGACGGCGAGGGGACGGGGGTACGCGTCGGCCTGTGTTGCGGCGCTGAGCCAGCACTACCTGGACCTGGGGCGGCAGTTCTGTTTCCTCTACACCGACCTGGCCAATCCGACTTCCAACGCGATCTATCAGCGGATGGGCTATCGACCCGTGTGCGACGTCGAGGATTACAATTTCGAATGAATAGACTGCAGGTACTCCTGGCTGCGCTTCTGCTGATGGTCGTTCCGGCAGTAGTGAGTGGGCAAGAAGTGAGGGAGGAGTACCAGCCCATGCCCGGCCTCCTCCGGATCGGCCCGGAGCCGGAGCGCGCCGTCGAGCTGACGGACAAGGGCTACACCCTGATCCTGCCGGCTCAGGGGAAGCCGGCGGGCCTCGCGGTGTTCTTCGACGGATGGCGGGTGGCCGTGTCGGAGGGCAT
>DATHRW010000286.1:0-4740 GCA_035464955.1 Gemmatimonadales bacterium
ACGACCTCCGTGGAGGGACTGGTCAACGGCAATGAGATCCCGTCGGGCATCCCCATCACTATTCGATTCACGGCGCGCGATGCCGCCGGCAACTGCTTGCTGGCCTCGGGGCTGACGGTGGCGTTCGCCACCTCGGGCGGGACCAGTACGGGAACTATCGGGGCGACCATCGACAACCAGGACGGGACCTACGAGGCCACTTTCACCGGAGCGATAGCCGGCAGCCCCACAGCCATCGCAACTACGGTCAACGGCTCTGCAATTACGTCCCCACCACCTACCGTCGTCGTGACGCCAGGCGACGTCTCCGCGATGACCTCGGTGGTGAGCGTGGGGGATACGCTAGTCGATGCAGGCACCGTGGTGCAGCTGATGCTCCAGGCCCGTGATGCCATCGGCAACGATATCGACAACGACACCCTGGCGCTCCAGGTTGGGTTCAGCGCCAGCGGTGGCACCAGTGGCGGGACAGTCGGGGCGACGACTTCGAACGGCGATGGTACCTACCAGGCGCCCTTTACCGCCGGGTCTGCCGGTACGCCGCTGTCGATTGGGGCCACCATCGACGGCACTCCGGTCGCGACGCCTCAGCCGACCGTAGAAGTGGGTATCATCGACGCTGACAGCAGTTTGGTGCAGGTGGATGGTGGCGATGTGGTCACCGTTGTGGCGGGGCAGACCGCACTATTGAGCTTGCGGGCGCGCGACGCGCTCAATCGTCACATCCGGGGCGCCGGTCGGACGGTGACCTTTGCAGTTGGTGGTGGGGCGGGGGAGAGTGGCGGGACCGTCGGATTGGTGACGGATCAAGGCGACGGCAGCTATCTGGCTCTCTTCACCGCCGTCGTGGCTGGCTCGGCCACTCCGGTGGCGGCTACCATCGAAGGCGCGGCGGCCGACGCCACGCCACCAGCCGTCACAATCACGCCCGATACGTTGTCGCTGAGCACCTCGACCGTATCGTTGGCCGACTCCGTGGTGGCCGTTGGCGCCACCACTGTGGTGACCCTGGTGACCCGTGACGCGTTCGGCAACCAGCTGCTGACGGGCGGGCGGGTCGTCGTGTTCGGCCTTGCAGGGGGCACCTCCGCCGGTACTTTCGGCCCGCTTGCCGACCTGGGCGACGGGAGCTACACGTCGGTGTTCACGGCTACGGTGGCGGGTACTGCGGTGACCGTGGACGCCACGGTAGATGGGGCGGCACTAACTTCGCCCGCGCCGACCCTCACGGTCCAGTAGGTCTGACCAGGGCCGTCGCTTTCTTCCTACGCACCACTTGGACAGATGAGTAGATGTCCGCGCATGCAATGGCATCCAGGGGATAGCGGGTCGCGCTGCACCACTGACGCAGAAACCCGTTGGAAGGACAGGTGGAGAATGTCACGCAATTCGTTGCCCTTGTTGTTGTTCGGCTTGTTGGCGGCTATGGCCTGCGTCGCCTGTGGGCCGCCAGTCTCGAAACAGCATCTCGAACCTGACCACGCAGATGCGATGCGAGACAGCGTGGAGCAGTTCTTCGAGTCGATTAGCAGCAGTTTATCTGAAGACGGTCCGATAGCGTGGCTCCAGCATTTTGAGGAGAGTCCGGAGTTCTTCATGGCGTCGGACGGGAACCTCGTGTTTCCCTCTAGCGATTCTGCCAAGGCCTTCGTTCGCGGGCTTTCTCAAAGGATATCAGCCATCCAGCTCCGCTGGATTGATCTGCGGGTTGTGCCCGTTAATCCCGGCGTTGCGGTCGCTGGCGCATCCTACCAGGAGACCGTCACCGATACCGCTGGAGTTGATGTCAGTTTCGGCGGCTTTATGACAGGGGTTGTCAGGCACAACGAGGAGGGTTGGCGAATTCAGAATCTCCACTGGTCCAGGCCAATTTCGGAGCGAGACTAGCAATGCCACCTACCACCGGCCTCGAGCAGAACGGGCCGCGATTGTTGTAGTGTGATTCACTACTAGTTGGCCAGCTCGGCGCTGCAATCAGGGAAGGGGTCCAACATCCGGAGCGGAGGAGAGGAGTTCGACCCACCTAGGTCGGGTCTCCCATTCGCAACATCTCCTCGATGAGCAGCACGTCCTGGCGGTCCTGTGGCCGGTCGGTCGCCCGCTTCGACCGGGCGATGTCGGACAGGCTCGCGGCCAGGAGTTGGACGCCGTACACCTGATAGCGCACCGCCCCTCCCAGTAAGTCGTCGAATCCTTCGGTGCCCGCCGGCACGAAGGCGAGGTCCAGGCGGCCGGCCGTGGTCACCAGGTTCCAGGTTTCCGAGAGTGTACCGGGAAGATATGGTGGCCTTGCTCCGCATATCGCAGAGCGTTTGCCAGTAAGGAGACCGGCTCGGCCATTCTCTAGATCTCCCACCTCGACGAACGTCGCGGGGTGGATCGCGGGGCCGATGCGGATACGAGCCGAGGCGAGCCAATTCGAGAGGCAGCCGGCTGTCCTGAGCAAACGTATGAGTCAACATGAGTTCGCCGGAACTGGCGCGAATCGTCGGAGGGCTTAGAATCCCTTGGGGGCAACCCCGTGCGGGTTGACGCCCGCACCACCCGGCCGCCCCGCTCGCGTCCGCTCTGTGCGCACTCGAGCCAGTGGCTCTCGGGCGCACGCCGCGTCGAGTCCCGCCCCGGGCATTGTGAGACGAATGCGGAAAGGCGGAAAGGCGGGGACGGTAAGGAGTAAGGAGTGAGGCGGAAGGAGAGGCAGGGTTGGACCGCCCGACCGGCTGAACGTCTGACCACCCCTGGTTTCTTATTGACCCGCTTCCGGCCGCTCGCGCGCGATTGCCTCGAGACGTTCGACGTCCGCCAGATCCTGCAACCGACCGGTTGAACGCTTGTTGCGGATGAGGTGACGCCGAGAAAGCACCGCAGTTTCCTCGCCACCGAACTGCGTCACCACGCGCTCCGACCAAGCTTCGTCAAATGATACGCCGTCGATGGCTGTGACGAGGTCGATACGGACCGGGGCAATGCCGATCTGAAATACCAGACCGGGCTCGGACAGCTCGTGTTCGGTGAGATTATCGATGGGTGCCCCAAACGCTGTGAGGGCTTGCAGCACTCGGCCGGCATTCTCTCGATCGGGCCGTACCCATATATCGAGGTCCTTCGTCGCCCGGACATGCCCGTGCGCCGCCAGGGCATGGGCCCCGACCACGATGTGCTCAACGCCGTGGGCGTTGAATGCGGATATGAGATCGCTGAAGTCGCGGAGCACTGGTTCCCCGGTCGGTCCAGGCCAGGCAACAGAGAGTGAGCGTCCAGACCGCCTCAATACGTTCCTCGAGCGTCCGCTCGAGCCAGGCCTGATCGACAGGCTCGGCTTGACCGGGTCGCACGACACGGACGGTCACGACCCTCGGCTGGTGGGTAGCGTCGAACACGATGGGAATATAAGTGCTCAGGGAGCAGGGAGTAGTGAGTAGGGAGGTGGACGATCGAGACCGATAGCTGTTAGCCGATAGCGGGTGGTGGCGGAGGAGGGCAGGACTAGACTCTGGTCCGACCTTGCGGTCTCCCCTCCCGACTCTCACATTCCCTATCCCCTACTCCCTACTTCTCACTCCCTCTCTCATGACCCTCCGACCCGTCAAACTTGGCCAGGCCCCAGCGCTGGATGACGCCGACGCCCAACGGCCCAAAGGCCTGCCCGATAAGCCGGAACGGCAGGCCCAGCTCCAAGCGCTCCGCGATCGCATGATCGAGTTGCAGCGGCCGCTCTTCGCCGAGCGGAAACAGGCACTGCTGGTGGTGCTCCAGGCGCGCGATGCCGGCGGCAAAGACGGCACCATCCGGCGGGTGTTCGGCACCCTCAATCCGCAAGGGTGCCGGGTTACCGGCTACGGCAAACCGACCACCCGCGAGCTCCAGCAGGACTACTTGTGGCGGATCCACAGCGAGGTTCCCGGCCGCGGCATGATCGGGATCTTCAATCGCTCGCACTACGAGGACGTGTTGGTGGTGCGGGTGCTGGAGCTCGTGCCGGAAAAGGTCTGGCGGAAGCGCTACGACCAGATCAACGACTTCGAGCGGATGTTGAGCGAGAACGACGTCACCATCCTCAAGTTCTTCCTGCATGTTTCCAAGGACGAGCAGCGCCAGCGGCTGCTCCGGCGGCTCAAGGACCCGAAGCGGAACTGGAAGTTCAATCCCGACGACCTCACGGCCCGGGACGACTGGGAGGAGTACACCGAGGCCTATCGCGAGGCGCTGGCCGCGTGCAGCACCGACTGGGCGCCGTGGTACGTGGTGCCGGCCGACAGCAAGTCGTCCCGCGATCTGTTGGTGGCGGAAGTGGTGGTCGATGCGCTGGAGCGGATGAATCCGCAGTTCCCAACCGCCGACCCCGAGGTGCAGCGCTACGCGTCCGCGCTCGATTCCACGAAGGGCTAGAACACCCCGCTCGGGCCGACGATGATGTAGGTGAGGGAATTCCCGTTCAGGTACCATGGGTTGGTGGTACCCAGGTTTCGCTTGACCGAAGCGAGCAACTTGGGGTCCGCCGTGGACATGGTGATCCCGACGAGGAAAGCGACGCCGCCCCCACCGGTCAGATTGTCCCAATCGAGTGTGTAGTCGGGGCCGGCAAAGGCGAAGCCCGGGAGATAGGGCACCAGCGCCGGTGGCGCCACGCCGGGGCCCACATCCGGCGGCCACATCTGGTAGTCTGCCCAATAGTTGAACGCCCCAACCCTGACCGCGTGGATTTCGCTCGCCACCTTCTCGGCATAGGCCTGGCGCTTC
>DATHRW010000287.1:0-8623 GCA_035464955.1 Gemmatimonadales bacterium
TCGGACGTCTTTCGACAGCAACCGGTGCGTGCCGATCACCACGTCCACCTGACCCGTTTGGAGCCGCGTGAGCACCTCCCGCTGTTCCCTCGGGGTCCGGAACCGCGATAACACCTCCACCTGGACCGGGAAATCGGCTAACCGCTCGGTGAAAGTACGGCCGTGCTGTTCGGCGAGAATGGTCGTCGGCACCAACATCGCCGCCTGTTTGCCGGCCTGCAGAGCCTTGAAGGCGGCCCGCACCCCGACCTCGGTCTTCCCGTACCCGACATCGCCCACCAGGAGCCGGTCCATCGGCATCGGACGCTCCATGTCGGCTTTGACCTCTTCGGTAGCCTGACGCTGGTCGGGCGTGTCCTCGTAGAGAAAGCTCGATTCGAGCTCGCGCTGCCATCGTGTGTCGGGCGGAAACCCGAAGCCCGTGGTGACGGTGCGCCGGGCGTAGAGATCCAATAGCTCGGCTGCCATCTGCCGGATCGCTTGGTGGGTGCGCTCGCGGGTCCGTTTCCACGTCGTCCCACCCAACTTGTGGATCCGCGGGGCCGCGCTGTCATCTCCGTCTCCGACCCGAAACGGCTCGAGCTGATCGAGCTGGTACAGCGGAACGTTGAGCCGGTCCCCACCCTGGTACTCTACGATCGCCACATCCAGCGGCGCACCCTCGAACTGGATGGAGTCGATGCCGCGGTAGACGCCGACACCATGCTCGAGATGGACGACGTAGTCGCCCGCCTTGAGCGCCCCCGTGAGCGCCGACGGCGCTGCTTCACGGTACCGTCGCGCCCGGCGCAGCCGCCGAGCCCGCCGGAAGACTTCGTGGTCGGTCAGCACCCGGAGCGTCGGCATGACGAATCCGCCGTCGAGTGCCCCGATGGCGAGGGTCGTGGACGGAGGCAACTGCCCGCGGACCTCGAGTAGGTCTTCCAAGCGCTCCAGTTGCCCTTCGTTGTCGCACAGGACGACGGTGGGGGGGTCGCCGCCGAGGAGGGCCCGGAGACGATTCATGCTGCGGTCGATCCGCTCCGGGGGAAAGAACCCCATCACCATATCGCTTGGGGCATCCGGCGGCGACAGCACGAGCCGTGGATACGACTCCAGCCGCGCTCGCCACTCCTCCGACTCCACGTAGAGCGCGGAGCGTGAGGGCACGAGCTCGCCGACGCGCCGGGCAACCTCCAGATGATGTTCCGCGTCCTGCCACGCACGGGCGACTTCAGCCTCGTGGCGTTCCCCGCCGTCCACTACCACCAGCGAATCCCCCGGCAAGAGCTCGAACAGACTCTGGCGCGTCGCTTGGGTCTGGCCGGACCGCGCTTCGCTGCTCTCCACCCGCGCCACGATGGGAAGCACTGTGATGTCTTCGAGATCACCCAAGGACCGTTGGGTCGTCAGATCGAAGCCCCGGAGCGACACCAGATCATCACCCCACCACTCGCAGCGCGCGGGCGTCGCCATGCCGAAGCCGTAGATGTCGACAATGCCGCCCCGAATGCTGTATTGGGTTACCTCCGTGACCACCGGGACCCGGTGGTACCCCATCCGCTCGAGTTGCTCGCCCACCCGGCTCAGCGAAGGAGCCGAATTCCCCGGGCCTGGACGAAGCCGGAGCGTGCTCCGCGACAACACCGCGGGAATTGGCGAGCGCTCGGCCGTGGCGCGAACGGGGGTGACCAGGATTCGGAGCTTTCCGCTCAGGAGCGCCTCGAGTGTTTCTACTCGCTCGCCGGCGATGTCGTAGTGCGGCTCGTCTTCTCCCAGTCCTTCGCGTTGGGGATAGAGCGCGATCGGCAGATCCGTGAGCGATTGGAGGTCGCTGAGCCATCGGTCGGCTGCGGCCGGCGAGGTGGTGAGGACCGTGATGAACCGCTCGGGAAGCCGAGTGGCGAGCCAGGCTACCAGAACCGCATCACTCGAACCCGGGAGACCTCCGACCCGCACCGCGGTCCCGCGCGAGGGCAGCTGGTCGAGCAGGGCCGTCGTGCCACGGGTGTGGTCGAATGCGTCGAGAATGAGCCGCACGGTCATCCCAGGCGCCTCCCGGTACTTGCCACCGCCACCTCCGCGAGGCCGAGGAGGAGGGCCAGCCACAAGAGCGCCCCCCGAAGGTCGCTCCGGGCCCCGGCCGTGAAGGCGACGTCTTCAACTTCATCGAGGGTGACCAGGCGGGCGGAGCGCCAGAGGCTCCTCACCTGCCGATCGGATGCCCGCGTCAGCTTTGATTCACGGCGGTCAACGTTGACAGCCAGCGCCCCCACGGTATCTCCATCGGCCAGCAGATAATACGCACCAACGGCGGGGGCCCTGAAGGAAGCTCCTCCTTCGACCTGCCAGGAGCGGTCGTCGAGCCTGATCTCGGTCACCCGGTCAGGCAGCTGCACCGCATCACCCGGGGCGGCGGACAGGAACGCCAAGCCGCCCTGCGCGACCTGATTCACGAGAAGATCGAGAAATGGCACGAACTCGGCCGTGACTGGGAGGTCGGTCCACTCGGGATCGAAACGACTTGCCACCAACACGACGTCACGGCTCTGAACCATCCACGGCTCGCCATTCACGGTGAGCAGGACGCCGGTACGGCCGCTCGCCGTTGGCTCGAGGCGGAGCCGGCGGCGCACCACAACGGACCCGAGCATTCGTGCGCTGTCCGTCGCCTGCTCGATTGTGATCGCTTCTCCAAAACGCCAGTCGATGCCACGCCGGCCCAGGGCGCGGTTCAGCGCGCCGAGTTGTGCTGGATCGGCCGGTGGAAGAACGATCGATGGTCCGTTCCCGAGCATCCCGAGAGTGATTCGGTCACCCCGCGTGACGCGGCCGGCGGACGCAAGCACTTCGCATGCCGCCGACACGTGGCGGTCGAGCGGATTCCAGGACAGTCGCGCCGGAGGCGCTACCCGAACGGCGGAAACGTGGGTGTCATCGACGCGCAGTTCATCCGGGTCGAGCGTTGCGGCGAGCGGCCACCATCCGGCGGGCAGGCCGGTGATCCGGATCTCGGCGGGAGCACCGACGGTCACCAGAGTTTGCCGTGGGGGACGGTCGCCAGGTCGGATGGCGGCCGATACGGTTCGGCCTGAATCACCCGCCAAGGCGAGCGTGACCCGGCCTCCATCGGGAAGCCACGGCTGCACACCGGGGTCGAGACCGGCGATGCCGGCGTTCCCGGGCAGGGCTTCGAGCGGGCGGGCAACCACCAACGCCGCCTCGGGCGCGGCCTCCGAGATTGCGCTGGCCTGTATGTCGCTCAGCACGATGATTTCGCCGGGCCGCGGATCAGCCGCGAGGATATCGTCCCCCGCAGCGACGGCAGCCCCCAAATCCAACCGCTGATCGGAGGGCCGGGTATCGGCTACGATGGCCTCGAGCGCCTCACGGCCCCCTCGTCGAGCAACGCCGTCCGCCAGCAAGAGCCAGAGGGCGTCACCCGGGGTCGCCCTCGCGAGCACGGCCAGCGCGGCGTCACGCAGGCGGTCAATGACAGGAACGCCGTCCACCACCGCACCACTGCTGGCGGAATTGTCGAGCACCAGGACCAGAGTGCTTGGGGCGTGCCCGGGTGTGCCGGCCACCGGGACGGTTGGCGCCGCGGCGGCCAGGACCAGGGCCATGATGAGCGCGGTGCGGAGGAACAGGAGCAGCAGGTTTCGGAGTTTGAGCCGCCGGTGATGCTGCCGGGTCGTATCGACCAGGTATTGGATCGCGGGGAAGACGACCGTTGGCGGACGGCGCCGCGCGATCAAGTGGAGCACGATCGGAACGGCGGCCACCACCAGGCCCAGGAGCGCCCACGGATATAGAAAGCTGATCACGCGAGACCGGCTGGCTCTGCCAGCACCTCCCGAAGCGCAAGACCGAACGGCGTGTCGGTCGTGACGCAGTGGTAGCCGATGCCGATGCTGCGACAGGCGAGTCGCCAATCCGCAACCGCTTGACGCACCGTCAACTCATAGACCCGTGCCCAGTCCTTGGGACGCAACGTTACCGAGGCCTCCGTCTCGGGATCTTCGAAACGCGCTTCGGCCGGGCCACTGAGCGACCGCTCACCCGGGTCCATGATGTGCAGCACCAGCACCTGATGCCCGCGGTGGCGCAGGAAGCGGAGCGCTCGCACGGCAAGATCCCGATCGAACAGGAGATCCGAAACGAAGACCACCAGTCCGCGCCGCCGGAGCGCCGCCAGTACTCGAGTGAGCGCCTGCTCGGCTGCAGTGCCCCGCCCGGACTCGAGCCGAGCCAGCGTGGTCAGCAGAAGACGCCAGTGCTTCATGCGCGCCCGTGGCGGGGTGATCGATCGAATCTCGTCGTCGAAGGTGATGAGCCCGGTCGCATCGTGCTGGCGGATCAGGATGAGGGCCAGCGCGGCCACCAGACGCCGTGCATAGTCGAGCTTGGTGAGGAGTTCCTCAGGCGAGCCGGTCCATGCCATCGAGCGGCTGGTATCGAACACGATCATGGCGCGGAGGTTGGTCTCCTCCTCGAATTGCTTCACATAGAGGCGATCCTTGCGTCCCAGGATCTTCCAGTCGACGTAGCGAAGCTCGTCACCCGGCTGGTACGCGCGATGCTCGGCGAACTCGACGGAAAACCCTCGGCGGGGTGAGCGGTGGAGCCCGGTCAGGAACCCCTCGACGATCCCGCCGGTCACCAGTTCGAGCCCGCCCAGCCGGGCCGCCTCCACGGGGTCCAACAGATCGATCCGCATTACCGTTGGGCCGCCGGGGCCGGCGGGCTGGCCCACCCCGGTGGCCCCCCTGCGGTCGGGTGTCCCCGCGGCCGGACAGCTCGGCATCGCCGGATCCCCGATCCGCCACGGTATCTCGTTTTCTTGTAAGAGGTTACCATCGAGGAATGGGGTGGCATGCCCCCTGCTGTCTTGGTATGCGGACGTTGGGACACGACGACCGGAGTTACCATGTTTATTGCACTCACCCTCGCGATCGCGACCAGTTTCGGAACCCCACCGGCGGGCGACGCACGGGTTCCATCATTCGGGCTCCAGCCCCGCGTCACGGTGTGGACCAACCGCGACGAAGATCCGTACCACCGGGGCGAACGGGTCCAGGTCTATTTCAGTACGGACCGCGATGCCTATGTGACGATCTTCCGGGTCGACACCGATGGACGCCTGCGGGTGTTGTTCCCGGCCGAGCCTTGGGAAGATAACTTCGCGCGGGGCGACCGGACGTTTGAAGTGCTCGGACGCGCCGGCACGCCGGCCTTCCGCATCGACGACCCCCCCGGTGTCGGGTACATCTTCGCGGTCAGCTCACTCGACCCCTTCGATTACCATGAGATCTCCCTCAGGGACCGCTGGGATTATCGAGCCGTCTCCGACGGCCGGGTGGCCGGCGACCCGTACGTGGCGCTGACGGACCTGGCCGACCGTATCGCGTATCGGAGCGACTACGACTACGACATCATACCGTACTACGTCGAGCGGCATTACGACTATCCGCGGTTCGTGTGCTACGACTGCCACATACACCCCATGTACACGCGGTGGGATCCGTACGGGACCTCCTGCACCAATTTTCGATTGGTGATCTACGACGATCCCTACTACTACCCCTACCGCCGGTACGACGGGCGACGGGTCGTGATCGTGCGGCCCAAGCGGCCGGGCGCGCGGTACGTCTTCAAGGACGCGGACGGCAAGAGCGACTACGTCACCCGGGCGCGGCGCCCCGCCACAACCGATCGGAATCGGCGGGCAGCGGAAGGTGACAGGTCGGGTAAGGACGTCGGCGGCCGGGGGTCGGTACCCGCCCCGGTCGAGCCGCGCACCCGAAGGCCGACTCCCGCCCAGCCGGCTCCGACCACGGGAGCACCGGATCGTCGGCGCACCACCGAGCCGGACCGGGCGCGGCCGATGGTGCCGAGCACCCGACCGACCCCGGAGGCGGAAAGCGGCCGGCGAGGAGTGGTCGTCCCGCGGCCGGAGGCCGTGAAACGGGATCGCCCGGACGACGATCAGCGACGCCAGGTGAAGGATCAGCCGACGCGCAGAGCGCTGCCGCCCACCGCGGATCCCGCTCCCGCTCAGTCGAGCAAGGCTGTGCAGCGGCGGCCCACTGATTCGGGCAGCAGGGCCCGGACTCCAGATCGGTCCACCACCCGCCGCGCCAATCCGTCCACCCCCACCGTGCGGAACGAGCCGCGCCGGGCCCCGGCGGTGTCTCGTCCCGCACCCACCCGGGCCAAGACACCCCAGGCGGAGCCCAAGCGGGCCAGCCCACCGAAGACCACCCCCCGAAAGAGCACCGGTACTCCTGAACTCAAGCGTCGTAAACCCTGAAGGACGCTCCCTGACACAGCCACCGGCGTCCGTTCGACACTTTTTCGAGCGGGCGCCGTTATGATAAGTGCCGTTCGTTCAACCTGACGCGAACCTACCTCAGTGAGATTTCCGAATGCACGTAGCCACGAAGTCCCTTGGCCTCCTCGTCGCCGTTGTGGCGGGCACCACGGCACCACTCTTTTCGCAGATGGCTTCTCCGGCTCCGATCCGCAAGGCGGCGGAGACGATTACCGCCGAGGACTTGCATGGCCGGCTCGCCATCATCGCCGACGATTCCATGATGGGTCGGGCCACGCCGAGCCCGGGCCTGGAGATGACGGCGCAATATGTGGCGGATCAATTCAAGCGATTCGGGCTCACGCCGGGCGGGGAGAACGGCACGTGGTTCCAGCGCTATCCGCTCGAGCAGCGCGTCACGGTGGTGGAACAGTCCCATGTTGGCTTCATGGCGGGCGGCCAGCACGTCCACGCCGACTTCATCACGGATGCCCGGGTGCTGCGCGGCCCCAGTGCTCCCGGCGAGGTCAAGGGTGACGTGTACTTGATCGGCGGTTCGATCGACGCCGGCAAGATCGATGCGGCGATGGCGGCGGGGAAGATCGTCGTGGTGGTCACGGACTATTCGAAGGGCGTACGAAATGCCAGGGTCCAGATGTTCCGGGTGGCCGGCGCACTTCGGAACGCGGCGCCGAAGGGAATCATCCTCCTGGCAAATCAGGATGCCACCGATTTTGCCCGCGAGGCGGCGGGGCAAGCTCGCCCCTCGGTCAGCCTGCCGTCGCCTCGCGGACCCGCCTCCGGATTCCCTGTCGTCGAGGTCCACGACCGCGCGGTGGGGTCAATCTTGAAGGCCGCGGGCGTGGATCTCAGCGCCATTCGGTCGGCCGATCACACCGTGGCGCGCGTAGTCGCGGGACTGACCGCCGGCATCGACGTCCAACAGCGATCGGAACCCACCTCCGCTCCGAACACCATCGGCATTCTCGAGGGCACCGATCCCACGCTCAAGCAGGAATACCTGGTCTACTCGGCGCATATGGACCATATCGGCATCACGCCGGGCGAGGTGGACAGCATCAACAATGGTGCGGATGACGACGGCTCCGGCACCGTGACCGTGGTCGAGCTGGCCGAAGCGTTCAGCCAGCCCGGTGCGCGGCCCAAGCGGTCGATCGTGTTCATCACGGTGAGCGGCGAAGAGCGGGGGCTCTGGGGCAGCCGGTACTTCTCCGAGCACCCCACCGTACCGCTCGACCGGATGGTGGCCAACCTCAATATCGACATGGTCGGCCGCAACTGGACCGACACGGTGGTGGCGATCGGGAAGGAGCACTCCGATTTGGGGGCGACGCTGGCTCGCGTCAACGCGCGCCATCCCGAGCTCAACATGACCGCCATCGACGATATCTGGCCGGAGGAGAATTTCTACAGCCGATCCGATCACTTCAATTTTGCCCGCAAGGGAGTTCCGATACTCTTCTTCTTCACCGGGGTCCACCCGGACTACCACCGGGTCAGTGACGAGGTCGACAAGATCGACTCGGAGAAAATGGCGCGCATCGGCCGGCTCCTGTTCTACCTCGGACAGGACATCGCCAACGCGCCAGAGCGCCCGGTCTGGAATCCGGAGAGCTACAAGAAGATCGTTCAGACGGACAACTAGCCATGGGTTCGGGGAGGGAGGCGCCGTCAGCGTCCCCTCCCTCAGCTGGCCCGCTCCCGCCCCCTCGTCACCGCTATATTACCGGCCATGCCACCGGCCGGGATTCGTAACTTCTGCATTGTCGCGCACATCGACCACGGGAAATCCACGCTTGCCGACCGCCTCATCGAGGCTACCGGCGCGGTCGAGAAGCGACTCATGCGACAGCAGCTCCTCGATACCATGGACCTGGAGCGCGAGCGCGGCATCACGATCAAGCTGAACGCGGTTCGTATGGAGTACGCCGCGGATGACGGGCAGCGCTACGAACTCAACCTGATCGATACGCCGGGCCATGTCGACTTCACCTATGAAGTCTCCCGGTCGTTGGCTGCGTGTGAGGGGGCGGTCCTCGTCGTGGACGCGGCCCAAGGCGTGCAGGCACAGACCCTGAGCAACTTGTTTCTTGCGTTGGACGCGGATCTCGAGATCATCCCGGTCCTCAACAAGATCGACCTCCCCAGCGCCGAGGTCGAGCGACGCATGGAAGAGCTCAGCGAACTCCTGGGCGTCGCGCCGGAGGACATCCTGCAGGTGTCGGCCAAAGAAGGCACCGGCATTCACGAGCTGCTGCAGGCCATCGTGGCCCGCGTCCCCGCGCCGCGCGGTGACGCAGAGGCTCCACT
>DATHRW010000288.1:0-9975 GCA_035464955.1 Gemmatimonadales bacterium
TGTTCAAGATCCGGCCGTAGCTGGGTGATCCTGGGTCGGCATCAACCACCGCCAGGAAGTCCTCATCCAGGCCGTCACCGTCCCTGGTCCAGACGTAGAGGAGCGACTCCTGTTCTCCGGCGCCGAGCCCGTTGACGAAGACCGACTCGTCCGCCATGGGGGCGGCCTGGGTCATCGCGAGAGTGAGCCCACCGAGGACGAGGATGAAAAAGGTGTGTCGCAGCATAGAACCTCCCTGATTAGACCGACTAGTTGGTCCAGTCGGTAGTGAAAAAAGGGCGGTGTCACGGCGCGAGACCGGCTTCCCGGCGGAAGTTCCGGCGAAACCGCTCGAGCGCCCTGGTCACGTAACTCCAATCCTGGTGCGCCTTGGCCAGTACGATGCCTCCCTCGATGGCCACCACGAACTCTTCCGCCAGCGCGTGGGCCCGCTGCTCGGCATCGTCGCCTCTCTGCTCGAGCGCGGGCGCAAACGCCTGGGCATAGCTCTCGGCGACCCGGCCGAAGGTATCCGAGACGGCCGCCCGGAGGCTCGGGTTGGTGGCCACCACGTCCAAGGCATAGCTCCCCATGAGGCAGCCGTTACCCCACACCTCGCCGGCCACGTCTACCAAGTAGTCTACGAAGGCTAGGGCCCGCTCCTTAGGATCCAGCACCTTAGTGTGGGAACCCTGGTCCAATCGTTTCCCCACCCGCTCCAAGTAGGCATCCAACGCGGCTAGGCCGAGCGCTTCCTTGCTGTCGAAGAAATGGTAGAAGCTTCCCTTGCTCGCCCCTGCGGCTTCGCAGATCTGGTCCACGGTGGTGCTAGCATACCCTTTGGCCAACACCAGGTCGAGCGCAGCCTCGAGCAGCTTGTGCTTCGCAGTCTGTGGGGTCATGGAAGAAATATATACCGACTAGTCGGTCTGGTCAACCCTCCCATCCAACTCCAGGAGGGCCCCCGACAGTCCCACACCTCCCTCGACCGCATCTCCGGACCGCGGCACGCACCCGGCCAGTGTGATTCCAATCCTCAAAGGGAAGCAGTCCTTTCGCACGGAGGCCCGGCCACTCACGAGACCGGGCCACCGTATCCATCCGCGGCAACGGACTACGTGGTGGAGCCGATAAAGACCACCGTCGGCTCGACCCCGCATCCATTGAGCGTAACCTGAACCGCCGCCGCCCCCTGCTGGGACGAGGCAGCAGCGCGGAGCACTCCTGCTACCACGTCGCCCTCGAACCCGCAGCTCGCGTCATAGACCAACAGCTCCGGAGTGCTGAGCACCAAGTTAAAGAAAGCGTCCGGTGCCATGGCCTGGAAGCTGCCGCTCAGGTTGAGCGTGCCATTGGGCAGCGGTCCGTCAAACACGATGCTGGATCCCGACTCCGCAGTGAAGGCCACGCTGTGACCCGCCACGACGCTCGCGCTCTGGCTTCTGACCGCAACGCCGAGGGTGAAATCTTCGTCCAGCGTTATCAGGGTCGCAGACCCGCGTAGCGAGCGGGTCCCGTCCATGGAAATTCCGAAGTCATCGGATGCCGTTGCGCTGGTGAACGCCAGCCGGAGATCGTTGATGTCGAGGTCAAACCCGATAGCGACCGAGGCCGGATCCGAAACCCGCACGGAGCCAGTCACGACACTGGTCCCGTTCTGGTCCGTCGTGGTGCAGAACTGGGGATCGAAGGTGAACAGCGCGTTGTCGGGAACGCCGTCCTGATCGGTGTCGATCGGAGGATCGGGAGAAAACGACGGGCATCCGTCAATCGCGAAAGTCGAGAGGCTGAGCCCCGTGGCCGGTGCAGCCAATCGGCCTGCGGCGAGCGACACACCGCCGAAATCGCTGAAGCTGAACGCGTTGATATTGAGCCCCTCGAGCGATGTCTGGACCAAGCTCAAGCTCAGGTCAGCTACCGACTGCGCGTTCTGCTCGGTGAGCGCCACCGGGTTCGGTCCCTGCTTATCCGAGCTGCACGCACCCACACCCACGGCGAGCAGGGCAGCCATAGTCCACCGGGCAGCCTTGGCGAATTGCATGCGGTTCATCGGGTCTCCTCCGGCTTTCGATTCCGGCCCGAGAGGCCCCTGCCCCGGGACACGTTGTCTAAACTATTAGAAAAGAAGGAGTTGTGGTTTCTCTCCAGTCTGCCCTCCCCTACCCCTTCCCTCAACGGGATTGCCAGGGGCAACGGTCGTGCCGGAGGGCCCTCGGTGTGAGTAGCGTCACAAAGAGTCGGAGCCCCCAGCCGCGCTATGGCTGGGGGCTCCGGGAATCCGCGAGCGCGAAGGTGGATTCGTTCGGCTAGTGTTTGTGCTCCATCGCCTTCGGCGCGCTGATGGGCATCATGATGTGGGCATAGGGCGTACCCTTCCACATGACCCAGGGACCGCCGCTCTTGTAATCGGTAGGAAGGCCGTCGAGCGCTGCGAGATCGGGCGTGATGATCATCACATGGGGCCCACTCTCCACCCAGGCATTCCCCTCAGCCGGTCCGGTCGCGTAGGGATCGGTATTGCTCGCGTCAGAGCCGCCCCTCAACATGTAGGCGAGGCCCACGGTAGTGACGCCGGTGACGGGCTTCTTGTTCATCCAGGCATCGGCCCACTTGAGAAATTGTTCATCCAGGCACATGGGTGTCACACCCGGTTGGTTGGGCACGTCGGGGAAGCAGGTCCAGCCATTCGACCCTTCCCGCAGGACGGTACCATCCCAATCCACCACTGCCGCGTTCTTGGCCAACTCGGCCGGTCCCGCCGTCACGGCCTCGGCAATCTTGTCCTTCGGGGTCATCGCCGCCTTCTCTTGGGCACTAGCGCTGATCGTGTATCCGACAACCGCCAGACCGACTACGGCGACCAGGGGGATGGTCCGCATGCTTCCTCCGGTTTGTAGGGGATCATTTGTATGGGATCAAGATAAGCTAGTGCGCAGTACACAAACGGGCAACATCTCGGCATTGAGGCTGGCGGCAGATCGCAAGCAGCGTCCTGGGCATGACCCTGGACTTTGCCTGAACCCGGACCGCCGTACAACAACCCCGGCCGTAATCCCGCAACCCCACTCGCAGAGGCCAGAATATTCAACACTTCGTGTTGAATATCTCAATGGCTCTTGGGCCTGATTTCCTGGCAACAACCGGCTCCCGGCTCTAGAGATGGCTTCTTCACGTAGATAATCTCAACGCTCAGGCACCTTCGCACCTGACACAGCTTCCCCTGGTCAACCCGCTATCTCTAGCTCCCACAATCAGTTGCAACAATCAGTGCTCGGCATTGAACTGCGGCCCTGGGCTTGCCATAGGACCATGTGGAGTTCATGGACTGGCGGGGCCCGGCGCGACTCGGGCACGACATTTCATCGGAGCGTCACATGAAGCGAAGGGACCTGCTGAAGACCTTGTGCGTCGCCGGCGGCTCCGCCGTGCTCGTTGGGGGGAGGAACCTCGAGGCCGAGGAGGCGGATGTTGCCCGCGGGGCGGGGCAGTCGATGGGCGTGCTGGTCGACACGACCAAGTGCCTGGGTTGCCGGATGTGCGAGTTTGCGTGCGCCGAGGCGAACGGGCTCCCTGAGCCCGAGAAGGAGATCGATCGCGCGGTCGAGCGGAAGACCTCGCCGACCCAATTGACGGTGAACAATCGCTATGAGACGGACAAGGGTCCGGTGTCGGTGAAGCGGCAGTGCATGCACTGCCTGCAACCGGCCTGCACTTCGGCCTGCCTGACGAAGGCGATGCACAAAACCCCGACCGGCGCGGTAGCGTGGGACGGCAAGAAGTGCATGGGATGCCGGTTCTGCATGGTTTCCTGCCCCTTCGACGTGCCGAAGTTCGAATACGACAGCGCCAACCCAAAGATCACCAAGTGCGTCATGTGCGTTGACCGGCTGGCGCAGGGTGAGAAGCCGGCATGTGTCCAGGGCTGTCCGGTCGGTGCGCTGACATTCGGGCGGCGAGAGGAGCTGCTCGAGGAGGGGCGTCGGCGGATCTACACGGAGCCGGACAAGTACGTGCCGCACATCTACGGCGAGCACGAGGCAGGTGGGACGTCCTGGCTCTACCTCGCCAAGGTTCCGTTCGACCAGCTCGGCTTCAAGACCGATGTCGGAAATACGGCGTTCCCGACCTACACGCGCGAGTTCCTCTACGCGGTGCCTCTCGCGCTGACGCTGGTGCCGCCGTTTCTGCTCGCCCTGAATCGGGCCACGTCAGACAGGCACGACGATGAACTGCCACCGGACGAGGCGGAGAGCGAGGTTGAGCCATGGGAGCGCTGAGCATGCCGGTTCCATCGACTGCAACAGGGTTCCGCGGCTTCGCCCGGTTCATCCGCCAGGAGCTCAAGCCGAAAGGGAAGATCCTCACGCCGTTCAACGTGATCACCGGCGTGATCGTGGCGACGGGGGCGGTGCTGCTTGCGATACGGTTCATCTACGGTCTCGGATCCATCACCAATCTGTCCCAAGATGTCCCCTGGGGGCTCTGGATTGGATTCGACGTGGTGACCGGTGTTGCGTTCGCGGGCGGCGCCTACGTGGTCACCTTCATGGTCTATATCCTCGGACAGAAGAAGTACCATCCGATTGTCCGGGTCACGGTGCTCAACGGGTTCCTGGCCTATGTGTTCTATGCCGGAGCGCTGCTGCTCGATCTCGGCCGCCCGTGGAACGTGATTAACCCGATCATCGGCAATTCGTTCGGGGTGAGTTCGGTCTTGTTCCTGGTGGCCTGGCACTTCCTGTTGTACATGATCGCCGAGGCCATCGAGTTCTCGCCGGCGGTCGCAGAGTGGCTCGGGTGGGGGCGGGTGCGAGCGGTACTCAAGGGCATGACAATCGGGGCGGTGATCTTCGGCATCACGCTGTCGATCCTGCACCAGTCGGGGCTGGGCGCGCTCTACCTCATGGCCAAGACCAAGATCCACCCACTCTGGTGGTCGGAGTTCATCCCGATCCTGTTCCTCGTCTCCAGCATCTTCGCCGGTTTGTCGATGGTGATCTTCGAGGGTACCCTCACCCACAAGATCTTCCATCAGCGGGTGGGACGAGTGCTCCGTGCGACCCACGACGACATCGTCCTTGGGCTGGCCAGGATCTGTGGCGCGACGATGTTCGTGTACCTGTTCCTCCAGCTCTTGATCTTCGTCCACGAGCAACGATGGGCCTATATGGCCTCCGGCTGGGGCGCGTGGTACCTGCTCGAGTTGGGTGGATTTGTCATGGTGCCGGCCGCCCTCTTCATTCTCGCGTTCCGCGATCGGAGCCTCCGCATGACGCGCGTCGCAGCCGCCATGACGCTCATCGGCATCATTCTCAACCGGCTCAATGTCTCCGTCATCGCGTTTCGTTGGGATGCGGCGGTGAGGTACGTGCCGAGTTGGATGGAAATCGTGGTCACGTTGGCTGTCATCAGCGTCGAGCTCTGGGTCTTCCGCTGGGTCATCAATCGTATGCCGGTGCTCGATTTCGGGAACCACACCGACCATGCTGAAGCGCGGGAGCGCCAAGCTGCGGTCGCGACCCAGGCGTAGGGGGAGATGGACATGCAAAGCGACCTATTCGCCACCAAGGGCGCTGAGTACTTGATCGTCATCGCCTATCTGCTCATCCTGGTCGGCTTCTGGCGTCTGCTGGTGCGACCGACCGCGTCGCGGGCCACGGTGGCGTTGTTGCGACGGGTACCACCAGTACCCCGGATACCGCGGGTGGCCGGCTGGTTCCGAGTGCCCGACGGTTATGCCTTCCACCAGGGACACACCTGGGCAATCGAGGAACCCCAAGGCGGGGGGGTGATGCGGGTCGGGATGGACGATTTCTCCCAGAAGTTCCTGGGCACGCCGGGCGCATTCCACCTGCCCCGCGTGGGCGATCGCCTGAAACAGGGCGAGCGCGGCTGGGCGGTAGAGGTCCAATCCAAGTCGATTCCGATGGTATCCCCGGTCGAGGGCCGCGTTGTGGCCGTGAACCAGGGCGTGCTCGAGGCGCCGGATCTGGTGCAGTCGGACCCGTACGAGCAAGGCTGGCTGTTGAGAGTGGAGGTCGACAATCCCAAGACCGCCCGCAACAACCTCTTGACCGGGCGCCTGGCACGGGCCTGGAACCGAAACACGGTGGACCGTCTCCAGCACATGCAGGCGGGGGAACTCGGGCTCTTACTGCCCGACGGCGGCGTGCCGGTGGACGGCTTTGTCCGAGCGTTGTCGCCGGAAGGGTGGGAGGAACTCGCGGGAGAGTTCTTCCTGACCAACTAGCCGACACGTGGGCAACTCACCCGACGCCAGGCGTCTCTCGATTGGAGGCGCCTGGCTTTGCACTTGGTCCACCCTCATCCTCCGCCACCTCATGGCGAGAGGCCGTGAGATTGCGGTGGGGTATGCGGTCGGCTGTCCGCACGCTACGTTACGGGCCCAGCACCAGAAGGGAAGGTCTGTGGAATCATCCCGGCAACAATTCGAGCTCCGGATCCGAGTCCAGCCGGCCGATATCGACGAGATGGGCCACGTGAACAACGTGGTCTACCTCCGCTGGGTCCAGGATGTGGCCATTGCCCATTGGCGGGCTGCTGCCCCGCCGTCCGCCCAGGTGAACATCGGGTGGGTGGTGGTGCGGCACGAGATCGACTACAAGCTCGCGGCGGGGCCGGATGACGAGATCATCGCCCGGACCTCGGTCGGCCCGGCCACTCGGCTCACGTTCGAGCGCAACACCGAACTTCTCCGCGCCGCCGACCGGCAACTGCTGGCCCGGGCGCGGTCGCTCTGGTGCCCGATCGATATGAAGTCGGGGCGGCCGACCGAGGTGAGCCCGGAGGTTCGCGCCGGCTTCTCGGTCGACCGCTCGCGACCACCGAGCTGACCCGATTCGCCGGACATCTTCCGCAACCCGCGCCCTCGCCTTATACTGTGCCCGCCAACTCAACCACTGAGGTCATCAATGCTACAGAACATGAAGATGCTGGGAGCGGTCGCGGTGCTGGGCCTCGCCGCCGCATGCCAGCCGCAGCAAGCCGCCATGCCTACTGTCGACGCCGCAGCGGTGCGGACGGCGATCGAAGGCGAGAACGCCAAGTGGACTCAGGCGTACCTCGCGAAGGACGCCGCAGCGCTCGCCGGCCTCTACACCGAGGATGCCATTCTGGCGATGCCGAATGCGCCGCGTGTGATCGGCAGGGAGGCCATCGCCGCAGCCTTCGCCGCGGTCTTTACCCAGGTAACCCCCGCGACCAACGACGTCACTATCGACCGGCTGGAAGTTGCCCAATCCGGCGACTTCGCCTACGTGGTCGGGACGTATGGAGGTACCTCGACCATGGCGGATGGCAGCTCGATGGCGGATACGGGCAAGTACACCGCCGTCTTCAAGAACGTGAACGGCCAATGGATGCTCGCCGTCGACGGCTGGAGCAGCGACATGCCGGCGGGAGGCATGTAGCGACTTCAGTGGTCGATCGACCGGCCACGTAACTCGAGGGCCCCGGCTGCGACAGCGGGGCCCTCGGTGCATCGGGCTTGTGTCGCTTGCCTGGGTGACGGTCACGGACACACTGCGGCAATCTGCGCCTGAAGCTCGGCGGGCCGGTCCCGGGCTAGTAAGGCATCGATCCCCTCGAGCGTGAAGGTGAGCCTCGAATCGGGTTCACCCAGCTGGCTCAGCTGCCGCCGCACGTCGGCGCAGCCGCCCTCCTTTGCGAGCGCCAGCGTTCGCGCCAGCAGAACCTCGAGGTAGACCTCCCGCACATCGGTGCCACCCTCTTCGCTCGGGAAGAAGCGCATGCGAAAGAGCGACTCCGATTCGTCGAAGCGCTGGGCGTCCGCCAGCACACGGGCGAGGTGGTAGACCAGCTTCGCGGGCATGAGCATGGGCTCGGGAAACGCGAGGAGTGAGTCGGCGCGCTCCCCCGCCGTACGGCCCATCTTCACGAGCGCCTGATCCAGCCCGAAGTAGAGATCGACGTTCAGCGGGTCGACCCGACGTCCTTCCGAGAACAGCTCGGCCGCGCGTTCCGGCGGGCCGCCGGAGTGGAGCACGGTATAGCCCATGTTGCGATGGAGGACGGGAATGTCCGGCGCGCGCTGGCGGGCCTCCTCCCACCGCTCCAGCGCCTGATGAGCCATTCCAGCTGACAGATCGAGCGAGCCCATGAGGAAGTAAGCCGTGGCGTCGTCGGGATTGTGTTCCAGCGCTTGGGCCAGCACCGCGATGGTCTCGTGCCGGTTGGGGAAGACGTAGGCGGTGGGGCTCTGAGATGCACGAGCGCGATCGAGGGTCCCGTCCTGGCCCAGCGCTTCGCGACAGAAGGCGCGATAGTAGCCGATCAGCGGATACTGGTCGGGATGCGGCATGCCCGGCTCGCTCACGACTCCCGGGCCGCGCGGGTAGTCGCGCTCGAGGAGAGCCAGGGCGTCGTGATAGAGCCCGAAGCGCATGTAGTCGACGGCGATTTCGAGAATGCGTTCGGGATCGGCCGCGAGATGACGCCACAGTGACGGGTCACGAGCACCGAGGAGTATCCTCTCGTACCTGAGGAACGAGCTGGTCGGATCGACCTCCATCCACGTGGCGAGTTCCGCTCCGGCGGAGTCTATCCGGCCCGAGGTCCGCAACAACGCTACTTCCAAGCCACCAGGCCGAACGGCGTCGCCAGCGACGCTGGTGATCTGCCGCAACAATTCGAGCGCGCGACCCGCGTCACCGTCCTTGGAAGCGATGGCCGCAAGGCCCAGCAGCGACGCCGGCCGGAAGGTGCCGTACGATTGCGAGCGTTCCCACGCGAGCAGGGCACCAGTCGGGTCGCCCTGTCCCTCGAGGGCGCGTCCCAGGTAATAGGACGCCTCGTAGTCGTTGCTCACCCGTTCGAGTGCCGAGGCGAGATACCCAATGCCGTCCTGGTATCGCTTGAGGATGACACTGAGCCGGCCCGCAGCACGGGCGAGCGCAACACTCATGGGAAAGCGGCGGAGCCCCTCGTGATAGGTGCCTAGGGCCTCGAGCAACCGCCCGTCGCGTTCCTGCTGGTCACCCAACTCCACCCAATCACCCTCAGTCCGTTGGTTCGCGGGTGGCGTGCGATACTGCTCGCGCGCGCCGAGTTGGACTTGGTCGGCCGGAATGAAGTCATAGACTCCTTCCGTGTGCTGCAGCACCACCCGGCCCTGGGCGTCGCGGAGCGTCACGGTATAGGGGGCGTCCCTGGGGTTTCCGTCGAGCGTCCCCTGGATCTCGGTGCCGGGGAGCAGAGAAGCCGGCGCGGACGGGACGAGGAATTCTTCGCCACCGACACGGAAGCGGAGGGTCGCGTTTGGCAGCGGACGGGTAAGGTTGAGCCCAAAGTGGAGACTGTCGGCGCTTCTCCACACCCGAATCACCGCATCGGGATTGGCGCGGGTAACGCCACCCAGTTCCCGGATCGGGATCCAGTACTCGCTGAACCGCACCGATTCTTGGGGCTCGAGGAACCCGTAGGTCTCCTGGTTGCGGAACAGCCCCGCCTGGATCTCGACGTAGGCGCTCTCGTTATCCGACAGCGCCTTTCGCCAATTGAGCCCGTTCTGGTCGCTGCCCCACGACCAGATCTTCTTGGCCGGCAAATCGGTGGGCGATGAATAGTGCACCACGCCCGAACGGGTCCGGGGATGGTACACCGCCATGTAGCCCTCTCGGCTCCCATAGCTGAAGCGCGACACGGGACCAAACGTGTGATTGCCGACGACGCTGTTGTCGGTGCCGCGCGAGTCGACCGGCCAGGTATCGATGTCGCGGAACCCATGCGAGGCGGTGTACTCCATCGGATAAATGATCCGGCTGTCGTCCCAGACCTCGACCGCGGCGTTGGTCCACCAGTAGAACCGGTGCCGGAAGTCGCACCGGTTGTAGAGGGTGGTATGCTGATCGAGCACTGCTCGGCCGGGGCGGAGCCGCAGCTCAACGCGCCATGGCAGGCCGGTGACGCGGTCTATATTCGCCACCCATACCGAGGCGCTCGAGTCCGCGCACGGTG
>DATHRW010000289.1:0-8178 GCA_035464955.1 Gemmatimonadales bacterium
TGTCGAGAAGACCGGCCGGATCCGAATCGTCACGAACGGCACCCTGCTCGGCACCCCGTTCCTCGATATCAGCTCGCAGGTCTCCGGCGGGGGCGAGCAGGGCTTGCTGGGCCTGGCGTTTCATCCGCAATACGCGCAAAACGGCATCTTCGTCGTGAATTACACCAACCAGGCCGGCGACACCCGGGTATCGCGCTTCACGGTCTCGGCCAACCCTGACCTCGCCGACGGCGGGAGCGAGCAGGTAATCCTGGCCGTTGCCCAACCGTTCGCAAACCACAACGGCGGCATGCTGGCCTTCGGACCCGATGGATACTTGTATGTTGGGCTGGGAGATGGGGGTTCCGGGGGCGACCCGCAGGGGAACGGCCAGGATCGGACGACCTTGCTCGGATCGATCCTCCGGCTGGATATCGACGGTGCCGCACCGTACGCGATTCCCCCAACCAATACCTACGCCTCGAGTCAGACGTTCCGGCGGGAGATCTGGGCCTACGGCGTCCGCAATCCCTGGCGGTTCAGTTTCGACCGGACGACTGGCGACCTCTACATCGGTGACGTGGGACAAGGTGCCCGGGAAGAGATCGACTTCCAGGCCGCATCGAGCATGGGAGGGGAGAACTACGGTTGGAACATTATGGAGGGCGCCATCTGCTTCAGTCCGGGCAGCGGGTGCAATCAAACGGGCCTGACGCTTCCGGTTCTGGACTATGACCATTCCCAGGGGTGTTCGGTCACCGGAGGGTATGTCTACCGCGGTGCCGCTGTCCCCGCGCTCCAGGGCCGCTATCTCTACGCGGATTGGTGCCAGGGATGGGTTCGAACCTTGCGAATCCAAGGCGGACAGGCTGTGGACCAAGAGGAGTGGCCGACCCTGGCGCCCGGCGGTTCGATCACGAGCTTCGGGGAGGACGCCCAGGGCGACGTGTACATTCTGGTCGGGTCGGGTTCGGTGTACCGCATCGTGCCCTGAACGGCGCTCGAGGTGTCGGTGACAACCTCTTTTCCTGCAAGAGGTTGACAACCTTTCCCGTCAGTCTCACCTTGTGAAGGACCGGTCTCCGCGAGCCAGACGCGACCGGTCCTTCTCTTTTCCAAATGGTCCAATGGCAACCACGAAGACGACGACACTCAAGAACTACATCGGCGGCGAGTGGGTCCCGTCGCAGGCCACCGAGTACCTCGACATCACCAACCCCGCCACCGGCACAGCGCTCGGGCAGGTTCCGCTCTCGCCGTCGCGTGACGTCGATCAGGCGGTGGCCGCGGCCCAGCACGCATTTCTCACCTGGCGTGAGGTCCCACCAGTGGTACGGGCCCGCTACCTTTTCGGCTTCAAGGCCCTCATGGAAGAGCATTTCGAAGAGCTGGCGGCTACGGTGACGCGCGAGAACGGGAAGATCCTGAGCGAGTCGCGCGGCTCCGTCCGGCGTGGCATCGAGAACGTCGAGCATGCCTGCGGCATCCCCACCCTCATGATGGGCCGAACGCTCGAGGACATCGCCACCGGGATCGATTGCGAATACATTCGGCAACCACTCGGTGTGTTCGCGGCGGTCACGCCGTTCAACTTTCCCGCGATGGTGCCGCTCTGGTTCTGGCCTTACGCCATTGCCACGGGCAACACCTTCATTCTCAAGCCGAGCGAGCAGGTACCGTTCTCGCCGACTCGCATCGTCGAGTTGGCGCATGAGGCAGGGATACCGCCGGGCGTCTTGAACCTGGTACACGGCGGGAAGGATGCCGTCAACGCTCTCCTGGCCCATCCTGGTATCGCCGGCATCTCCTTCGTCGGGTCGTCCCCGGTGGCCCGGCACGTGTATCAGGAGGCAGCCAGAACCGGCAAGCGGGTGCAGGCGCTCGGCGGCGCCAAGAACCATATCGTCATCATGCCGGATGCCGACCTCGCCCAGAGCGTCGAGAACGTGACCGAGTCGATCTTCGGCTGTGCCGGTCAGCGGTGCCTGGCGGGGAGCGTGGTAGTCGCCTCCGGGAAGGCCTACGAGCCGTTCCGCGACCAGTTGGTCGACGCCGCCTCGTGCCTCAAACTCGGAAACGGAATGGATGCGGACGTGACGATGGGCCCCGTGGTGTCTCGCCGCCACCGGGAGCGTGTGCTCGGCTACGTCGACGCGGGCGAGGCCGACGGGGCGAAGTTGTTGCTGGACGGCCGAGGCACCAGGGTCGCAGACTATCCGGACGGCCATTTCGTTGGGCCGACAGTGTTCGACGGGGTGGACCCGGATATGACCATCGGCCACGAGGAGATCTTCGGCCCCGTCGCCTCGGTCACCCAGGTGAACGACCTGGACGAAGCCGTTCAGATGATCCAGCGCTCAGGCTTCGCCAACGCCACCTCGATCTTCACCACCAGTGGCAAGGCGGCGCGCGAATTCCGGTACCGGGTCGGGGTGAGCATGATCGGTGTCAACATCGGCGTGGCGGCGCCCATGGCGTTCTTCCCCTTCGGCGGCACCAAGGGGTCCTTCTACGGGGACCTCAAGGCGCATGGCTCGGACTCGATCGAGTTCT
Organism: Gemmatimonadales bacterium; assembly: GCA_035464955.1. GTDB lineage: Bacteria > Gemmatimonadota > Gemmatimonadetes > Gemmatimonadales > GWC2-71-9 > JABDII01. The sequence goes on from DATHRW010000289.1 coordinate 2,533, forward strand.
ACACCGACAAGAAAGTGGTGATTTCGAGGTGGTGATGGGAGGGAGTGGGGAGTAGGGAGTGGGAATCAACGGAGAGTACGAAGGAGACCGCCGAGGAGCCGCATTGTCTGGCTAGCCAGGCCGGCGATCTCGGCGGCGACCTCTCCCGGAAGATATGAGAGTTCCTCGGCGATGGCCGTCAGGCATTCGACCTCTGCAGCGGACGACAGAGCGATCCGCAAGTGCCTACGGAATTGTGGTGCCGTGGAGAGTGCATATCCTTCAACAATATTTGCCTCCACGGATATCGCTGCTCTCCGTAGTTGATCGAATAGGGCACGAGCCCGAGGCTGGTAGGCTTCATCAGTTGAGCGAAGCACCCTTATCACGAGTTGATGGGAGTACTGCCACGCTTTGAGTGATTTGTACTTGTTCACGGATTGAGGATAGTGAGGGGAAGCACAGGTACGAGTACCTCCGTGCCGACACCCGGTACGCTTTGCCACTCCTACTCCCTACTCCCCACTCCCGACTCCCCTGTTGAGGACAACATGCGACTCGTCACCGGCGGCCTCATCCAACTCTCCAACCCCATCAACGATCCTGACGCGTCGGTTGCCAACATCCGGCAGGCGATGACGGAGAAGCACCTGCCGTTCATCGAAGAGGCGGGGAAGCAGGGCGTCCAGATGCTATGCCTGCAGGAGATGTTCAACGGTCCCTATTTCTGTCCCAGCCAGGACAGCAAGTGGTGCGACATTGCCGAGCCCATTCCGGGCCCCACTATCGAGATGATGCAGGCAATCGCGAAGAAACACGGCATGGTGATGATCGTCCCGCTGTACGAGCGAGAGATGGCCGGGGTGTATTACAACGCCGCCGCCGTGATCGACGCCGATGGCTCATACCTGGGCAAGTATCGGAAGAACCACATTCCCCACACGTCGGGGTTTTGGGAGAAGTTTTTCTTCAAGCCCGGCAACCTGGGATACCCGACGTTCAAGACGCGCTACGCTACGATCGGGGTGTACATCTGCTACGACCGGCACTTCCCCGAGGGTGCCCGCCTACTTGGGCTCAACGGCGCGGAGATTGTCTTCAACCCGTCCGCCACGGTCAAGGGGTTGTCGCAATATCTCTGGAAGCTGGAGCAGCCGGCCCACGCCGTCGCGAACGGGTACTTCATGGGGTGCATCAACCGGGTCGGCACCGAAGCCCCATGGAACATCGGTGAATTCTACGGCACGAGCTATTTCGTCGATCCGCGCGGGGCCACTCTGGCCGAGGGCAGCGAGGACCAGGACGAACTGATCGTGGCAGAGATGGATCTCGACATGATCGAGGAAGTGCGGCGGACCTGGCAGTTCTTCCGGGACCGCCGGCCGGATACATACCAGGACATGGTGGAGCAGCTGCCCTAGGGAGTCGGGAGTAGGGAGCAGGGAGTAGGGAGAAGGGCTGCGGCATTGCAGTCTCCCACTCCCCGCTCCCGACTCCCCAATTCTCTCCTCATCTCTCACCCCAGCCTCGGATCAAACATGGACTCCGCAACCGCGCGCGCCAAGCACAAGGAGTTTCTGTTCCCGTGTGTCGCCACCTACTACGAGGAGCCGGTGGTCTTGACGGCGGGGCAGGGCTGCTGCGTGCGCGATGCTGATGGCCGTGAGTATCTCGACTTCTTCGGGGGGATCGTCACCCTCGGCCTGGGGCACAGCCATCCCCACGTGGTCCAACGGGTGCAGGAACAGATCGCTCGGCTGGAGCACACCTCGAGCCTGTACGTGACGCAGGAGCAGATCCGCGTCGCGGAGCGGCTGGCATCCATGACACCGGGCAAGCTCAAGAAGAGCTTCTTCACCACGAGCGGGACCGAGGCGGACGAGACCGCGATTCTCCTGGCCAAGATCTTTACGGGCAGCCAGGAGATCATCGTCCTCCGCCACAGCTACGCTGGCCGGAGCCTCCAGGCCATCGCAATCACCGGGCACAGCCCCTGGCGGCTGATCCCCGCGCAGGTCCCCGGCATCAAGCACGGCCTGTCGCCCTATTGCTACCGGTGTCCCCTCGGATTGACCTATCCCTCCTGCGACGTGAAATGTGCCCAGGACCTGGAAGAACTCATCCGCACCGCGACCAACGGCAAACCGGCCGCCTTTATGGCGGAGCCGATTCAGGGAGTCGGCGGCTTCATTACGCCGCCGAAGGAGTACTTCGAGGTCGCGGTGGGCATCATTCGCAAGTACGGCGGCGTGTTCATCTGCGACGAAGTCCAAACCGGATTCGGTCGCACCGGTGACCATTGGTGCGGCATCGAGCATTGGGGGGTCGAGCCTGAGATCATGACCTTCGCCAAGAGTATCGCCAACGGATTCCCGGTGGGCGCCACCATCGCGACGGAGGACGTGGCCGGCGCCTTCACCGGGCTCTCGCTCTCAACCTTCGGCGGGAATCCGATCTCGATGGCGGCTGCGGAGGCCACGCTGGAAACCATGGAACGCGAGGACGTGCCCCGGCGCTCCGCGGCACGCGGCGCCCAACTTCGCCGAGCCCTGGAAGCGTTTCGCGAACAATACGCGTTCATTGGAGATGTGCGCGGTATGGGCCTGATGCAGGCCATCGAGTTGGTGGAGGACCGGAAGACCAAGGAGCCGTCAGCGAAACGGACCGCCCAATTCCACGAGGCGGCCAAGCGGCAGGGGCTCCTGATCGGAAAGGGCGGTCTCTATGGCAATGTCATCCGGCTGGCGCCGTCCATGCTGGTGACCGAAAGCGAGATCGATGACGGGATACGACGGATGGGCTTGGCGCTGGCGGAGGTGAAGTGAGCGCGCCAGACGCTGATACAGCGATGCGCGGGGCGGACGCCCGACTCGCGAATGCCGATCTGCTCCCGGTGGACGCGAGCCATCGGACCTGGGGCCTGTGGAACATGGCGGCCCTGTGGGTGGGCATGGCGATCACGATCCCGACCTATACGCTCGCGAGTAGCTTGGTGGATCGCGGCTGGACCTGGCAGGCGGCCGTCGGGTCGGTCGTGCTCGGCAATGTGATCGTCCTCATTCCCATTGCGCTCATCTCCCACGCCGGCACCCGGTACGGCATCCCCTTTCCCGTGCTTACCCGGGCGTCGTTCGGGGTCTTCGGCGCCAACGTGCCGGCCCTTTTGCGAGCAATCGTCGCGTGCGGCTGGTTCGGAATTCAGACGTGGATCGGCGGCTTCGCCATCTTCAAGCTGCTGGAGGTGATGTGGCCGGGGATCGCCGCGCTTCCCGGGATCTTGCCCGGCTGGATGGGGTTGGGCACCGGGGAGCTCTTCTGCTTCCTCCTCTTCTGGGCGCTCAACCTCTGGATTGCTTTGAGGGGCATGGAGTCCATCAAGTTCCTGGAGACCTACGGGTCGCCGTTTCTGCTGGCGGTCGGTCTCGCCCTCTTTGCCTGGGCATGGATCCGTTCGGGCGGGCTCGGACCGATGTTGGCAAACCCCCCGGCGACTGAAGAGACACACGCGGGTGTAACGGCGGTGTTCGGCGCCGGGCTCACATCGGCCGTGGCATTCTGGGGGACGATGGCGTTGTCGATTCCCGATTTTTCGCGATATGCCAAGTCCCAACGCGACCAGATCGTGGGACAGGCCATCGGGCTTCCTGCGACAATGGCGCTGTTCAGTTTCATCGGCGCCGCCGTCACCAGCGCCACGGTGGTGATCTTCGGGGCCCGCATCTCCGATCCCATCGAGCTCATGTCGCGGGTTGGTGGGCCCGTTACGGTCATCATTGCCATGCTCGGACTGGCCATCGCGACCTTGACCACCAACATCGCGGCCAACGTCGTGGCCCCCGCCAACGGGTTCAGCAACGTTGCGCCGACCAAGATCTCCTTCAAGACCGGCGTCATCATCACGGCGGTGATCGGAATCCTGATGATGCCATGGCGCCTCTATAGCGATGCCGCGGCCTACATCTTCACCTGGCTCATCGGATACGGAGCCCTCCTCGGGCCGGTGGCCGGCATCCTGATCACCGACTATTTCCTGCTGCGAAACCACCGGCTCGATGTCGAGGCGCTCTATCGGCGGGACGGCATCTATGCCTACCAAGGCGGAGTCAACTGGGTTGCGATGGTGGCCTTGATGCTCGGGATCGCGCCGAATATCCCTGGATTTCTGGCTGCCCTCCAGGTGGTCGAAGTCTCCTCCTTCTTCCAGGGCATCTACGACTGGGCCTGGTTCGTCGGCTTCGGGCTGGCGGCCGCGGTGTACATGCTCGGGATGCGCGTCAGGGGCGCCGCTCCCGCTCGCGCGGTGGGGGCGGAACCGAATGACTGATTTCCTACCTCCGCTCCCGGCCGAGGAGCTCGAACAAGGGTTTGCCGATATCGCCCCCCCGCTCACGCCGGACGCGGCGCTGCTCGAGGCGTCGAAGTGCCTGTTTTGCTACGACGCACCGTGTACCCACGCGTGTCCGACGCACATCGACGTCCCGGCCTTCATCAAGAAGATTCAGACGGACAACCTCCGGGGTTCGGCGAGGGTCATTCTCGACGCGAACCCCATGGGTCACTCCTGCGCCCGCGCGTGTCCGGTGGAGGTGCTGTGCGAGGGGGCGTGTGTGCTGAACGATCGGGACGAGCAGCCGATCAAGATCGCGCTGCTTCAGCGGCATGCCACGGACTACGCCCTCGAACACCGGCTCCGGTTGTTCGAGCCCGGTCGCGCAAACGGCAGATCCGTCGCTATCGTGGGCGCGGGCCCCGCCGGTCTCTCGTGTGCGCAGGACCTGCGGCGGCTGGGCTATGCGGTGACGGTCTATGAGGCCAGGGCCAAGCCCGGCGGGCTCAACACCTACGGAATCGCCGAATACAAGATGCGCCCGGCGACGGCCCTGGCAGAGGTCGCAATGATTGCCGACCTGGGCGTGGACATCAAGACGGGTGTCATGGTGGGGCGGGACCTACGGTTCGCGGACTTAGAGCGTGACTTCGACGCCGTCTTCATCGCGGTTGGGTTGGGCGCCACACGTGGGCTCGGACTTCCAGGGGAAGACCTCCCAGGGGTATTCGAAGCGCTGGCCTTCATCGAACACCTGAAGACCCATCCGTACGCCGAGACGAGAGTCGGTCGCCGCGTGGTGGTCATAGGGGCGGGGAATACCGCAATCGATGCCGTGACCCAGGCCAAGCGGCTCGGCGCCGAACATGCGACCATCGTGTACCGGCGGGGGCGCGCGGAGATGCCTGCGTACGACTACGAGTATGAGCTGGCGCAACGCGATGGCTGCGAGTTCCGGTTTTCCACGGCACCGAAACGGGTGATCGGAAAGGAGGGGGTCACGGGGCTCGAGTGCGTCAAGACTGAGCCCGGCCCGCCGGGCCCCGACGGGCGCCGTCGGCCGGTCGACGTGCCCGGCTCGGAGCATGTGATCCCGTGTGACATGGTGATCAAGGCCGTGGGTCAGGCGCCGCGGAGCGAGTTGGCGAAAGAGGCCGGTCTCATCCTCGAGGGCGATCGCGTCCGCAGCGAGAAGCCCCATGTTTTCGTCGGCGGCGATTGCATGAGCGGCGGCGCCGAGATCGTGAACGCGGCCGCGGACGGCAAGAAGGCGGCGAGGGATATCAATGCCTTTCTAACAGCTAACAGCTAACAGCTAACAGCTAACAGCTAACAGCTAA
>DATHRW010000290.1:0-3251 GCA_035464955.1 Gemmatimonadales bacterium
CAGGATCGCGGTGCGGAGAAAGGCGTGCGGACGCGCCGGGGCGGGATGGTCTTCAGCCTCGGTCATGCCAGGCCTTCCCTGCGGCGCCATTCATACCCACACCGACGGCAGTGCGCATCGGGAGCATTCGTCCTGGCACGGGCCCCGCCAAGGTGCACCCGCCCTGACTCCGCGTGCTGGGCAGTGGCGGTATCCGGAGTGCCGTAGACGATCGGAACCAGATCGGGTGAGCCGCAGAGAGGGCAGAGGTGTTCCACGGGATCCGGCCGGTTCGGCTAGTCGAGCGTATGGCGATGGAGGACGGCCGTGTCGGCACGAGGACCTGGGCCCGGCGGGAGCCGGGTCGTGCGCGGTCGACATCGGTCAGCGTGGGTGGGTGTGCGCATGGACATGGCTTCTGCTCCCAGATGGGATCGGATCTCCCAACGAGCGCAAGATAACGGGAACCGGGGGCGGACCCCCCGGCGGCTTCGACCCGTCCGGTTGGCTGATCGCCGCCGGTCCGCTAATCTGAATAGGGAGTCGGTGTGGACCAACGAGTCTGAAACTCTCTGCATCGACCACTCGCCGCCTACAAGGGAGGACCGAGCAAATGTCGAACGTTTCTCGATTAATTGTTGCTGGACTGGCCATCGGATCGCTTACCCTCGGATGCGCCACCAAGACACAGACCGGCGCTGCCGTCGGTGCGGCCGGTGGGGCGGTTATCGGTGCAGTCACCGGCGTGGGCGGCGGGACCGCCCAGGGTGCGATCATCGGGGCCGCGGTCGGTGGCGCCGCCGGTGCCATCATCGGCTCGATCATGGACAAACAGGCGAAGGAGCTCGAGCAGAACATCGAGGGGGCAACCGTCGAGCGGGTCGGCGAGGGCATCAAGGTGACCTTTCAGTCAGGCATCTTGTTCGCCTTCGATTCGGACGTCGTGCTCCCCGAAGCCCGGGCAAACCTGACGGCACTCGCCAGGAGCCTCGCCAAGTACCCTGACACCGACCTACTCATCGTCGGCCATACCGATGACGTCGGAACGGATGAGTACAATCTCGGACTGTCCGACCGACGGGCCGCCGCCGCCGCCAGCTATCTCAGGTTCCGTGGGGTGAGCGACGACCGCCTGCGGACCGCGGGTCGCGGCGAGTCCGAACCGGTGGCCTCCAACGACACCGACAAGGGCCGGAGTCTGAACCGTCGGGTCGAGGTCGCGATCTACGCGAGCGACAAGATGCAGGCCGCAGCCCGGCGCCAGGCGGCCCAAGGCAACTGACGGCCTCGGCTGGCGGGTCATGACCGTCCCTCTGCCCGTCATCGCACCGAAGACGCCTGAGGGCCTGCTCGAGCGGATCGCTAATGGACTGCTCAGGCTGATACGCTGGCGTGTGGTGGGCACCATGCCCCAGGTACCGAAGAGTGTCGTGATCGTGGCGCCACACACCTCGAACTGGGACCTCCCGATCGGGCTCGTCCTGGGCTTCGCATCGGGCCTACTCCGACAGTGGCCCTATGGCTTCATGATGAAGCACACCGTGTTCCGCTGGCCCGTCGCCGGTCTGATGCGGGCCATCGGGGGTCTCCCGATCGACCGAAGTCGTCCCCACGACATCGTACCGCAGATGGCGGATGAGCTTCGAGGGCATGAGCGTTTTCTCCTCGTGATCACGCCGGAAGGCACCCGGAAGCGGACCGAGTACTGGAGGTCGGGGTTTTACCACATCGCGGCTGCGGCGGGCGTCCCCATCATTCCGGTCACCTTCGACTACCCGCGACGCGAGTGCCGAATGGGCGAACCGATCCACCCTTCGGGCAACCTCGACCATGATCTCATGGCGATCCGCCGGTTCTACCAGGGCGCCACAGCCAAGCGCCCGGAAAAGGCGGCACCGATCCGCTTCCGCGACGTGCCCGAAGAGCAGGCACCCACTCAGTAGGTCGCGCATGCGTCGTACTTCACTCCTCGGTTTCTGTACCATGGTGCTCGCGAGCTGCGGGGACGACACCCGCACCCTCCCAGCCGAGCCGCCCAACGAGCCGCTGCCCGAGGAAACCTGTGCCGGTTATCCCGACCAGACCCTGTCTCCCTACGTGCTGCCATGGGAGGCGGGGCAATCCCACGTGGTTCTACGGGGCAACTGCGGCGCCCATCCAACCCACCGCGGGCTTGCGCGGTACGCCTACGACTTCGCGATGCCCATCCGGACCTATGTCCACGCCGCACGCTCCGGGGCCGTCATTGGCATCGAAGAGCGGTACACGGACGGGAATGGCACGCCCACCAAAGACAACCGGGTCTACGTGCTCCATAGCGACGGGACCGTGGGTCGCTACTATCACCTCACTCGCTGGGGCGCCCCGGTCAAGCTCGGCCAGGCAGTGACCCAAGGCGACATCATCGGCTTGAGCGGCAATACCGGAAGCAGCCTGGCGCCAAGCCTCCACTTTGACGTCGTGCGGCAGAGCTGTGGTGATACCTTACTGGGTCCGACCTGCGAGACCAGGCCAGTGACGTTCCGGAATACCCGGCCCCATCCCGATGGGCTCGTCGAGGGTGAGGTCTACCGGGCGGAGTCGTTCTAGCCGGTCCCTTGCTTCGGAGCCGGCTCAGGCTACCATGAACCTGCCGCCCCTCGGCATTCCCCGCGCAAATCGCATCGTGGTGGGCCTGGGCGGAAACGGAGGATGCACATGACAGCTTGGGCACGATCGACCCTCCTCGCTGCGGTGCTGCTCGCTGCGGCTCCGCTCCCAATGACGGCACAGCAACACGTGAACCCGTCCATCCGCGTACTCCTGGTCACCGCGCACCCGGATGACGACGCCGCATTCGCGGCCACGGTGTATCGCATTACCCACCAATTCGGCGGGGCGGTGGACCTGGCCCTCGTGACCGACGGCGCCGGCGGGTATCGCTATGCCACCCTGGCGGAGCCTATCTACGGCCTCCAGCTCACCGACGAGCGTGTGGCCCGACAGTATCTCCCGGCGATACGAAAGCGCGAGCTGATGGCGGGCGGAGCGGTTGTGGGTATCCGCAACTATTTCTTTCTCGATCAACCCGATCGCGGCTACACGCTGAGCGCCGACTCGGTGCTCCGTGCGGTGTGGGACACGGCGTTCGTCCGGAAGCGACTCACGGCAATCCTCTCAGCGGGTTCGTACGACCTCGTCCTTGGACTCCTGCCATTCCCGGACACCCACGGGCATCACAAGTCGGCCACGATCATGGCGCTCACCGCGGCACTTTCCCTCCCACCGGCGCG
>DATHRW010000291.1:0-14675 GCA_035464955.1 Gemmatimonadales bacterium
ATGATGCCGCACACGGCAACGCTCGCGGCGGTGAGCAATGCGGTGGTGCCGTAGATGATGCGCTTGGTGCGCTCCACCTCGGCGCCGAGATGCTGGGCGGGCTCCTCGCCGAGCGCGAGGAGATCGAGCGAACGGGCGCTCGCGAGCAGCACCACCGTCGGCACGATGGCATAGACGCCGAAGATTCCGAGCGTGCGCCAGGACGCGCCTCCTAGCCCGCCGAGGAGCCAGAGGAAGGCGTTCCGCAATTCGGTCGCGTCCGAGAGGGCAATGATCGCGCTCATGAGCGCGCCGGCGAACGCGCCTACCACGACACCGGCCAGGAGCAGGATCCGGGGGTCGAGGCGGCGTCCGCTCACCACGCTCAGCCGATAGACCAGCGCCACCGCGCCAAGCGCGCCGACGAAGGCAGCCGCGGGCACCGCCCAGATCGATCCAATCTTCAACGCCAGAGCCAACACCGCTCCCAGGCCCGCACCGCCCGACAGGCCCAGCAGATACGGATCGGCCAGCGGATTGCGGATGAGCGCCTGAAGCGCCGCGCCGGAGAGCGCGAGCGTCCCGCCCACCGCAAAGGCGAGCAGCACGCGCGGAACCCGAAGCTGCCGAATGATGGCGCCGCCGTTGCCCTCCCCGTGCACCAATCCGTTCCACAGATCGGTCGGCCCCAGGGTCACCGCCCCGACACCGACTCCGACCACGAGGCTCGCCACCACGACCGCGCCGAGCGACACCCCCCAGGCTGGTTTCATCGGCGGAACGACCCGAGACTGTCGGCGAGTCGATGGATGGCGCTCGGGGCTCGAGGTCCGGGGCGGCTGAATTCCGACCCGCCGATTCGAAGGAACCGCTGTTCCCGAACGGCCCGCACCGCCTTCCACTCCGGACGATTGTCGAGGTCTGGCACCTCATCCGCGAAGAGGAGGATGATGTCGGGGTCGCGCTCAGCCACGGCCTCGATGCTCACCGGGCCCGACGCGACCGAGAGATCGTCAAACACATTGCGACCGCCGGCGCGCGCCACGATTTCGGTCTGAAAGCTGCCGCCGCCAATGGTCATCGGCGGCTGATCCCAGGCCAGGAGGAAGACCCTCGGAGCGGGATCGAGGCGGTACCTGGCGCTCTCGAGCGCCCGTTCGAAGGCCAGGGCCACGGAATCCGCCTCGGCCGCTCTGCCCGTCAGTCGCCCCAGGAGCCGAGCGTTCTTCGCCACCTGGTCCAATCGGTCGGTGTTCAGCCTGAGGGCCGCGATACCCAGCTGCTCGAGATGGGAGACGGCGGTGGCGTTCTGGGACGAGTTGTAGAGCAGAACCAGATCGGGACGCTGTGCGACCACCGCTTCGAGGTTGGGTCGCAGGCCGTCGCCCAAATTCGGGACGGACTCCGCTTCGGGAGGGAAATCACACCACGCCGTGCGTCCGACCACGTTGGGCCCCGCCCCGATGGCGAAGAGAAGTTCGGTGGTGGCCGGGATGAGCGAGACGACGCGCTGAGCCGGCCGCGACAGGGCGACCGAATCGCCGGCGTCATCGACGGCGCGCAAGTCGCCCGCGGCATGGGACGTGGGGCGGCACCCACCAATGGTGAGTAGCGCGGCCAGTCCCAGGAACGAGCTGGCGTGTCGGAACCGCAACATAGAGCCGCCCATCCCGGGCGGGCGGAGATGGGCGCATGAACGGTTCGCCGTGAACCGGCTGGCCACCGTCCCCTCCCCCGAGGGTCAACGTGGTGGCGCGAACGGAGAGGTCTCCTGGCTCCGGGCGCCCGCTCGCCTTCCCGGTTTCCCAGTGGCGTGATGAGCGGGGTGCTAGTGCCCGATACAGTGGCGGGGCCGCGCCGGACTTGCACCGGCTTCCGTGGATCCGCGTTCGCGTCGAGTTGTGCTTCGAGTTTACCGGGGCCGGCGCTCGCGGGCAAGGGCAACGGCAATTTCCCGCTTGAGCTGCTCCCGGTCGCGTTGATACCGTGTCACCGCGGCGCGGTCCGCGTCGCCATGCCGCTCGTCGTTCGCCGCGTCCAGTCGGGCCAGCCGGTCGATCAACTCGGCGGACGTGGCCGCTGTTGCCGCTCTGGGAGCAGGAGCCGGCCGGCGCAGGAGACGGTAGGCCGCGGCGGCGAGAATCAGTATCATGACCGAGACCAACGCCACGATGAGCGCGTACGACTCTCGGCCCTGGGGTGTCAGGCGGACTTCGACCGCGCTCCCGACTGGCATGGATCCGGTCCAGTGGGAAAACTGGGTTCCGCCGATTTCTTCGGGCGCCACTGCCGACAGGCCAGGCCCCGTGGCGGCCGCCCCGCTCCCCTCGATGTACAGGTCGGTCACGTCCGACAGGTTCGGTATCACGAGCGCCAGTTGGTCGACCGGAATCCAGTACTGCAACCAGAGTTGCTTTTCGCCCGGTGCGACCGGCCCGAACACGAATACGGAGTCGCGCGCGATCTCGACCGCGTCCGGTGAGAAATCGCTTTCTCCAACCACGACGTCCACCACTCCGGACGGCAACGGCCCGGCCCAGTTCGGTGTGAGAGTATCAGGGGCCACCCGCGTCAGCCTGCCGCCAACCGTCTCGAGGGTCACGAGATCGACGATCTCGCGGGTGCGCTCGGTGGTCGGCGGCGCGACCACGATGTGCCGGCGCGGGGCATGGACCGCAATGGTCGAGGATGTGTCCGAGACCACCAGCACCACGGGGTCGGTCCGCCGACCGGAGGGATCCTGGAACGGCGCGGAAAAATATTCGATGCCGTGGTGGCGGGCGCTCAGGAGGTAGACCGCCTCTGAATCGGCCGGCATGGTGATGCGGAAGGCGCCGCTTCGATCGGTCTTGGTCGAATCGATGGGGCCCTGAACGGTGCGGCCTATTCGGTGGGCGACCACTCGGACGCCTGCCGCCGGAGCGCTATCGGGGGCGGACTGATTGAGGACGCGCCCGCTTACCGTGAGCGATGCCTGCCCCACACTCGACTGTGGTAGGAACGTGAGAGCGGCGAGCGCCAGGACCGCGCTACGGATTGAACTTCCCGAAATCCTCGGGATCCAACTTCTCCAGATACTGCCGCAGCGTTTCGGCGCTGGACGAGGCATCGGGTCCAGGTTCCACCGGCTCGACGGCCGCTTGATTGAGGAGTGTGTCGTTGGCATACATCGGCGCGTTGAGCCGCAGGGCCAGGGCAATACTGTCACTCGGCCTCGCATCGACCTGGAACAGGTGATCGTCCCGGGCAATGAGCAGTTCAGCGAAGTACGTGTTTTCCTTGACCGAGGTGATGGTAACCTTCTTGAGGGTTCCCCCCAGGCCGGTCACGATCTGCTTCAGGAGGTCGTGAGTGAGCGGCCGTTGAGCCTGCACGCCCTGGATCTCCATGGCGATGGCGCTGGCCTCCGCCGGCCCGATCCAAATAGGCAACACCCGGGTCCCGTCCTTCTCGCGAAGGATGACGACCGGGGAATTGGTCGTGCGATCGAGCCCGAGATGGGCAATGGTCACCTCCACCATATTGTCAGCGCCCAGCGAATCCTCCTCACCCTTTCGAAGGTGCGGCGGCTATTTGGCAGCCGCCAGCAGATCGCGAACCCGGTCGGTGCGCTCCCACGCGAAGAAATCGAGTTTGGCGCCGCCGCGCCCGGTGGAGTAGGGTGCCCGCCCGAAATGCCCATAGGTCGCGGTCGGGAGGTAGATGGGCCGTTTCAGCTTGAGGGCGGACAAAATACCCTTCGGGGTCAGGTCGAACACCTCCGACACGATTTTCTCCAGCCGGGTGTCGGGCAGCTTCCCCGTCCCGAACGTGTCGATCATGACGGACACCGGCCTCGCCACCCCGATAGCGTAGGCTACCTGGACCTCGCAACGCTTCGCAAGGCCCGCGGCAACGATATTCTTTGCCACCCATCGCGTGGCGTACGCGGCCGATCGGTCGACCTTGCTGGGATCTTTCCCGCTGAACGCGCCGCCGCCGTGGCGTGCCATCCCGCCGTAGGTATCCACGATGATCTTCCGGCCGGTGAGTCCGGCATCCCCATGCGGGCCGCCAATGACGAATCGACCGGTTGGGTTGACGTGAATCTTGGTGCTGGTCAGACCGAGTTGCGCCTGATCGACCACGGGTCGAATGACCTCTTCGACGATGGCCTCGCGGATGGCCGCCTGACTCAGCTTGCGCGACCCCACGCGCTCCGCGTGCTGGGTGGAGACGACCACGGTCTTGATGGCCGTCGGCCGGTCGCCGGTGTATTCGACCGACACTTGGCACTTGCCGTCAGGCCTGAGCCACGGAATGGCGGTGATGCCCCGGCCCCCGCGCCGCACCGTCGCGAGCCGCTCGGCGAGCCGGTGGGCCAGGAGGATCGGGAGTGGCATCAGCTCGGGGGTTTCGGCGGTGGCATAGCCAAACATCATGCCTTGATCGCCGGCGCCCTGCTGGGCTTGCCGGTCCACCCCCATGGCGATGTCCGACGACTGCCGGTCGATCGACGTCAACACGGCGCAGGTACGGCTATCGAACCCGGACGCGGCGTCGGTGTAGCCGATGTGTGCTACGGTTTCCCTCACGAGATCTGGAATGTGCACGTAGGCCGTGGTGGTCACTTCTCCCGCGACCACCACCATGCCGGTCGTCACCAAGGTCTCGCACGCGACCCGGGCGGCAGAATCTTTCTCGAGGATGGCATCCAGTATCGCGTCGGAAATTTGGTCAGCCATCTTGTCGGGATGGCCTTCGGTCACGGACTCCGACGTGAAGACGTGGCGCTTGGTACTACCCTGGGCAGCATGGTTCATAGGAGCAACGTGAAGAGGGTGAGGGGAATCATTGCGACGGCAAGCTAGCGAGTTTCTGCATGCCGGGCAACGCGTTGAGGGTTTCGAGCAGTCGCAGGTCCAAGTAGGAACCGCACTCTGCCTGGACCACGTCACGCACTTCATCCGTGGTACGGGCCTCGAGGGCTCGCCGAGCCGCCCGCTCAGCCGCTTCGAATGGGACGCGGCGCACGGTCCACTTGACCAGCGGCAGCTCCGGCGGCGATACGCTGAGGCTCCGGTATCCCAACCCAATCAAGAGCACGGCGGCCAGAGGTTCCGACGCGATCTCCCCACAAACGCTCACTGGAATGTGTTGGCGCTCGCCGGCAGCTTGGACCTGCTTGAGTTGGCGAATGATGGCCGGATGATACGCGGTGAACTTGCGGGCGAGGCGGGCATTCCCGCGATCCGCTGCCAGGGTGTACTGGGTGAGATCGTTGGTGCCCACACTGAAGAAATCACTCACTTCGGCGAGTTCGTCGGCCATGATCACCGCGGCCGGGGTCTCGACCATCACACCCACCGGCACCGAGATGGCGGCCGGCACCCCCTCAGCCGCCAGGGCTCGCGCTTCCTCATCCAGGAGCGCGCGCGACTGTAAGACTTCCTCGATCCGGGTCACGAGCGGCAACATCAAGTGGATGTTGCGATCCACCGCGGCCCGCAGCACGGCACGAAGCTGCGGCCGAAACACTTCTTCCTCGTCCAGACACACGCGGATGGACCGCCATCCAAGAAACGGGTTCGCCTCGCTTGCCACCTTGAACGATACCGGGAACTTGTCGCCACCGAGATCGAAAGCCCGGATGACGACCGGGTCATAACGAAAGGCATCCGCCATTCTTCGGAAGTAGGCAAATTGCTCATCTTCGCTGGGGAGCTCGGCCCGTCCGGTCAGGAGGAACTCCGTCCGCACCAGCCCGACGCCACGGGCCCCGTTGCGCACCGCCGACTCGATTTCTTCGGGCAAATCGACGTTCCCCATCAAGGTCAATTCCACGCCGTCCAGCGTGATGGCCGGCTCGCTGGCCGCGACCTCCAGCTCGAGCGCAAGGCGGTGCCGTCGGCTCAGCCGAGTGCGCGCCGTATCCATGTCCGACGGCGTGGGATCGAGCAGGACGGTTCCCTGCCGCCCGTCCAGCAAGACCACAGCGCCATCACGGACGTGTTCCAGCGCATCCGTCACTCCCATCACGGCCGGGATGCCGAGCGAGTGCGCCAGGATCGCCGCGTGGGACGTTCGGGTACCCTGTTCGGACACGAGTCCGACCACATGCTCTCGATCCAGCTGGACTGTGACCCCCGGCGACAGCTCATGCGCCACCACGATCACCGGCTCATCGAGGGTGCCGGCCCACCGGTCATCTTCTGCCCGTCCCAGCAGTCGGTGCAGAACATGCCGTTGCACTGCCGTCAGATCGGTCAGGCGCTCCCGCAAATGCTGGGCGCTGGCCCAGGCTTCCCGCAGCTCGAGCGACTTGAATTCAAATGCCGTTTCGGCACTGAGGAGGTTGTTTCGGATGAGCGCCTCAACGCTCTCCACGTACTCGTGGTCCTGGACCATGAGGATCTGCGCGTCGAAGATCCGAGACTCCTCCGGCCCGGCCCGCTCCGCCACCCGATCCCTGAGTTCGGCCAGGCTCTGAGCGACTTCACCGATCGCACGACGAAACCGCGCGATCTCGCCGGCCACCTCGTCCTTGGTAATCCCACGGTCGGGCACGTCGGGGAAATCCCAACGGACGACCAGGGCCGACCCAAAGGCGATCCCTGGTGAGACGCCGATGCCGGAGAGTTCGAGTCTGCGGTTCGTCATTCCCCGAATCCAGTTGCAACCAGGTTCACCAAGGCTTCGACCGCTGCGGTCTCATCGGGCCCCTCGGCCCGAAAATTCAACGTGCTGCCCTTCTCGGCGGCCAGCATCATGACGCCCATGATGCTCTTGCAGTTCACCGCGAACGAGTCCTTCTCGACCTCGACGTGCGATGCGAACTCGCTCGCCAGCTTCACGATTTGGGCCGCGGGTCTCGCGTGGAGTCCGAGCGCGTTGACGATGAGGGCGGTGCGCTCGATCATGGCATGATCCCATAATAGAGAAGCACCATGCCAACCACGAACAATCCGTAGCGCACCCCACGGAACGTCGGGCCGAACCGATAGGCTAAGCCCAGGCCCAGCACCGCCACGGCGATGGCGGCCACGGCGGCCGGCCGCGGTAACACGGCAAGCTGGAACCTGCCGACCAGCGGCACCGCCAACCCCACCATGAACCCCGCCGCCAAACCCACCACGAACCGCGCCCGTGGAATCCACGACGTCGCAATCGCCTGCCCAACGCGCATGCCGCCGGCCAATCCGGTCCTGAGCCCCCACCACCCCACCACGACCCGGCATCCGTTGTACCCGACCAGGAACAGGCCGAGTCCCCACCAGGGATCCCACAGCACCGCTGCGATCAAGGCCATCCCCATCATGGCGGGCAGCAGGCCGGCCCAAAACAGGTGATCGCCCAGGGCTCCGAGCGTGCCGCACAGGGCGGTGCGCAGACGTTGAATCCGGTCCTCGGGTTCACCCGCGTACTCCGCCGCGACTGTCGCACCGAGCGCCAATCCGGCCAAATACGGGTGGCAGTTGAAGAATTCCGCGGATCGCCGCACCGCGTCGGCATGACGGGGAGCGTCGGTCGATTTCATTTCCCGAAGGAGCGGCTCGGCGGCGTACCCCATCCCGATCCCGAGCATGCGCTCGTAATTCCACGAGGCCTGCACGGCGAACAGACGGGTGAACGCGCTGCCCAGCCCCCTCACCATGCGAGGGCCACCGCAAGACCCGTCGCCAGGCCCGCCATCAGCCATCGGACCCGAACGCTCCGGCCGGCGGTACGCATTGCTCCCGCGAGAGCGCTCGCCAAACCTGCCCCGATGACCGCGACCGTGAGCGCGAGCGCCGCCTCGTCGCCGAGCGGTTGCAGGTAACGGATCAGCAGGGCGGCGCTGATGGCCACGACGACGAGGAGCCCGCTTCGAAGCGCGTCCCGCGCGAGCCCGGCATACTGCAGGGCACGGATCGTTGCGGAATCGCCGGCTTGCAGGCCGTCCAGCCGGCCCGCGATGGCCGCTGCGTTGGCCCGACGCAGGACCGGCATGGTCCAGCCGCCGAGCGCAGCAATGACCAAACCTGTCGCAACGCCGAGACCGACGCCCGACACCCACGGCCCGCCGGCGACAACTAGCACCGCCCCGATCGTCGCGGCCCCGTAGTCCGGATACCTGGCGGCGCCGACCGGAAGAACATCCAGCGCAAACAGCTCGAGCACGACGCCAACCCGGAGTCCCGCCATCGGGTCGCCCACGATCGCTCCGGCCACAACCCCGACGACCAGCGGCCGCGACATCATGAACTGCGGCACGCTCACCAGATCGATGCCGGCGACGGCTCCCCAGAGCGCAAGAAGCGCGAGCGTCGCGATCCCGATGCCCTCGATCACGCGAGGTCGTCCAATCCGACGGCCTTCGCCGTCGGAACATCCTGCGCGACAATCTTGGGTCCCTGCTGTTGCAAGTCGATCAAGGTCTGGTACTCATCGTCGGTGAGAAACACATACGGCAGTCGCTGTCGGCGGCCCGGGCGGTGGTGAATCCCGCCAAGGTTGATCTTCGGAATGCCGGTTCCGTTCTGGCATACCGCAGCCATTACGGCGACGGTGCCGGTCAAGAGCATGCCCCTTCGCCGGTCGGCCTGCCATTCGGGAAGCCGCCGGCGCGCCTCCTCGACATCGGCGAAGATGATGTCCACCGAGCGAGGCACCGCCATGCGATACAGGTCTTGCTCCCATTCGCTGCCGCTGACCTCCGGATCGACCAGCACGATGAACTCCGCTCCTAACGGGCGACCCCAGCCAATGACCACCTGGCCATGGATCAGCCGGTCATCAATCCGGTAGAGAACGATGGACATCAGGTAACGCGAATTGCTCCGGACCCACGACTGGCCACGTGCTCCGCGACCTCGGGCAGGGGCAGCTCCCGGTGAAACAGGAAATCGAGCAACATCGCCAGATTGACCCCGGTTACGACCTTTACGTTTAGCTCTCCACGAAAGCGGTGCAGGACGGCCACGAGACACGACCCGCTCGGCAAGTCGACGAACACCACCGATGGGCGGCCGTCGATGGCCTCGGCGATCCGTTCTTCCAGGCGATCTCGATCGCAGCCGTCGTTGGAGACCGGCACCAACACGTCCGCAACGCCGCTGATCCCCTCCGCCGCCGACACCAAGGCTTCCGCAATCCGGCCATGTGCCACCACCACACCCCGGAGGTCGTTACTCATAGTCTTCCTGGAGATACTCTCTGATGCCGCGCTGTTCGGTCATGCGCCGGATGAGGCGCTCGTTGAAGGCCGTGGCCACGTCGACGCCGGAATATCGGAGGAGGTGGAGCATGGCCACGACTTCGGAGATAACGGTGAGGTTCTTTCCCGGGTTGAGTGGCACCATCACTTTGGGCAGTGCGACCCCCAGAATGACCGTCTCCTGGCGTGCCAAGCCCGTGCGGTCGGCGTCCTTGGCGGTGTCCCAGTCCTCGAGCTGGACCACTACCTCGATACGCTTTTGCTGGCGGACGGCGCGAATCCCAAAGAGGGACGGAACGTCCACCAACCCGATTCCTCGGATTTCCATATGGTGACGGGCCAATTCGTGCCCCTGAGCGATGAGCACGTCGTTGCCGCGGCGCGAGATCATCACGACGTCGTCGGCCACGAGCCGGTGCCCTCGCTCCACCAAGTCCAGCACACACTCGCTCTTACCGATGCCCGAGCGACCCACAAACAGAAGGCCGACGCCATACACGTCCGCCATCGACCCGTGGACCGTCGTCCGGGGTGCGAAGGCCTGCTCGATGATGGGCTTGATACGCCGGAAGAACTCCGCCGTCTTCAGTTTGGTGCGAAGGACAGCAGTGCGCCGCTCCGCCGCGAGTTCCAGCATTTCAGGCGGCACATCCTGACCCTTGGTAATGAACACGACCGGTAGGTCGAACCCGAAGAATGTCTCGAGCTTCTTGCGACGCTCCTCGGCGGACAGTGAGTTGAGGTACGACACCTCGGTTTCCCCCAACACATGCATACGATTGGGGGAAAAACGGTCCGTGAACCCCGCGAGGACCAAACCGGGGCTCGCGATCTCCTGGTCGGGCAGGAAGCCGTCCAACCCAGTGTCCCCGGTCAGCGTCTCGAGTTGGAGCGGATCGCCGCCCCGCTCGAGCAGTTCTCGGATGCGGAGTGTCACACTGCGTCGGCCTCAGGCCGCCTGCGATCACGAATCCGGCGGGCGGCCTTTTTCAATTGTCGTTTGAGTTTCTCTTCCGCACGATCGAGCGCGGTTCGGTGGTCGGGACCGTCGTCCTTGGCGACGACCATTTCGCCGGTCGTGGCGCGCAGGCGGACTTCCGCCCGTTGGCGCAATGCCTCGACGTCAAAGATGATCGCTCCCTCCGCCAACTCCAGGCCGTAGTTGCCCAGGCGGTCCATGACGCTTTCGGCGCGCGTTCTGAGGGCGTCGGGAATGTCACAATGTCTGGCGGTAATGGTCACGTGCATCCGCGCTGTCTCCTCATGCTGTCTTCGCGGACGGGCCACTGTCGATCAGCGCCTCCAGGTGGCCCGCCGTTTGGTTGGCGGCATCGTCCCAGCTCTGTTGCTCTGCATGTCGGCGGGCGGCCAGGCCCAAGCGGGTCACGAGGGCGGGATCGGCCGCAAACTCCAGCATGCGGCGCGCCAGCGCCGCGTCGTCCCCATGCGGAACGAGCACGCCGGTCACCCCGTCGCGCACCGAATCCCGAAGTCCGGGGCTGTCGGACGCGAGCGACGGCGTGCCACAGGCGGCCGCCTCCATGATCGTGATCCCCCACCCCTCCTTGGGTGAGGGAAACACATTGGCCCAGCAGCTTTGGAACAGCCGGATCTTGTCCGCCTCGCCGACACGCCCGTGGAATTTAACCCCAGCCGACACGCCGAGGCCCTCCGCCAGCCCCTCCAGCCGGGCTCGATCGTCTCCATCCCCGGCGACGTGGAGGACCAACCCCGGTGCCTGAGCCCGGGCCAGGGCCAGGGCACGAATCGCCGTCTCCACTCCTTTATAACGCTTCAGCCGCCCAACGTACAGGAAGGCCGGGGGCGTGGCCCGGGGCACCGCTGGATCCGGCGCGTAGTGGGCCGTGTCGACGCCGGGATGAATCACGCGAATCCGCTCGCGCGCGACGCCGCGCCGCACCAAGTCGTCCCTGGTGCTCTCGCTGATGGCGTGAAAGCCCGCCCGACGATAGACGAGCGGGATGGGTCGTTCGCTGAGCCATACCGCGGTCGCCACCGGCCAGGCCGCTTCGCGAAAGGCCGTTGTCCCGAAGAGATGGGGCACGATCACGCACAACGGCAGGTTCGTGAGCCACGCGAGGTAGAGCGGCAGCTTGTTGATGTCCTCGACGACGATATCGGGACGCTCCCGAGCGATCGCCCGCCGCACCGCGCGCCGTCCGACGAGCGCAAAGGTGTTTCGAGTGCCGGAGCGCTCAACCGCGATTCCACGAAGCGAGGCCCTCGGCACCGCACCGCGCCACCCCGCGCATACCAGCCGCACCCGATGTCCGCGCTCGGCCAGTCGCCCGAAGATCTCGAAGAGGTGGATTTCCGCCCCGCCCGCTTCTGGATGCTCCAGATCCTGCCAGTTGACCAGAAGGATGTTCACAGGAGGCCCAGCTCGTGGGCGAT
Source organism: Gemmatimonadales bacterium (assembly GCA_035464955.1). Lineage (GTDB taxonomy): Bacteria > Gemmatimonadota > Gemmatimonadetes > Gemmatimonadales > GWC2-71-9 > JABDII01. Next base: position 11,570 of record DATHRW010000291.1, read on the forward strand.
GCGATCCAAGATGCCGTTGATGAACGCGGAGGCTTGCGCTCCGCCAAACCAATGCGCGAGGCGCAGTGCTTCATCAATCACCACCTTGGGCGGGGCGGTTCCCAGTCGAAGTTCGTAGATCCCCAAGCGCAGGATGTTTCGCTCCACCACCGCCATCCGTTCGAGTCGCCAGTGTTCGGCGGCGCGCCCCGCCAGCTCGTCGAGCGCCGCTCGATCGTCGGCCACGGCCGTCGCGAGGGTCTCGGCCCGTTCGAGTGTTGTCAGGCTCTCCCCGCCGGGCCGGCTGAACCGTGCGGCGAGGGAGGCAACCTTAGCCATCGGCGGGTGCGATTGGATTTCCCAGGCATACAAGAGCTGCAACGCGCGCGCCCGTGCACGGGTCTCGGGCCGCAGGGTCATCGACGGGTGAGCCTCTCCAGCACATCCGCGGTTCGAAGCGCCGCGTCGGCCGCTTCCCTGCCCTTGTTGCCGGCATCACCGCCCGCCCGAGCCAATGCCTGCTCCATCGTGTCTACCGTGAGCACGCCGAACCCGATGGGGAGGCGGTGAGAGACCGCGACACTCGAGAGCCCTCGTGCGGCCTCACCCGCCACGAACCCGAAATGCGGCGTCTCCCCGCGGATCACGCAGCCCAGGGCGATGAGGCAGGCGTACTGCCCGGTGGCCGCGGCGGCGGCCGCCACAGCCCCAAGTTCGAAGGCCCCCGGCACCCAGATGACGTCCACCTGATCGGCAGCGATCCCGGCTTCGCCGCAACACGCCAGGGCGCCGTCGAGCAATTTGGCCGTGACGACTTGATTGTACCGGGCGACGAGGATCGCGATGCGACCGACGGGCCGCGGCTGGCCGGCGTATTCGGTCACGTCAGTGGGTCAGCAGGTGGCCGAGCTTGTCGCGCTTCACGTCCAGGTACTCTCGGTTCTCGTTCGTCGGCGAAAGCACCAGCGGGACGCGTTCGACGATCTCGAGTCCGTATCCTTCCAGACCGACCAGCTTGAGCGGATTGTTGGTCATGATCCTAATGGTCGAGAGACCCAGGTCGCGCAGGATCTGCGCACCGATGCCGTAGTTCCTGAGATCGGGTTTGAACCCGAGTTGCTCGTTGGCCTCGACCGTGTCGGCGCCTTGATCCTGCGCCGCGTAGGCACGTAGCTTGTTCAGGAGACCGATGCCGCGGCCCTCTTGGTCCAGATACACGATCAACCCCGCGCCGGCCTGGCCGATCTTGTGCAACGCGGATTGAAGTTGGGGGACAAAATCGCAGCGCATGGAGCCGAACACATCCCCCGTCAGGCATTTCGAGTGCATTCGTACCAGCACCGCCGCCGCGTCTCGGACGTCGCCGAGCACGACCGCAACATGCTCGGCCTGGTCCACGTCGTTCCGGTATCCGATGATGGTGAAGTCGCCGTAGCGAGTCGGTAACCGGGCCTCAGCAATGCGGTGGACCAGCCGCTCGGTCTGAAGGCGGTACGCCACCAGATCGGCGACCGTCACCGCCGTGAGCCCATGCTCCGCGGCGAAGCGGGCCAACTGAGGCCGCCGAGCCATGGTGCCGTCGGGATTGAGGATCTCGCAGATGACGCCCGCCGGGTTCAACCCGGCCAACCGCGCGAGGTCAACGCTGGCCTCCGTCTGGCCCACACGCTGCAGGACGCCACCGGGACGGGCCCGCAATGGGAAGACGTGCCCCGGCCGCCGCAGGTCCGCCGGCGTGGTCGCGGGGTTCAGCGCCACGTGAATGGTGGCGGCGCGATCCGCCGCGGAGATTCCGGTCGTCACGCCAAACCGGCGCTCGGCGTCGATGCTCACGGTGAACGCGGTTCCGAGCGCCTCGGTATTCCGCTCCGTCATGAGCGGCAGCCCGAGCTGATCGCATCGCTCCCCCGTCAGAGCCAGGCAGATGAGCCCGCGGCCGTGGATCGTCATGAAGTTGATCATCTCGGGCGTGACCAACTCGCCGGCGCAGACCAGGTCACCCTCGTTCTCCCGGTCTTCGTCATCCGCAACGACAATGATCTTGCCGTTTCTGAGGTCCTCGATGGCCTGCTCGATCCGCGCGATGGGCATATGGAGTCTGTTGGAGAAGGCGGCTAACCAGGGCTCGCAGTCATGGGCACGTGTTCATGGCGATGGGGGCCGCTTCCACGGTTCGACCAACGCCGCGATGTACTTGCCGACGATGTCGCCTTCGAGATGGACACGGTCGCCCTCGAGGCGGTCCCCCAAGGTGGTGTGCTGTAAAGTAAACGGAATCAGGGAAACCTGGATGATGCCGGGGGCCGGCAGGACGTTGACTGTCAGGCTCACCCCGTCGACCGCGATCGACCCGAGGGGGATGGACACCGCCCGGATCTCCGGCGGCACCTCGATATCAAGGATACGGGCATCGTCCCGTTCGGCGATCGCCACGACGCGCCCAACGCCATCGACATGCCCCTGCACGATATGCCCACCCAGTCGATCCTGGGCACGAAGCGCGCGTTCCAGATTGACCCGCTGGCCGCGGCGAAACTCGGCGAAACGCGTGCGGTCGAGCGAGGTCCGGATCACGTGGACGGTGAACTCCTCCGCCGTGGCGGTCTCGACCGTGAGGCAGGTTCCGTCCACCGCGATGCTCTCACCGGCCTTGATTCCATCATACGCGCTCGAGATGGCGAGTTGGAGGCCGTCCTCCGACTGACGGACGGCCGTCACCGTGCCGACCGCGGTTATGATGCCGGTAAACATGACTTCCGATCGACAACCAACAGCGTGTCCTCGTCCAGCGCGCGCCGGTCGACGACGTGCCAACGGTCGGCCGACCCGACTTTGCGCCCAGGCAACCCGCCCACAGCCTGCGTGCCGGAGTCGCCAAGCCAGAGCGGGCTCTGGATCCAATAGAAACGGTCGACCAGATCCGCCTCGAGCAGCGCGGCCGCCAGCCTGCCCCCGCCTTCGACCAGCAAGGACCCGATGCCCATCGCTCGCAAGACCTCGAGGCCCGCGGCGAGGGAATCGGGAACGAGGACATGCACACCCGCGGCTTCGAGTCCTCGACGACGTCCCGCATCGGCCAGCGGGCTGGTAACGCAGTAGGTAGGAATCTCTCGTGCCGTCGTGACGA
>DATHRW010000292.1:0-2412 GCA_035464955.1 Gemmatimonadales bacterium
GCGAACTCCTCCACTCCTACATGGAGACGGGGATGCTGACGGGCATCAAGCGCCGGGTCGAGGCGGCCTCTCGTGATCGGCCACGACGGCGATCCGAGGCTACTCCCGCCTCCAGTCCAGTAACTCGCCAGTAGGCGCCGACCCCCTCGACGAGCCCCACCCGCGGGGCCATCCGGTTCGTGCTGCCGAGCGGTGGCTCGATGCTGATGGGCTGGTGGTACTTGAGCGGCGTCAACCAGACGACCCCGAATGGCACGGTGGCGACCAATACCGGCACCGGCACCGGCACCACGTCATCGGCTTCGGCCATTTCCGATCCCCGCGCGACCGCCGGACTCCGACACCCGCCGCAACAGCTACGGGCGCATAGCCATCCCCTAGCTTGCCGGCTCGCTGGACCCCTCGCGCCCGAGGTCGCGGACCGTGTTGACGAAGATTGAGGCCGCATTCACCAGCTGCCAGAGCAACAGGAACTGGAGCAGGCCGAGCCCGCCGTAGACCACGTTGCCCAGCGCCGTGACCATCAACGCGACCGTGAACGCCTGGCCGGTGCGGCGCGACCGTTCGGTGGCCCATGCCGGTCCCGGCCGTGACTCGAACCATAGCCACCACAGTCCCCCGAGGACGAAACCCACGCTGGCGAGTCGAACCGTCAACTCAAGGTTGCTGCGGGTGGCCGTGTACAGCGCCACGGTGCTAAAGCCGATGACGGTAACGCTGAAGCCGATGATCACGATGTTGCGAATGCGCCACTTCGCCACCGGCGTGCGTTGTCCGGGCGCACGGTCAAGGGCAGCAATCAGGCCGGCGAAGCCCGCCAGCGAGACCCCGAGCCCGCCGAGGGCCATGAAGTAGAACTCGCCATCCACGCCCCTTACCTTAGGCCGACGGAGCAAGGGCCGATCCCCCGGTCAGTAGGCCGTTCTCGCCCATCACCGAGGGGCACCCGGTACGGCCGAGCTGAACGAGGCCCACAAGGATCTCAAGCGCCGCTATCGCTGGGCCGACCCAGAGGTCGTGCTTATCGGTGTGCCCGAATGGGAGGCGTATCACGACGCCGAGCGAGATGCCCTCAAGCAGAAGCCACGGTCTCGCGATCAGATCAAGGAACTAGATCGGCTGGGATACGCGCTGTTCGATGCGATAGGCGAGCGGCGCCAGGCACCACGCAATTAGGCCGACACCACCATTACGCGGGACAAATCTACCCCGAGACCACGCACGAAAGCGCCATCGGCACTATGTATGAGGCCGGACGCTTGACATGCAAGAGGTCACTGGTTCGAGTCCAGTGTCGCCCACCAACCTCCCTTTGGAGTCCTCCCTGCCCGACGTGCTGCCAGCCAGCCTACCCCCACCGGTCCAGTAAGCCGCCAGTCATCGACGCCGACTAACGCATCGGCGCCCGGAGCCGCCGCGAAGCCCGGCAACGTCCACCCCGTCAGCTAGCGGGCGGAATGGCAAGTCGGGATAGGGGCGGCTTCGCCGGCAAGTACGCAGGCGCCGCCCCTGAATTCCTCAACGACCGGCGAGTCCGGAGCGACGAGAATGGAGTCTGGCGCATTGGTCGGGAACAGGACAGAATTCAGGCGCGATGGCCCAGTACCCGATCGAGTTGATCCTCGCCCGTCAGCTGGCGAGCCAGCTGGCCGTCGCCGTCCTCCTGGTCGACGCGGCCGGCGATACGGTCTTCTTCAACGAGCCGGCAGGTGCCATTCTGGGACGATCGTTCGAGGAGGTCGACGCGCTGCCATTTGCCGAACGCTCTGCGCTGCTCGCGCCTCGCACCGAAGCCGGGGCTGTGCTGCCGGTCGAGGATCTGCCGGGCATGATCGCCATGCGCCAGAGTCGCGTGGCGCACGCATCCTTCCAGATGCACGGGTTGGACGGCACTCTCCGTCCGGTCGCGGCCACCGCCTTCCCACTCGAAAGTGCGGGCGGTCAGGTGCTCGGCGCGTTCATCCTGATGTGGCTGCGACCCGACCCGCAAGGAGTCGGAGCATCGTGAGGCTCACCATCCATGGTTCGCGGGGATCGCTTGCCAGCGCTGGCCCGCGAACGGTCGGTTACGGCGGAAATACCGCTTGCGTCCTGGTGGAAGCCGGCGACGCGGTTGTCGTGCTGGATGCGGGATCGGGCGCACAGGCGGCGGGCGCGGCCGTGCACATCGCTGTCCCCGAAGTCCACGTTCTGCTGACGCACCTGCACATGGACCACATTCAAGGGCTAGGGTTCTTCGCGCCGCTGTTCGAGGAGCGGCGAATCGTCCATATCTGGGGACCGCCTTCGGCGACGGAGAGTCTGCGAACGCGCCTGACCCGCTACTTGTCGCCACCACTCTTTCCAGTCCGGATCCGAGATCTCGGCGCCCGGGTCGAACTCCACGATGCGCCGGCTGATCCGTGGCGGATC
>DATHRW010000293.1:0-15887 GCA_035464955.1 Gemmatimonadales bacterium
TGAGCTGCTCTACCCCTGAGCTACAGTGGCGAGGTCCTGCGGAGTGACTGCTATGCCCTGGCGCGGATTCGAACCGCGACGCCTTTCGGCACTACCCCCTCAAGATAGCGTGTCTACCAATTTCACCACCAGGGCGGGACCGGCTGAAGATAGCGGACCACCCGATGGCGGTCAAGCAATTCAACCTCTTGCCTCACAGGAAGTTACCGGTCAGCGCTGCCACGACCATAACAGCGAGGTCCGGCTCGTGCCGGACCTCGTGTTCCTGCCATCAATGTCCACGGACTCGACGATCAGTGGAAGGTCACGCTGACGCCGAGGTTCACGATTCGCTCGCGCCAGTCATTGTAGGTGTGGCCGTACAAATCGAGGGTGGGCGTGATCGAGATATTGCGGCCGACCCGGATGTCATATCCCGCGCCGAGCACGGCCCCGAATCCGGTCTCCTCGTCGACCAGGGCCGAGAAACGTCCTCCCGTTCTCTGCTCGAAGTGCGCGATGCCCACGCCGCCCTTCACAAAGAAGCCAGCCCGGGTTGCCGGGTACCACTGGGCGATGAACATCGCACTCGAGAGTGTCTCGTCGAAATCGAAGTTGTCATCCCAGGCCCAGCCGTACAGCTCGCCCCCCAGGAGCAAGCTCTGGCTCACGGTCCCACCGAGCTTGACCGTGAGGGAGGGGCCGGTCACGTTATCGCCGAATCCACCGGACACGCCATCGAGATCGAAGGCCTCGTTCCCGGCCCCAATGCCCGCCGAGAACCAAAAGCCTTCGCGGTAGTTGCGGTGGATCTCACGCAATGTCGACCGCTTCCCTTGGGCGCTCACTTCTGGCACGAAGCCAATCAGGAGCGCCACCATCGTGGCAAACGAAAGCGCGACTCGCATAATCCTATCCTCGTTCATTGGTATTGCGGACGGCCATCCACCGCCGCCACACCGCTATACTTGTGACTGGTCAGACGGGTTTCATCCCCGTGTCCGCCTTGACTGGCAAGGCGTAGACCACATGCCGAGATCCTCTCTAAGCGATTGTAAGTAGTGAGGTTACGAAGCAGTCTCGTGTGCAGGCGAGCATCGTCCAGGCGAGTTTTGTCCTCGAATGCAGACAACAATGTCACTCCGATCAACGCCCATCCTCGTCGCCACTATCGCCATCGTGACCGTCGCATGTCTACGCCTTGGACTGTGGCAAGTGAATCGTCTCGGTGAGCGTAGGGCGGCCAACGCGATCTCGCTTGCCCGCCGGTCGCTCCCGCCGCTGACCCTGGACGCCGGGGCAGCCGCGGATACGCTGGTCGACCGTTGGGTGCGCGCCGAGGGACAATTCGATCACACCCATCAAGTGGTCATTCGGGGTCGGGTCTACCGTGAGAGTCCCGGGGTCTACGTGGTGACCCCGCTCCTGCTCAACGGCTCCGATACGGCTGTGCTGATCAACCGCGGCTTTGTGCCTGCAAGCGACGCAATCACCGTGTCCCTCGACACGCTAGACGAGCCCGGCAGGCGGCAGGTGACAGGCATTGCGGTCGCGATTCCATCCGGGCCAGATGGCGGCGTCCCGCTGATGCGGAATGGCACGACAACGTGGAAGCGGCTCGACCTGGCCGCCCTGAGGGCCCAGCTACCCTACCCTGTCCTTGGCATTTCGATCCTGGAAGCACCAGACGGCGGACAGCCGCGCTTTCCACGCCGGCTCGAGCCCTTGCCGCTCGACGACGGGCCTCACTTGAGTTACGCCATCCAGTGGTTTGCGTTCGGGGCCATCGCGCTGGTCGGCGGAGCGATCCTGGTGACGCGCGAACGGGATCGGCCCCGAGGCTAGTCCGGAAGGCTCACGGGCGATCCAACGCCTCGATGGTCGCGGTCGACGGCGGCCGCTCACGCTGAAGCCGATGAGCCGTCCGTTCCACGGCCCGGAGCGTACGCAGGAGGTTCTCTCCCGCCAGCTTTCGGAGGTCTGCGTCGCTCCACCCGCGACGGACCAACTCGGCGAACAACGCCGGAAAGGTCGATACGTCGCCGAGTCCGTCCGGCCCCGCGCCCATCCCGTCGAAATCGCTGCCGATCCCCACGTGGTCAGCACCGGCCACGCGTCGAACATGCTCGATATGATCCGAGACATCGGCCAGCGTCGCCTTGGGCATCGGATGCGTAGCATTGTATTCCTGCCAGATCCTGCGCCGCTCGGCCGGAGCGGTCACGCCTTCGAACAGCTTCCGGAGCTCTCGCTCCCGCTTGGAAGCGGCCCGCGCCACCTGGGACGAGACGAACTCCGGTACGAAGGTAACCATCACCACACCGCCATTGGCCGGCAGCTGGCGCAGCACGCTGTCCGGCACATTGCGCGGAACGTCCACCAGGGCCCGGGCCGACGAGTGGGAGAAGATGACCGGTGCTTCCGACGTTGCGATGGCGTCGTGCATGACGCTTGGTGCGGTGTGGGACAAGTCAATCATCATGCCCAGACGGTTCATTTCGCGTACGACTTCGCGGCCGAAAGCCGTCAATCCGCCATGCCGTTGCTCATCGAGCGCCGCATCCGCCCAATCCACGGTCACGTTGTGGGTCAACGTCATGTATCGAGCACCCAGGTCGTAGTAGGCGCGCAGGGCCCCGAGGGAGTTCTCGATGGCATGGCCGCCCTCCATCCCGATGAGCGAGGCGATGCGGCCCTCGCGAAACGCCTGCTCGATGTCGTCGGCGGTGAGCGCTAGGACAAAGTCGTTGGGGTATTTAGCGGTCAGCCGGCGCGCGATGTCGATCTGTTCGAGCTGCACCCGGGCGTAGCCGCTATCCGGAATTTCGCCCGGCACGTACACCGACCAGAATTGAGCACCGACCAATCCCTGCCGCAGTCGTGCGATATCCGTTTGCCCCGGGGTGCGCTTCGAGAGATCGTAGGCGTCCACGTCGAACGCAGCCTGGCGGGATCGCCGAATTTCCCACGGCAAATCGTTGTGCCCGTCGATCAGCGGGGTGGAGCGCAGGATGGCGCGCGCATGCTCCAGCGCGGAATCGGATTGCCCGAAGACGGGGGCGGCCAACACGGGGCAGAGGACAAGGAGGACGGGCAGGCGCATGAGCGAGGATCCTCTCAAGCAGGAAGTCGGCACATCCAAAGCGGGCGCCGCGAAAGCTAGCCGAGCCCCGAGCGGGAGGATACCCATGGGCCCTGTCGGCGGGGACCCGCGGCTCAGATCACTTGACATATCAACTATTGACTGCTAGCTTATAGCCATGGCCCAGTCACCGAGCGCGGTTCAGCGCAGTATCCGGCAGCGGAAACCCTTCCGGTCGCCCGGGCACGAGGCCGTGGTTGCCCTGCTCAAGATTGCCGACCTGGTTCACCGCAAGGCCGGCGCGCTGGTGGAGCCGGTGGGAATCACCCAGCAGCAGTACAACGTGCTGCGCATCCTTCGCGGAGCGGGGGCCGAAGGGCTCCCGACCCTCGAGGTCGCCGAGCGCATGATCGAGCAGGCGCCCGGGATCACTCGCCTCCTCGACCGCCTCGAGGCCAAGGGCCTCGTGTCGCGTGAGCGCTCGAGCGACGATCGCCGCACTGTCCGCTGCCGGATCAGCTCCCAGGGATTGCGGGTCGTGAGCCGCTTGGATGAGCCGATGGACGCATTCAATGATCGCGTCCTCGCAGCCATCCCCAAGCGCCACCAGCGGCAGCTGGTCGAATCGCTCAACCAGCTGCTCGAAGGACTCGACTGACGCAGGATTGTGTTTTGTCATATTGCTTGACTAGTGAATTATCGATTGAGCATGTGACGAAAAACGCACGCAACACTGGAGAACCCCATGTTGAGACGCATTCTTGAAACCCAAGAGCAGACCGCTCCGGCCTTGCTCCGGCTCGCCCTCGGTCTGGTGATGTTCCCCCATGGCGCACAGAAGCTGCTCGGCTGGTTTGGCGGCGCCGGGCCGTCTGCCACGCTCGATTTCTTCGCCGGCTCGTTGGGCATCCCGGCATTCCTGGGCGTCCTCGTCATCATGACCGAATTCTTCGGAAGCATCGCTCTCATCCTCGGCGCCTTCAGCCGTCTCGCCGCGCTGGGCATTGGGATCATCCTCGCCACAGCTGCGTTCCTGGCCCATGCACCCAACGGCTTCTTCATGAACTGGTATGGCAGTCAGGCCGGCGAAGGCTTCGAATACCACATCCTGGGCGTCACCCTGGCGCTGGCACTCGTGATCATGGGCAGTGGGCGGCTGTCGGTCGATCGCCTGCTGTTACGCACGAGTGCTTGATCGTTTCGCACTCACTTACTGAAGGGAGTCTATTGTGACCACGTCAACCACGACACCAACCGTTGCTACGCTCGATCGCGAGCTCAATCAGGCAATTCTCGCCGGCCACATCTTGGACGCGTTCGATCGATTCTACGCCCAGGACTGCGAGATGCAGGAGAACACTGAACCGCGGATCGTTGGCAAAGAGGCGAACCGGAAGCGGGAAGAGGAATTCGTCAGCTCGATCGAGACCTTCCACGGCGCCGAACTCGCCGCCAGCGCGGTTCAGGGCGACGTGAGCTTCTCCGAATGGACCATGGACGTCACGTTCAAGGGAGGTCCCCGGGTCAACCTGGCTCAGGTGGCCGTGCGGCACTGGAAGAACGGGGAGGTTGCGAAGGAACGCTTCTACTACAACAAGGGGTAGCGCCTTACCCCGATCCGTCCCGCTTGGCGGCGAGCCGCTCGGCATTCCGGGCTTCGACAGCACCGCGCCACGGCCCGGGGCGCTCGATCAAATCCAGCTTGGCCACCACCGCTTCGGGCAACCGAAGCGGTTGGCCAGTGCCGAACACGAAGCGCTCAGGTCCGATGGTGTCGAGCAGCATGGCCAGATCGTCCTCCGGCGGCCCCCACACCCAGGCAATGTCCCAGGTGATCCGCGCCGACTCGGTAGGCGTGGAGCCGAAATGGACCTGCTCGATGTAACTCCGGTCCGCTCCCGTCACGATGATCCGCACAGCAGGATTGTGGCGTACGAACGACCGGACGTGCCAGGGCGCAAGCTCCGCCGCCCGGTCGTTCGGATGACGTTGCCGCGCATCCTCGAGCCGAACCGCAACGAGGAGCGGGACACCAGCCAAACCGCAGGCGCCCAGCAACTCAGCCAGATGGTCACCGTCGGGGGCCAAGGCGTAGTACTCCGGATCACATCGCACGGCCGGCACGCCGCGCTCGAGCGCATCATCGAACGCGGCCCGCCAATTCGGTAACCCCGGATGCACCGCCGGCACAGGCCGGAGCCGGTCGGAATCGTTGGTCACCCCATACAATGGCGCGTTGCCCTCCATCGGATCGCGCCAGAACATGGCCGGCAAATGGCTCACCCACGCTTCATCGATTCCGACCCGATCCATGGCATCCAACAGCCCGTCGCGGGTGCCCCCGGTCACGGGACGGAACGGGTACGTGCCAAGGAACGCGCTCACATCGATCACCATGTTCACACCACTCCGGGGCTGAAAGATCGACCAGGAAAGATCCGAGCGGCGTTTCGCCAGGCGACCTGCTCCACCTCGGTGGGCGTCAGCAGCCGTTCGAGATAGCGGAGCTTGGCCCAGCCCGTATCCATGGTCAGATCACATCCAAAGAGCATGCGGTCGACTCCGACGGTTTCCACCGTTACTTCGAGCATGCCACCGTCGACTCCGCTGCCGGAAAGATCCACGTACACGTTGGGATGAGGCCGAAGCGCCCGAAGCGAGTGCAGCCAGTCCCCACCGCCTGCGAGGTGGGCCAGAATGAATGACACGTCGGGGTGACGGTGGGCCAAGGCACAGAGTTCCACCGCGTCCGAGGCCTCCTGGTTCGGCCACTCACGGCGCCGGTGCTGCCAGACGTGGTGCAAGATCGGCACGCCATGGGCTTGGGCCAACCGGCAAATCGGATCGAGCAACGGGTCGTTCGCCCGACGGCTCGCGGCCAACTTGATTCCGATCATTCCGCTGTCCTTCCCCAGCAGCCGGGCGACCTCCTCGCCCGCATGCGCAGCGAAGTTCGGATTGACCGCAACGTAGCCACGAATCCGACCCGGATTCGCCCGCATGAGTCTCACGAGTTGATCGTTGCCGTAGGTCAGGTCGTCAGGAGATGGGAAATAGATCGGCGAGCTACGCCCCCAACTCCCGAGAATCGAAGCGACGTGCACCGAAATGCCCATCTGCTCGCCGGCACGCAAACGACTCGCGTTTCGCTCACGATAATCGGCCCGCGGCGTCCGGTCGTGATAGAAATGGGCGTGCACGTCGATCAGCATTGGTCCTTCCCTAGGGAACCACCCCGGACGGCTCCAATGGCCTCGTTCAACACGGTGAGGGTGTGATCGATCAGCTCGGGATCGTGTGCCATGGACACGAAGTTATAGGCCGTGCGCTTCCAAAGGATCCCGCGGGCTGCAGCCGCCCTGACCACGCCAGAGCCGAGGAGGGGATCGCGAAACTCCAGGTAACACATCTCGGGCATGCCGCGAACTGCGGAGATTACGGAGGGATGCCGCCCGGCAAGCGTCGTGAGGCCGGCATAGAGTCGGCCGCCAAGCTCGCCGAGCCGACGCGGAACCCGCTCCGTGACCATGACGCCGATGACCGCTTGCGCCGCAGCGAGCGCGACCTGCTCCGTGGCGAGGGTCGACGAGATCCAGGTCCTCGTTGCCCCGGTCATGATGTCCCGCCGCCCTCCCACCGCGGCGAGCGGGAATCCATTGCCGAGCGCCTTACCAACGACCGCCAGGTCCGGCTTGACGCCATAACGCTCGGCCGCTCCCCCAAGGGCGATCCGGAACGCGGTCTTGATCTCGTCGAAAATGAGCACGGCACCAAGCCGCTCAGTTTCCGTGCGTATTCGGGCGAGCCATTCGACGTCGGGTGCGCCATCGATAACCGGTTCGATGACGACCGCCGCAAGGTCCGGACCCAGCCGGCGGAGACACGAAACACCTTGGTCTATGTCGTTGAACGGTATGTGCTCGTGGAGCGCCCGGACCGCCCGAGGGACCCCTGGCTCCGACTGGCACCAATCCAGCCACCCGTGATATCCGCAGGTTACAACGTGGTCGCGCCCGGTGTGCACTCGTGCCAGGCGCACCGCCGCCAGTGTCGCCTCGGCACCCGTCTTGAGGAAACGAAGCTGTTCCATCCATGGCATGGACCGCGACAGAAGCGCCGCCACCTCTTCCTCGAGTCGCGGCGGCAACGGGCCGACCACTCCGGCGGCGATCGCCGCGGACGCGGCGCGGTTGACCTCGGGATGACCGTACCCCAGAGCCACAGCGCCGAGTCCCATGATATAGTCGATGAACTCGCGGCCGCGCTCGTCCCAGATCCGAGCACCGGACGAACGGACCACTCTGGTCGGCAGGTCATTCGGGCAATCAGGACCGAACAGGGCCGCGAGTTGCTTGCTCCCGGTCGAGGTCTCGCCCGGGATGTGCGGCGCAGTCATTTGATGGGTGTCATGTGTCATGCCAGCAACTCGAGCACGCCGAAGCGCTGAGGATCCTGACGATCACCGCGCAGCCACACCCAGCCACCTCCCCCCGTCCAGACGAGCTGACCGGCACGACGCAAACGCTCGGGAGGCGGCGGCATCTCGTTCACGATGAGGTCAAACCGCACCCGGTCGGCTCCGAGCACCGACTCCCACCACGTCGGAGTCATGCGCAGAGTCACGCAATAGCCGTCGGCTGTTCGTTGCCATCGACCCTCGGCAGATTGCGCCTCAATCGACACTCCTCCAACACCCAGGAACCGTACAACGCCAGCTGAGGCTCCCGCGGCTGCATCCGGCACCGCGAGAATTCCGAACACCTCTCGGCCGGCATCCTGTTGCAGATAGATCTGGATACCATCGGAATGGATGTCATCAACTTCATTGTCTAAGAGAAGCGGAGGCGCGTCACCGGGGCGGAAGTACGGATCACGCTTTCTCACGTCCACCGCGAGGTAGAGCCCGTCCCCATTCCAGTTGAGGTATGCCGTCGCGCTGAATGCCTCGGGCCCGGGATACGGCTCTTCGCTGCGGCGGTATTGGTCTTCGTGGTCGAGGCCGAGCGGCGCCGAGAATTCGAATCCGGCAAGGGAGCCGTCGAGCGGCGGGGTGTCCGGCGCGAACGGCACAGTCGCTTGAATCAGCATCGGCGGCTCGAGGTCGAGCCTCGTCGGGGCTACGGGGGGCGCTTCTCTCACCCCGCCGAGCTCGATCGCCTCGGCCCCGGCCTCGATGCCCCACCCCGAGGCGACCTCGCGATGCCGATCGACGCCCGACTGGGTCTCCACCTCGATAGGGCCGGGCGCCACACGGAGGGTGGGAGCAGACCCGGCATGCGGCGACACGAGGAGTGTGACAAATCGTACCTCCGAACCGTCCGCACGAATCACGACGAATTCGGCCGTATCGCCGCTCGGCGGCCTGCCGGGCGCGGCAGCGCGGATCATCACCCCATCGAAGGCAAAGACCGCGTTGAGCTTCCGCTCGCCGACCCGTGCCTCAATGACGACTGGCTCATCCGCTCGACAGTCACATTCTTCGACTCCGGTGACGTGATCGCCGGCGAGCGCGCCCGGACGCCACGTGAGCGTCGAGGGAAACGCCATTGTTCCTTCGAAGTGATAGGGCAGCTCCACTACGCGCCGATCCGGGCCTCCGTACTCCAGGATATCCAGCACGTATGCCGGGCCGGAAATGACGGTCCGGAGCATGTCGCCGTAGCGGCCGCGCACCCAGCCCCACCGGTCGGCCACATCGAAGGCCTCGCAGGTCGCCTCATCGGGCACTTGTGACAGCCCATCGAGGCGCGGCGCATTGTGCGCCAGGGTCGAGCGGTACCATGCCAGCGTGTCGGCCACGTAGGACCCGGTGCCAAAATCCGGTAGCCACAGTGTGCCATCAGCATAGAGGGAGAGATGCAGCCGGTCAGGGTGTCCGTGCCCACCGCCGTAGGGCCCGCATTCCAGGCTCAGGTAGCGCCCGTCGTCCCGCAACACAGCCAGGCCCTGCCCCTCCATGAAGACCGAGTCGGCCTCCCAACCACTGTCCGGAGGTAACTCCGGCATCATTTCCAATAGCATCCACCAGGACAACTCCGCCCTGGTTCGTGGCATACCGCTTGGCTCCGGGAGCGACGCCTCATGCAGGTACGACTCGAATGGCTCCGCCGGCTGGCCCGGAGTGCGATACAGCTTGGCCAGCCACGACGTGAAGAACCGCTCGGTTTCCGCGTCCCCGGACCCGACCCACGCCATCCCGACTTCCCAGCATTCGAGGTACATCGGCTGAGCAAGCGACAGCCCGAACCGTGAGTCCTTCCGCGCCGGGAAGGTCGCATCCGGCAGGGCCGTGCGTGCAGGGGCCTGGAGTGCCAGAGTGAGCTGATCCGCCAAGGGCGGCTCAGCGCCGATGTCGATTCCCGCGAGGCGTGCCCATGACGCACCCGTGAGCAGGCCGCGAAGGGCAAAGAGGTGGTAGTTCTCTCCTTCATACCACATCCCATCGGGGCCGTAGCCGCGCCCCAGATGTGCGATCAGGCCGGTCGGACCTTCGATGGATGCCTGGGCAAGCGCTTCGTCTTCAAACCATGCGGCCACGGCGGCAAGCGCGGTATTGTTCCAAGTTTGTCGATTCGAGAATCCTTCATTGTACTCCCCGATGAGGTTCGCGGCCTCGTCCGCCATGCGCGAAACCGACTCTTCGATCTCGTCCCCGAGGAGACCACCCTCTCGGAGGAGGAAGGCGCCGGCCATGACGTTGGTCACCCATAGCGATTCGAGATAGGTCGAGAAGAAGAGGCGGCTCGGTCCCAGCACGTTGTCCCGGTTTGGGAACCTGTGATAGTGGGCGCCATACCACTCGAGGAGCTCGACGGCTCGCGACACCGACCCGGTGTCATCAGCAAAGACGCCGACCGCAGACAGGTGGGCGATTCGTTCCGCGAGCCAGAGATGCTGAAAGCGCGCCCAGTTCTGGTCGTGGCGTTCACCCGTCACCACCGCATGGCACCGTGGGCAGCGGTGAGCCGATGGACTCCACGGATCGAAGATCAGGATTGCGCCATCCGTAGGACATATTCCCCCATCCACCGACAGCAGGGCCTTCGCCTTCGGCAGCGGCGGCATCCGGGCCAGGAGCGGTTTCGCCTGTTCGCGCAACCGCGAACGCAGTCCGCCGAGGTCCGACGATTGGTCAATGATCTCTCGGCGCGCGACTAGGTCGTCCCGACTCAACACGAGCGAATACCCTCCCGTGACCATTCGACAGGCATCACCGTCATCCCAAGGGTCGTCGCAGCCTCGATCAGCGGTGCCGGATCATCAGGCATCACGAAGAACATCGACCCTCCCGCGCCGGCCCCTGCCGCCTTTCCACCCAAGGCCCCGGCCGCCGCCGCCGCGGCTTCCAGTTGTTTCATGAGGTCCGTCTGCATCCCCGGATCGAGCTCTTGCTGACATCGCCAATTCCTGCTCAGGAGGACGGCGACGCGCTCGAGGTCCGCGGCAACCAGGGCGTCTGCCATGGCGTGAGCGAGCTCTTTGAGTTCGAGGAGCGCCCCGGTGACGGCACGGACACCATCGGCATACGCCGTCATCACCCGCGTGATGGTATTGCCCGATATGCGCGACTGTCCTGTATAGCACAGCACGGTCTGCCGCGCGAGCGCGGACGCAAAGTCCGCATCGAGTTGAAGCGGCCGCACCGACACTTCAGGATCCTGGAATTCGAACAAGTGGAACCCTCCGAATGCGGCGGCGTATTGATCCTGCTTCCCGCCGGCAACGCCAGCAACCTCCGCCTCGGCTTTTCGGGCCAGCTCCGCGAGTTCTTTCGGCGAGGCATCCGTTCCGTTTGCGCTCGTCAGCACTCGGGCCAACGCTACGTCCACCGCGCCGGAGCTTCCAAGACCGGATCCCGGCGGTGCCTCGCAATCGGTCTCCAGTGAAAATGGCGGGTCAACGGGCGTGACGCGAAGGGCCGCTCGGAGCAATCGGAGTTTGCCGGACTGGTCCAGTTGATCGAGGCGCACGCCATGGAGTTCTTCGCGAAGATCGCGCGAGAAGAGCCTGATCCCCTGCCCTCCCGGCAGCCACTGGGCGGTGGCGGACAACCGAATGGCCACGTTGACCACGGCACCGCCTTCAACCGTCGAGAAGGGCGGAACATCGGTCCAGCCTCCAGCCAGATCCAGTCGCAGCGGGGCGCTGGCTCGAAGCCCCTCGGTCAGGCCGTTCAGGGGTCGACCCGCCATTGGGCAACCGTGCTGAGTTCTCCTCGGAGATCCATGCGCACGCCGCGCACCCGGCGATTGGCACCTTGAACGCCGCGCGCATAATAGAGGAACGCCACGGGAACCGAATCGACGAATACGCGGGAGATGGCCTCGCCGCCGGCCGACACCGTGATCCCGGTTAGGTCCACGAGCGGCCTAAGGTACCCCAGGGACAGGTCGCCAGAAATCCCCATGACCGCCCCCTGAAAGTCGTGGTGCTGTCCGTACACCCGGTCGAGAAAGGCCGACAGCTCGAGTTGGCGGATTCGGACGTCGAAACCAACTTCGTGCAGTTGTGCTTGAAGCATTTGCTCGAGCGCGGCCTCGCCGCTGCCCACTGTCAGGAGTTCGAAGCTCGGCCGTCGGTCGCCGAGCAGCCGCCGCGCCGAGGCGAGGTCCATCGGGACGGTCGGCGGCGCCGGCACTTCCGGCACGCCTGGCGGAATGGGGCCAAAGGCGCTCGCGCCGAAGCCGTAGAGGTAGCCTTCGACGATTTCATCCCGATCGATGCTGAGCGAAACCGCCCGACGAACCGTAATGTCGTCAAACGGCGCACGCCGGGTATTGAACACGAGGCCGTACGTAAACAAGAGCGGGTAGTCGAGAACCACGAGCTCGGGATCTCGCCGCACGAAGTCCGCATGGGCAGGCTGAATACCGGCGAAGTCCAGTTCCCCGGCGGTGAGCGCCGCGAGCTTGGTGGTCGGCTCGTCCACCACCACGAGGATGAAGCGATCCAACTGCGGGGGGCCGCCGAGGGCGGCCGGGAAGTCTGGATTGGCGGCGAAGACCCACCGCCGGTTGGGCTCATACGACACGAACTGGAAGGGGCCGTTGCCGACCGGCGCCTGGTTCCACGCTGCCTGGCGCATTCGATCCCGCGGCACGGTGTCGAGCCTGTGTGCCGGCACAATCGCCAGGTCCGTGAGCACGTCGGGGACGCCCCCCTGTGGGCGGTCGAATTCGAGCAGGACGGTCGTGTCGTTGAGCACCTCGATGCCAGCAAGCTGTGCCAAGTCGGCCAGCCGGGGATAGCCGGTTGATGGGTCGCGTGCCGCAGCCAAGGTAAATCGCACGTCCACGGCGGTGGTGGGTGTGCCATCATGCCACCGCACGTTCGACGCGAGATGCAGGGTGAGCCTCGTGTTTGCGCGAGACCATTGCCACGACCGGGCCAAATACGGCTCGACCGCGAGCGCGCTGTCGTAACGCACGAGCGTCGTCAGGAATACGTACCGCTGGACCTGTTTCGCGAGCGGGTGAATCGTGACGAGGGGGTTGCTGCTCTGGAGGTCGGCTCCGGACGCATACAGCACCGTGGATCCGCGCCGTGCCGCCGCAGAGCCACATGCCGCCGCGGCAAGGAGGAGCACGCCCAGCCCAAGTCGATTCACCATAGCAGGTAATTAAGGGCCGAACGAGGTTCCCTCCAAGCGGCAAGAAGGACTGGCGCCACGTGCCACCGCCCCTGAGATTCTTGGGATGATCCGGTTTCTCGTCCGGCGTCTCTCGATCGGTGCTGCCGTGGTCTTCGGCGTTGTCACGCTCACCTTTCTCCTGCTCCACATCGCGCCAGGCGATCCGGTCGAACGGCTGATCGGGCCTGCCGCCACCTCGGCTCAGATCGACGCGCAACGACGCGCCCTCGACCTGGATCGTCCTCTCCTCGCCCAGTACGCGTCCTGGATAGGGCGGTTCACGGTTGGTGACTGGGGAACCAGCATTGCGCGGGGCCGGCCGGTGCGCCAAGTCATCGCCCGCGCATGGCCTGCGACCGTACTTCTCGTAGGCCTCTCTCTCAGCTTGAGTTATGTCATCGGCCTCTTCGTGGGTGCCGTCCAGGCCAACGCGAGGGGAACCCGCCTGGACACGACGATCTCGGTCACCACCGTTGCCGTGTACGCATTGCCGGGATACTGGCTCGGCCTGATGCTGGTCATGGTCTTCACCTACTGGCTGCGGATCCTGCCGGCCTTCGGTGCGGCTGGATTGGACGCCGACTTCGTGACCGGCTGGCCGTGGGTGCTGGATCGGCTCCGGCATCTCGCCCTCCCGGTCGCAACGCTGACCCTGATCGGGATCGGAGGGGCGGCCCGCTTCGTCCGCGGCTCCATGGTGGACGTATTGTCCCAACCGTACGTGGTTGTCGC
This sequence comes from Gemmatimonadales bacterium, assembly GCA_035464955.1. Lineage (GTDB taxonomy): Bacteria > Gemmatimonadota > Gemmatimonadetes > Gemmatimonadales > GWC2-71-9 > JABDII01. The sequence goes on from DATHRW010000293.1 coordinate 13,425, forward strand.
GCGAGCGAAAGGACTCGCCGCATCGCGCGTCACCTTTCATCACGTGCTTCGCAACGCCCTCGTTCCCCTGGTAACCCTGCTCGGCCTCTCCATTCCCGCCCTGTTCTCCGGCGCCGTCTTCGTCGAGGCCGTCTTCGCCTGGCCGGGTGTCGGACGAGTCCTGGTGGAGGCCGTCCAGGCGCGGGACTACCCCGTGGTCATGGCGGCGACGGCCGTCAGCGCCATTCTGGTAGTGCTGGGGAACCTCGCGGCCGATGTGCTGATGACCTGGGTAGACCCTCGGGTGAGGCACGCATGAACAGCGCGAGGGGGTGGACCGACCGTCGGGCCGTATTCGGCCTCGGCATCTTCACGGTTCTCGGTGTCCTCGCGCTGCTTGCCCCGGTGCTCTCGACCGGCGATCCGACCGTGCAGGGAGATGTCGTGGCCACACGCTTTCTACCGCCATTGAGTACCGATCTCCGCGGCGTCTTTCATCTGATCGGTACCGATCGGTTCGGCCGGGACGTGTGGACGCGGCTCGTCTACGGCTCGCGCATTTCACTCACCGTCGGCGTGCTTGCCGTGGCGCTCTCGGTGGCGATCGGGATCGTGGTCGGCGCCGTTGCCGGGCACTGGTGTGGGCCGATCAGAGCGGCCTTACTCGGCCTTACCGACTTCGCCCTTGCCCTGCCCCGGGTGGTGTTGCTCTTGTTGCTCGCGGCCCTGTGGCAGCCCAGTGCGACGGTGGTCATTGTCGTCCTCGGGGTGACTGGATGGATGCCGATCGCCAGGCTGGTGTATGGGGAGGTCCGTGGGTTGAGCGCTCGTCCGTTCGTCCAAGCAGCCGAGGCACTGGGCGTGGGCCGATCCGGCATCCTCACCCGGTACATTCTCCCCAATGCCCTGACGCCGGTGATTGTGGCCGCGACGCTTGGGTTGGGCAACGCCATCATGCTCGAAGCCGGATTGTCCTTCTTGGGCGTGGGGGTGCAGCCGCCAACGCCGTCCTGGGGCAACATGATCGCGTCCGGGCGGGATACGCTGGTCAACGCCCCGTGGGTCGCGACCGCGCCCGGGTTGATGCTCGTGCTCGTGGTGGTGGCCAGTACCCTCCTTGGCGACGCAGCCCAGGACGCGTTGGAACCAGCACGTTAGGGACGAGACCGCTGATCGTGTGCCGACGGTCAGCGGTTATCGTAGACGTAGCTCTTCATGAGTGCGATCGTGCTTTCCTGATCCCGTACCCGGTAGGCCAGCATGTCGCCGCTGGTCACGATCCCGATCACCTCGTCACCCTGCACCACCGGCATATGCCGGATCCGTCGCTCGGTCATCACCTTCATGCATTCGTCGTGCGTGGTGTCGACCGGGCAACAGGTGACGGGCGAGGTCATGACATCCCGAATCGTGGTGGTTGCAGGGTCGCGGCGTTCGGCCACAACCCGGCGGAGAATGTCGCGTTCGGTGAAGATGCCCACCATGGCCCCGCCGTCCATCACGACGACGCCGCCAATCCCACGTTCGTTCATCAGCCGGGCCGCGTTCACCACTGACTCATCGGCAACCATCGATACCACGTCACTGCCTTTGTGACGGAGGATGTCTTGGACAGTCGACATCGGCACACCTCTCGAGGGGGATGCCTTGCATGGTAAGGAACAGCGGCCGCACTCGCCAGGGCAAACTCCAGGCAGACACCGCGTCCCTCACGATGGGGAGGACGGGCGGGGAGTGCTGCTAATGTGTTGTCCGGCAATATATTACGATCCGCATCCTCCCGAGCGGCGCAGCCACGACCGGCAATCCACGAGGATCGTGACACGGCCACCCAGGGCTAAACGAGGTTTCGGGCGCTCTTCATGAACTTCTCACGCATTGATGTCGAGACTTCAGCCCGGCTCACGGACGAAAGGGTAGTGACGATGAGCGGTGCCATGCAGGACTGGAAGCAGACGCACGCGTCGAAAATCACGACGGTGGAGAAGGCAATCAAGCTGATCCCGCGCGGGCGGCGAATCCTCATCGGCTCCGGAGCGGCGGAGCCTCATGAGTTGGTCGAGGGACTGGTGGCCCACGGCGGCCATCTCGCAGACAACGATATCGTCCATCTCATGACGCTCGGGCCCGCGCCCTACGTCCAGCCCGGGATGGAGCACCGGTTTCGTCATACTGCCTTCTTCATCGGACACAACGTGCGGGCCGCGGTCGCCGAGGGGCGTGCCGACTTCATGCCCGTATTCTTGTCGGAGATTCCCGCGCTCATCAAGAGCCGGCGGGTGCGCATCGACGTGGCGCTGATCCAGGTGTCGCTACCCGATCGGCACGGGTACGTGAGCTTGGGCGTCTCCGTGGATATCGTCCGGGCCGCCGTGGAAGCCGCCGATCTGGTCCTGGCCGAGGTGAACCCCAGGACACCGCGCACCCACGGCGACTCATTCATTCATGTCGACCGGATCGACGCACTCGTTCCGGTTGACTACG
>DATHRW010000294.1:0-4851 GCA_035464955.1 Gemmatimonadales bacterium
CGCACGGGCCTCCGAGGCCCACCACTTTGGGTACACCGCCAACGCCAAGCGGATATTCGGCGGCGGCATGTTCACCAATCAAATCTTCATCTACGATCTGGAGCCCGACCCCCGACGGCCGAAGCTGGTTCGCACAGTGGACCTCGACCCCACCGGCTACAGCGGCCCCCACACCCTCTACGCCCTTCCCGACGGGGTGCTGATCTCCATGCTCGGCTCAGTGGGCGGGGGCACACCCGGGGGATTAGTCAAGCTCGATGACGACGGCAACCTGCTCGAGACCTACCCGTCGCGCAAAGGAGACGGGCCCCCGGTGTTCATGTACGACGTCGGCGTCAAGCCTGAGCTCAACCGCATGATCACGTCGAGTTGGGCTCCCCCCGCCCACGTCAAAGGACACACCCAGGATCCTTCGCTCGTGGGTGACGAAGTGGTGGTTTGGGACTTCGAGAAGAAGAAGCCGCTCCAGGTCGAACATCTTGACTTGGCGCCGCTCGAAGTGCGGTGGCTCCATGGGCCTGCCGGATTGGGCGGGTACATCAACTGCATGCTGGGGAACAGCATCTGGCATTGGGAAGACCGGGATCGAGACGGGAGACTCGAGTTCACCCGAGTGCTCGAGTTGGGTGAAGGGGCGGCGCCCGCTGACATCCGGATCTCGTACGATAACCGCTTCCTGTTCGTGAGCCTCTGGGGCGGGGACCGGGTGCAGCAGTACGACATCCGTGACCGATCCCACCCCGTGTTCGTGAGCGAGGTGGAACTGCCGCAGCCGAACATGATGAAACTGTCACCCGACAGCCGGAGGCTCTACGTGACCAATTCGATTCTGTCACGCTTCGACGGCGACGTCGAGTTTGGCGCCTGGCTGCTTCGGGTGACTGCTGAGGGTATAACGGTGGACCCGGCGTTTGCACCCGACTTCAACAACTTCCCGGCGGGCCCCGCAGGACCGCACGATATGCTCTTGAAGTAGGGGTGCGACGCGCCTGTAAGTGGCTGCTCGAGGGGCACGTGATGTGATCAAGACCAAGGCCCGGTCTTCTGACCGGGCCTTGGTCTGCGTTTAGCCAGGGACACCCGCCTCGGCAGTGTACTCACGCGCTTCGGCGATTCCCTCGCGGCTGGTGCTGTCCCTCGCTAGGTCGATGAGTTGACGGTAGTACTCGCGCGCCACCTCGCCGTGCCCGGCTCGATGGGCCGCGCGCGCGGCACCCAGGAGACTGTTGAATCGTCGGGGCCACTTCTCGAGCGATTGCCGGTAGGCCGCGAGCGCCGCGTCGGGCTGGTCCGTTTCGAGCCGCATGTCGCCCAACAGCTCGAACGCCGGCTGCAAGGCGCCCGGGGTCACGGGATGCTTCTCCGTCGAGGCCTCGAGTGCCGCCGACGCCGTCATGAGTTCCAGCGCATTCTCTTGGTCTCCATCGGCCAGCGCGACCCATGCCTCCACCGCGAGGCGCTTGATCTCCACCTGGGTGGCCCAGTAGCTCTCGCCCTTGGCCGTCTCCGCATCCTGGAGTGCCCGGAGCCGTGCAGCGGACTCCCGAGCGGCAGCTGCGTTGCCTGAACGCGCAGCGCCGAGGCCGCGCGCGAAGTGGGTCATCGCCTCTGCGGCGGCGAAACGCTCCCATGGGAACGCGGTCGGATTCCGAACCGCCAATGACGCCGCCTCTTCCCACTTCCGACGCTCGACAAGGTAGCGAGCCGGTGTCGCCGCCAAGTGGAACGCGCTTACAAAGGTCTTCTGATAAGGTTCTTTCGACCGGAGCTCGTCCAGAACGGCCTGGGCCTTCTCGTCTTGGGCCTGCTGCAGGTAGGCGTACGCCAGGTAGTCGATCGCGTGCGCATAGTGGTGCGACACGTACTCGCCAGCCGGGTGCTCGAGCGCCGCGTCCGCCGACTTCCGGTTCCATTCGATTACGTCGTTCCACTCACCCAGCCTGACGAAGATGTGAGTCGGCATATGGAGCGCGTGAGGCACCGACGGGGCGATGTCGTCATAGGTACGGGCGATGCCCGCTCCCAAGGCTGCCCTTCCGTCCACATCGCTCGCGTGAATGGTGTAGTGGATGGCACCGGGATGGGCAGGCTCCTGAGCGTTGATCTCTGCCAAGATCGCCGCCGCCCGGGTCTGATGAGCTCGGGTCTTGTCGGATGGGGAGCCGGTCGCCAGGTGCGACAACGCATAGAATGCACCCGCCTCATGGTCGTTGGGGTAGGCCTGGTACACTTCGGCCATGCCAGCCTCAAACCTCGCCAGTCGAGTGGCCCACGGGGCGCTATCTGGCTCCCGATAGAAGCCCTCTGCGGCGTGAAGGAAAGCCCGCTCGCGCTCCGTCAACTCCCCAGCCATGGCCAGTTGAACTTCTTGGTATCCGCGACGTAGATCATCCGCGCTGGGGCGGGTGGGCCAGAGCGGTTGGAACAGCGTCATCGCGACTCCCCAGTGCGCCATGGCACAGCTCGGCTCCTCCCGCGCCAGGTCCTCGAACGCCTGCCGCGATTCCACGTACATCATGTGGTGGAGCAAGGCCACCGCACGGTCGAAGTCCTGGTTGGCGGCTTCGCTACAGCTCACCGGGAAGCGTACGTGGCCTAAGTCTCCGTGTCCGTGGGCTTCCTGGGCCACCAACACTCGCCCGGGTAGGAGCGTCACAAACGCAACGGAGATAAAAATGACGAGAACCCGCATGTCAGTATTCCTCCTTCAGTCTAGTAGATCCTGATCTTGCTAGTCGTTCGGCAGTGCGAACACGAAGACCGTCGGCGCCCCCACCGGGCCGAAGAAGAGCGAGGCTCTGCCCGACGCCACCGCTGCGTATTGCTTGCCGCCGAGTGCGTAGCTGACCACGCCCCCGCCGATCGGCCCACCGGTGTTGAGACGATAGAGTACCTTGCCGGAGCGAGCGTCCAACGCCATGAAGTCCCCGTCCAGTTCGCCGGTGAACACGAGCCCGCCGCCGGTGGTGGTGATGGCCGAGACCATCGGCCGCGCTGAGCGGTACCGCCAGGCGACACGACCGGTGGACGCGTCCACCGCGGTGAGCCACCCCTGGCTGGTCTCCGCCAATTCGAATGTCCCGCCGACGTAAAGCTCGCCCTCGACGAAACGCACCGAATCCTCCAGTGCGAAGGTGGTGCACCAATCCACTGCATTCACATAGAGCAGGTTGGCCCGCGGGTTATACGCCGGCCCGTTCCATTCAACGCCGCCCAACAGCCCGGGGCAAACCAGCACTCCCTCCTTTGAGAGCGGCACGTCCACGTTTTGTTGGGTGGTGATCGGCGTCTGGTAGAGACGCTCGCGGGTTTCCCGGTCGAGCACCCGGAGGATGCCGTCCTTTCCAACCGTGGCCACCAGTTTCCTCCGTTGGCCGCGGACATCGGCCTCGAACAACGGGCTCACCTGCGTCAGGTCCCAGTCGTGGGAGTCGTTGGGTACCAGCTGCTCGTACCACTTGAGCTTCCCGGTGCTCACGTCCAGGGCCACGAGCGAGTTGGTGTAGAGGTTGGGCCCGGGTCGCAAGTGCGCCGGCAGATCGGGCGCCGGGTTGGTCACGGCGACGTACACCTCGCGCTTCTCCACGTCGAGCGCGAGCGGGGTCCACACGGCCCCGCCGCCGAGCGGGATGCCGGTGGGGTTTGGCCAGCTCTCGTTGCCCGGCTCTCCCGCACCGGGTACGGTCTTGAACCGCCACACCGGACTCCCGTCGCTGAGCCGGAACGCACCGACCCAGCCGGAGATGTTGTTCTCGCTGCCGGCCGGCCCGATCAGCACCAGGTCCTCGAAGATCATCGGCGCCATGGTGATGGTCTCGCCCAGCGCGGCGTCTGCGATCCGGCGGGTCCACAAGGGTTCCCCGGTGGCGGCGTCGAGCGCGAAGAGATAGCCGTCCGAGGTCGCGCGCACGACGCGGCCGTCCTTGATCGCCACCCCGCGTTGGTTGGGCCAGACATCGGACGCGAGCGGCTCCCAGGTGTGGCGCCACTTCTCTCGGCAGGTGGTGGCGTCGATGGCCGCCGTCGTGTGCAGGGTCGTCACGTACATCACGCCGCGATACACGATCGGGCCGGTCTGGAAGTACCCCAGATCACCCACTTGGTAGGCACAGGCCACCTGGAGCCGGCCCACGTTGGCCGGCGTGATCTCTGAGAGGTCGACGTAGCGGCGGCCGGTATAATCATGGGTGTGATAGAGCCAGTCGCTGGTATTGCCGTGAGCCGCGAGCAGCTCCTCCTGTGTCGGCCCGCTGCCCGATGGCTCGAGGCCCTTCTCCCCCGGAATGAACTCGGGCGGCGGCGCCTTCGCGCGAGCGGCAGCCGCCATCGGTGCCGAGGTGAGGTATACCTCGCCGAGCGCCGCCTGGTCGGTCGTGAGGGGCGTCTCGCCCGCGGGATACCCATTCCGCTCGAGGATGTACGCCAGGACATCGATGTACTCGCGCTCGGACAGAGAGCCTCCGGCTGCCCGCGGCATGGTTGTCCGAGTGATGTAGTAGAGGTCGCCCAGCGAGCGATCCGCCCGGCTCCAATTTTGGATGAACGCGGGGCCGGCGAGCGGGACGACGCCCCCGTCATTCAGGTTCTGTCCGTGGCACTCGGCGCATTGGGCCCGGTAGACATCGTGCCCACGATCGGCCTGCGCCTGGGTGTACAGGCTTTCTGGGGCGGCTGCCTGTTGGGCGTCCGCGGTGCGGGTCAAGGCGGCAGGGACAGCCAGCAAGCCGAGCGGGAGTAGGATCGATCGGGCGGGAACTCGATGCGGCCACATCTGATGGTGCTCCTGGTGTGGGGGACGGGCCATGATAACCCGGGAGGCCCATTCTTGGGAGGTCTCGGGCGATTGGTGTT
>DATHRW010000295.1:0-5408 GCA_035464955.1 Gemmatimonadales bacterium
TCGAGATACGCCCCGAGCGAGTCCAGCCACATGCGCATGCGCGGCATGTCAGGCGCCCTTGCTCACGACGATCTGATCGCCGCGCACGTTCACCACGAAGCTTTCGAGCGGCTCGGGCGGCGGTCCCTGCACCACGTGACCGCTCAGGTCGAAGTGGCCATTATGACAGGCACACCAGATATGGCCAATGTCCGGCCGGTACTGCACGATACAGCCGAGGTGGGTGCAGTTGGCCGAAAAGGCTCGCAGGTCACCGGTGGCCGAGCGGACGAGAATGCCCGGGCGGCTGCCGAACTTGAAGATCTTCCCCTCGTTCGGCTGGATCTCTTCGGGAGAGAACGGGAGCGTCACGCTGCCCGCGGCGGATTCTCCAGTCTTGGGAGGGACGATGTAGCGCCCTGCCGGATAGACGATGGCCGCTACCAGACCGCCAATGCCCGTGCTCAACAGCCAGGTGGTGAGCGTCCGGCTCATCAGGTACTCGATGAACCTCCTGCGGGGCGGCCTTGGGGCCTGCGCAAGCTCTGTCATGCACCGTCCTCGAGTTAGGTCGTAACTGCCTTGCGGTCGATCTCGCGGATGCGGAGCATGAGCCCCGCAATCAATAGCAGGATGATACCCACCGATACGGCCAGCCCGGTCCGCCGAAACCGAAGCTCACCCATGGCCCGATCGCCCCGGGCAGAAGCAGTATCAGTGATCACCAGCCCCGCATTGACATGGGCCGCGACGGAGTCGACCACGAAGGCATGCACCGCGGCCCGGGCTTGTACCAAAGCCGTCTGCGCTCCTTCGAGGTCGAAGAGGGCCTGGCTCACCTCGACCCCTGAATTCTCCGCCCGCAACAGGAGTGAATCGGCCCGATGCGAGGATAGAATCAGCGAATCGAGCAGCGAGCGCATGGCCTGGATCTTCTCCCCACTCGCCGATTCGGGCTTGTGGCACCTGACGCACGCCGCTCCTTCGCCGAACCCGAGGAGTTCGTCGCTGGCGGGTACAATCTCGTGGTTGTTATGGCAGGCGGCGCAGCCGGGCACACCCAGCATGGGAAACAGCTTCGCGTGGAGGCTCTGGGCGAAGTAGTCCGCCATGGTGGAGTGGCATTGGCCACAGGTGTTCCCCACCCAGGACACTCCGGGAGGGGCCGCCCCGTGGTTCCCGTGGCAGTCGTTACAGGTCGGAGCGGAGAGGTCGTGCTGCTCGCTGAGCATGGTCCAGTGGATGCTCCGCTCGTACTTCTCCTCTTGGTCCGTAGGGATTCCGTAGGATGCCATGTAGGCCGGGTTGGCATGGCAGGCACCGCAGGTCTGACCAACCTGGAGCGGGTGCACGCTGGACTGCGGATCCGAGGGCGGCCGAATATCGTGGGCTGGATGGCAGCTCACACACGTCGCGACGTTTGGATCATTCAACCTTGCCAGTCGTTGGCCGTGAACCGAGGTCGCATACTCGGTCTCCTGGTCTACCCGCAATGCTGGGTTGTACTGCCGCATGTACTGGGCGTCGGAATGGCAACGACCGCAGAGCTGAGGAACCAATTCACGAGCGGGCTTGCCCAGATAGCCTTTGTCCGGATCCATGGCCGCCAACCCCGCGATCGTCGCGTCGCCTCCGTGACAGGCCACGCACCCGAAGCCCTTGGTCGCGTGTACGTCTCCGCGGAAGTTCTTTGCGGGATTGGACAGCCGGGCATCGGGCAGGATCTCGTGACACGTTATGCAGGTTGGCTGCTCTGGGGCTTGGGACCAGGCGGACGTGGGCAGGGCCAGGGCAGCTGCCACCAGCAAAACGGCAATCGGCCGAGTGCGGACATGGATCACTGTGGGGAGCCCACCTGAATGAAGTAGGCTGCGATGTCCGCCATCTCGTTCGCAAGGAGTGTGGGCCAGATGATGCGGCCCTCGGCCTCCTGGGTCATGACCCGGCCGTGGTTCCACATGGCCGCGATCACCGCCGTCGGGGAGTGGAGGCCCCGAACCTTCGCCAGGTCGCCACCGGCCCTCACGCCGCGAGCCGTCCTTCGGGTATGGCATTCGAGGCACCCCCGATTCTGAATGACGCGTCGTCCGGCCGCGGCATCACCCGCCCGCTGAAAATACCGCACCGAATAAAGGTAGGCGACGATATCGGCCATCTGGCTCACTTCGAGCTGCGGGGCCGAGATGCCCTGCGCTCGCATGACCCGAAGCATTCCCGGGGCCTTGTTCCACATGGTTGCCGCGAACTCGGAAAGGCTTAGCTGCCGGCCCTGGCTGGCCAGGTCAGGTGCGCGCGAACCTCCTCGGCCGCGAATGCTGTGGCATTCGAGGCACCCCTTTTCCACGAACCATCTGCGGCCCAGGTCAGCTCGTCCCGGTAGGACATACATAGGGCCCTGCGGCGGGCCGGGAGCGGCTGACCGGAGGAATGCAATGAGGTCGTTGAGTTCGGTAGCGCTAAAGCCGGGCCGACGGATTCCGAGCGTTTGCATCGCCTCGGTCATGGCAGGGCCGTGGTTCCACATGGCGGCGGCGACTTGGATGGGAGAGCCCATGTTGCCCAAGTAGTCCAGGCTCGGCGCGACGACCCCGCCGACCCCAGCGACTTGATGGCATCGGACGCACTCTTTGTCCGTGAAGAGGGCCCTTCCCTTGTCCAGATCGCCCGGCGTGTCGAAGTAGTTGATCGAGGTCAGGAAGGCAATAAGATCGCCTATTTCTCGTTCGTTCACGCGGGGCGGGTCAAAGCCCATCTCGCGCATCTGTTTCACCATCTGGGGAAAATGATTCCAGAACCCCGCCGCCAAGTCGTAATACGTGCGTAGCTGCCCGATCCGACCCAAGTCCGGTCCAACTGTCTCGCCCAAGCCGTTGATCGAGTGACAGCTGGCACACCCTTTGGCGCCGAACACCCAAGAGCCCGCGAGTGCGTTCTGTGTCGACCCGGGCGGGGCATCCTGCCCGAAAATGCCGACCGCGGGCACGGAGAGCGCCACCGACACGCAGACAACCCAGCGTCGTACCCCTTGTCGTGTAAAAGCCGCGCATATTTGATGGGTGACCATGATTCGACCCTCATCGAATAATGGTTATGATGCTTCGGTCAGTCGCGTGTTGGACGCCGTCAGTTTCACGTTTGGCCAGGGGGGTAGCACCTTGGCCAGGATCCATAGCACCATAAAGGGGAGAATGAGCAATCCAGCCGTCATTAGCAAGCCCTCCAAACCGAGCCACTCTGCCTTGTAGACCGTGAGCCCGCGCAGGCTCTTGGAGAAGAGTTGCCCGCCGATCACCACGTTCCAGCGGATACTGAAGATCCCGATGAGCACCAGGATCGCCGACCCGAAGTACGTGAGCCGCCTGAGTCTGGTGCATCCTAGCCGCAGGCTCGGCCGTCCGAGCGCCGAAGCGAGACCTCCAGCGACATCGTTCCCGGGTCGGGACCGATCGAAGTTTCAGGTACCAAGGTGACCCCCGGGCGAGAGGTGGCGTGGCAGGGTTGCCAATAAATTGCTTCCATCTAGTGAACTAATTGTTAATCCACAGTGAAGCGGTGGGATTCTGGTTCCGATCAGCATTAATCCGAGAACTTCATTCCGTTTTCATGGTGTTTTCAGTTTCTGCTGGGTAGAAAACTAGGTCCAGGGCATACTTAGCCACGACGGAGGGATCAGATCGCCATGCTTCTGCTGCGACGCCGGACCCGCTTGACCCTGGCGCAGGCCGCCGCAATCGCGGCCCTTGCGACCGGCTGTGACAGCCAGCCCCCGGAGGCGGTTCCTGCGTGACGTGTCACGCCCCACACCAATAAGAAGAAACGACCAACGCAGGGGAGAGGAAGGCCGGGAGCTGAGGTGCTACTGCCCCTGGGACGCCAGGTCCTGCAAGTAGGCCGAGAGATCCCGCATCTCGTCACCCTCGAAGCGGGGCCACTCGACGTGCTGGAGCTGCGCTCGGTCGTACATTGCTGGTGCATGATCCCACATCGCCGTCGCTAGCTTGAGCGGAGTGAGGACTGCTTCGGACTTCGAGAGGTCGAGCCCGGTCGATGGTCCTTCGCCCCGGCTGTGACAGGTTGCACACCCTTTCCGAACGAATAGGGTTTCACCGGTCTTCACGTTCCCCTGGCGCTCATAGAACCTTAGGTAGTACATGAAGGCGATGACGTCAGCCATCTCCGTGCCGCGAAACTGCGGGAAGGCAACACCTTGGGCCAGCGTGACGCGAGACATCTGGGCGGAATGGTTCCAGAGTTGCCCGGCGATCTCCGAGACCCGGAGTCGTTGCGTCGCTGTACGGAGGTCTGGCGCAACCGCCGTCCCCCTACCATCGGCCCCGTGACATCCTGCACAGCCCTTGGAACGGAACAGTCGCTGTCCTCGATTGGGGTCGGGCGGCTTGTGGAGTTCGATGACGCGGTTGCCCAGGCTCGAAGCCTTACGGATATAGGCCTGAAGGTCCGCCATCTCTCGCCCGATGAAGGTGGGGATGGGAACGCCTCGTCGAGCCTGCTGGGCCTGCATCGCGGGACCATGGTTCCACATCCCCTGGGCCAACATGATCGGGGCGGGGTACCGAGCATAGTCATCGAGCGGGGGCCCGCTCCGGCCACCCTGCCCTCCCACGGCATGACACTGGATACAGCGCTTCTCGCGGAACCACCGGTCGCCCAACACCGGGTCGCCGGGCTCGTCGAACAGCTTCACGTAATAGACATAACTGATGATGTCCGCCAGCTCTTCCTCGGTGAAGCTAGGCCAATCGAATCCCCGGCCGCGTACGGTCTCGATCATCTGGGGAGTGTGGTTCCAGAACATGCCGGCGAGTTGTTGCAGGCTCCGCCCAGCGCCGACGGTCGCGAAGTCCGGGCCCAAGGTGCCACCGTTCCCCCAGATGGAGTGGCAGCGCACACAGTCTCGCTCCACGAAGATGCGGCGACCGGCGATCGGATCTCCCGGAATCGGCGATATGGCCTGCGACCACACCACTTGGTGCCCCATAAGGAGACCGGCGCAAACCGTCACTGGCGCCCAGAACCGTCGGCCCGTCCAGACAGGGCTCATGAGCCACCTCCCGAAGGAGCCGGTGAGGTTGGTTCAGGAAGATACGAATGAACCCGCTCGGCGACTTCGCGCACGGACTGTTCTCGCCCCTCTTTCATTTCCCAGATGGAGACGATCGGGACCACTTTGGTCGCGAGCATATAGAGCAGGATGAAACCGGCAAAGTTCGCCGCCATGATCGAAAGCTCGATCCAGCTCGGGAGGTAGCGGCCGAGTGTCTCAATCTCCCAGATCGGGTTGACCGATGTGGGAACCACGATGTTGAAGCGTTCGAGCCACATACCGATCATGACGGCGATCCCGGCAATCAACGTTCCCCGCGGGGTCCGCGTCGCCTGCCGAGCCATGAGTGCAAGCGGAATGAAGA
>DATHRW010000296.1:0-3175 GCA_035464955.1 Gemmatimonadales bacterium
TGCTTGCCGAAAGCCCGGCCGTTGGTCAGGGCCATTACCCCGGCCTTGGCCGCCCCCGCTAGGAGACCGCCTTTGAAGGCCAAACGCATGTTGCGGGTCCGGTAGAGTTCTTCCGCGACGTAGCTCTCCCGGAGCATCCGATCGTACGCCCCGAGGGTTGCCGCCGACGTGTCACCTCGCTTGAGCGCCTCGAATGCCGCCCGGGCGGCAAAGACGCCCGATTGCATGGCATAGTGGATGCCCTTCAACGAGGGGACATCCACCAGGCCGACCGAATCGCCCACCATGAGGACACCATCGCCATGGAAGCGCTCGGGCAGGGAGTAGTAGCCTCCTTCGGGAATGGTCTTGGCGCCCCACTCTAATAACTCACCGCCCTCGAGATATTTGCGAAAGAGCGGGTGCGTCTTCATGCGTTGCAGCAGCCAGTGCACGTCGATGTTGGCCCGCGGCGAATCGAGGCCGACTACGAGACCGAGCGAGATCTGATTCGGTCCCATGGGATACATCCAGCTGCCGCCAAAGGTGTCCGACGGCAGCGGCCAGCCCAGGGTGTGAACGACCCGGTCGAGCGGCCGCTTGGTTTCCCAGACTTCCTTGACGCCAAGGGCAAAGATCTGGGGGTTGGGGGATCCGATTCCGCGCCATTCCCGATAGGCCTGGGCCAACATCCCGCGCGACCCCTCGGCCAGCACGGTGACCTTGGCCACCACGTCGGTCGGCTCGGCGTAGGCAGCGCTCGGTTGGCCATCCCGATCGAGTCCGGATGGAGTGGTCCGCACACCGGTCACCCGCGTGCCATCGGTCAGCAGCGCCCCCGCAGGAAATCCCGCAAAAATATCGACCCCCGCGTCCTCGGCCCGTGCTCCCAACCAGCGCACCGCCTCGCAGAGCGAGGCCGAGTAGAAACCATGGTTGTTCATGGTGGGCGGAGTTGGTGTTCGGATCGCCCGGTGTGCGGTGAGGAAGTACACCGCTTCGCGTCCGACCGCCTGGCGGAACGGCAGATCCTCGACGGCCGTCGCGGGAAAGAGATCGCGAAAGACGCGCGGATTTACGATCGCGCCGGAGAGGCTATGTTCGCCCAGACTCCCGGCCTTCTCCAACACACCGATGGACACGTCGCCGATGGTACCGCCCTGTTCGCGCTCCGCGCGGACCAGCCTCGTGAGCTCGAGCGCACCGGACAGTCCGGCCGGACCGCCGCCGACGAAGAGCACATCCACTTCAAGCGCTTCGGCGCCCGGGCCATCGGAGATGATCAACTGCTCGAGTGGGAGCTTCGGCTGATACCTGGCGGGGATGATGTCGGTCATGCGGCATGCTCCAGGCTGGCTTGGAGTGATGAGTGGAATGCGGGAATATACACCGTTGCCCGGCGCCGACCCATCGGGAGAGCACGAGCTAACTCCATGTCTTGGCACGTCTTGCCGCTTTCGGCGCCAGGCCGCCAGTATCGCGCCCTCGTTCAGCCCGGAGAGGCAGCCCTTGGCAAGCCGGGCGCGGGGCCTCATAGTATGCGGGTTCAGGAACCGAGAAGTCGCGCCTGTGCGCTATTCGCGGACGCCCGGCGTCATCCTGGCATTAACCATCCGGCGCGTGCCGGACAGTGGCCCGGCGCGGTGCAACCGTCGCCTGGCACCAATTCTGCTAACCGAAACCCCCTGACGGATCCGGCGATCGTGGCGGATCGGCACTCACCCCATCCTGAAAGAGCCCCATGACTCGACGCCTGCGATCCCCGCTCGTCTGGTTTGTTGTCGCCCCGCTCATCGCACTCGGCTGGACGGTTTCGGCGGCACACGCCAGCCCGCTCGATGCCGTGTCGGGGTTGGCGCTCCCGTCGTCCGGGGCCCTGCACGCGCTTCAGGCAGTGGGCCAGGGAATGATGGACCAGGTCGACAGCGTCGTCGGCGTGATCAACGGGTGGATCGAGGCCTTCTTCTTTGCGGACGTGCTGTTCTTCGATCCCGATCACACCCTGCCGCTCGCCGTTATCTGGTTGGTGATGGGCGGCATCTTCTTCACGCTCCGCATGGGCTTCGTGAACATCCGGGCGTTCAAGCACGCCGTGAACATCACCCGCGGCGTGTACAGCAATCCATCCGACCCCGGCGAGGTCAGCCACTTCCAGGCGTTGAGCACGGCACTCTCGGCGACAGTTGGCCTCGGCAACATCGCGGGGGTCGCGATCGCGATCTCGGTTGGCGGCCCGGGGGCAACCTTCTGGATGATCATCGCGGGCCTGCTCGGAATGTCGCTCAAGTTCGCCGAAGTGACCCTGGGCCAGCACTACCGCGAGGTGCGCCCCGACGGCAAGGTCATGGGCGGGCCGATGGAGTATCTCTACAAAGGCCTGCGGGAGAAGGGCGTCGGCGGCATCGGGAAGTTCCTGGCAATCTTCTACGCGGTGGTCTGCATCGGGGCATCGCTCGGCGGCGGGAACTCCTTCCAGGTCAACCAATCGCTAAACGCGATGACCGCCACGTTCCCGATCCTGGCAACCTATCCCTGGGCCTACGGCTTGATATTGATGGTGCTGGTCGGCCTGGTGATTCTGGGCGGCATCAAGCGGATCGCCGGCGCGGCGTCACGTATCGTCCCGTTCATGGCCATCCTCTACGTGGCGGCCGCCATCTACATCTTGGCGGTAAACGCCCCCGCCATCCCGGGCGCGTTCGGTGAGATCATTCAAGGCGCCTTCAACCCGAGCGCGGCCTTGGGCGGCATCATCGGCGTCTTGGTCCAAGGATTCCGGCGGGCGGCGTTTTCCAACGAAGCCGGCGCGGGCTCCGCGTCCATCGCCCACTCGGCCGCACGAACGGCCTATCCCGTCCGGGAAGGGGTCGTCGCGCTCCTCGAGCCGTTCATCGATACGGTGGTCATCTGCACCATGACGGCGCTCGTGATTGTGATCACCGGTGCCTGGGACAACCCGGCGTACGCCGACCTCGTCGTCGCCAACAACGGAGCGGGCCTCACTTCCCGCGCCATGGGCGAGCACCTGACCTGGTTCCCCTACATCCTGTCGATCGCGGTCTTGCTGTTTGCCTATTCGACGATGATCTCGTGGTCGTACTACGGGGAGCGGTGCTGGGCCTATCTCTTCGGCGACAAGACGTCAAAGATCTTCCAGGTCATCTTCATCCTGAACGTGTTCCTGGGCTCGATCATC
>DATHRW010000297.1:0-1672 GCA_035464955.1 Gemmatimonadales bacterium
CGCAGAGCCCTGCGCCATCATGAACCGACCGAGACTGAACACAGCCCCACGTGAGACCAACGCACCCTTGGACCTGCCCGGCGACGGCGAGCTCGGCACCCGTAGCGCGACACGCACATGTCGTCGGCAGCGGGTGCACTCAGTGGTCGATCGAGCTAGCGCATAGGACGCGGTGAACCGCTCTGACACTCTGCGCTTGCGGTTCGCGCCGCTGCTCGAGAGCGCCACGGCAGCTATGCGCCCCTGCTTGGTCCGAGACCTTGGGCTGGTCTCGGACGATTCTCGACGCTTCGTCACCCGCCCGGGGGTTTGGTGTCCGCCTGCCCGAACGACACTTGTATGAGACCGTTCCGTCCGGTCTGCCACGGCTCGGTGTAGCCGGGCACACTGGTCTCATGTCATCTGACCAGCGCTCGCGGTCGGCAGCCGGCCCGTTGAGTCCGGTGAGGCTGTCCGCTCTCGAGGGGCCGAACCAGCCACCGCCGAGCCCCGAGCTCGATCAGCTCTACAGACACTTCGAGGTCGAGATGCTGATCCCCTTGTGGACCGAGATCAGCGGATTGATGCCCCCATCGCCGACCTCGGATGCAGTCCCTCATGTGTGGCGATGGAAGCGGCTGTACGAGGCGGCGGCCATGGCCGGTGAGTTGGTCGAAGTGGGCCGGGGAGGGGAGCGACGAGCGATCGCGCTGGCCAACCCCGGGCTGGGCGGGAAGCCGTATGCGACCCCGACGCTGTGGGCCGCCATCCAGTACTTGAATGCCGGTGAGGACGCTCCGGTTCATCGGCACAGCCAACATGCGTTCCGGTTCGTGATCGAGGGCGAGGGCGTGGCGACCGTGGTCGACGGTGATGCCGTCACGATGCGACGCGGCGACTTTCTGCCGCAGGCTGGCTGGCATTGGCACAGCCACATCAACGACAGCGATCACCCCATGGCGTGGATCGACGGGCTCGATATCCCTTTCCAGCGCTACGCCGATACCACGTTCTTCGAGCCTGGCCCTGACACGGCCGACCGCCCTGATGTGGTTCTCGAACGGTCGCAGTCGGAACGACTGTGGGCACACCCGGGCCTGCGGCCCCTGTCGCAACCCGGCGCCCCTGGGGCAACACCGCTCCTGAACTACCGGTGGGAGCACACCGACGCCGCCCTCGCAGCTCAACTCGATCTCGAAGCCGAAGGGCACGACGTCACAGTTGAGCCAGGTCACGCTGCGATCCGTTACATCGACCCGACCAGCGGCGGCGACGTGCTGCCAACAATTCGGGCCGAGTTTCACCGCCTCGCCCCGGGCACCCGGACCGCTCCGTGTCAAGAGGTTGGTTCCGCTGTTTGCCAGGTCTTTGACGGCAGCGGCCGAGTCGATGTGGATGGAAGAAGATGGGACGTCGAGCGAGGCGACCTCTACGTTGTTCCCTCCTGGGCCGTCGTCTCGCTCGAAGCAGCCGACGGGCTGGACGTGTTCCGCTTCAGCGACACCCCGATCATCGAGAAGCTCGGCCTCACCGCCCGCTAGATCATCCGACGATTACCGCGACCCTGACCCCGGGAGCGACGATCCCGGCCAGGCCACTGCCACCCGAGGAACCGCCAACACCCGTGTCACCTGGCGCCAGGTTGGCGATGCGACTACGTGGCACCGCATCAGGGCCGCTATGCGGCGCAACT
>DATHRW010000298.1:0-18251 GCA_035464955.1 Gemmatimonadales bacterium
GGTTATCCTGGCCTTGGGACTCGGATGGCTGTTCGGGGTGCAGCCGTTCGGGTCGGTGCGGCTCACCTGGCGACACCTCTCCGCGGGCCTCCGCACCACCGCTCCTCCCCTCCTTGCCTTGACCCTGCTCTTGCGATCCAACGCGCCGCGGATCGCTCGCGTGGTCCGGGAGGTGGAGCAGATGATCGGCCCGCTGTTCGAGGGGGCCCCGGTGGGCGCGTTGGCGCTCATCTCCATCCTCGCCGGTGTCGGCGAAGAGAGCCTGTTCCGGGGGGTCCTCCAACCCGCGCTCGGGTCGGTGACCGGGCCCTGGGTGGCACTCGTGGTAGTCAGTGCCGTGTTCGGACTGGTCCACTCCGTCACCGCCACCTACGCCGTTTTGGCTGGGGTGATCGGCCTGTATCTGGGGTGGCTCTTCCTCTGGACCGGCAACCTCCTGGTGCCGATCGTAGTTCACGCGCTGTACGACTTCGTGGCCCTGGCCGTCCTGGTCCGCCGACTACGTGCGGGAGGCGGCGATGGCCCGGGGCGGCTCCCGCGGGCCGAGGCGGCGACACGAGACGAGTCAAGCCTCACGAACCCACCAATTATTGACTGAGTGATCAAGAATAGTCTCCACTGGGAATCCCGACGGCCACAAGCGCGATCTCGGCGGTCTGGCGGAGGATGTCAACGGGAACTCGGGCCTTTGCTGCAACGAGCAGGCCGAGCGTGGTACAGGTCAGAAGCCGGGCCGCCGCCTGGGGATCCTCGAGCCCGCTCGCCGTGATGTACCCCTGGGCTTGGGCCCGCTCAAAGGCCGTGCGAAACCCGGCATCCAACCGCCGCAGGTGCTCGGTCACCCGGGAGCGGACCTGGGTGTCTCGGGGCGCCACCTCGATCGCGCTGTTCACCATGAAGCAGGCAGGCGGGTTGGCTTGGGCCTGGTAGTCGATCAGCCGGTGGAAGAACCCACGAATGGCATGCGCTCCGCCCGCCTCGAGACGGCTCAGGAGGTACGAGACCGGGACGGTCGAATACCGATCCAGCGCCTGCCGGTAGAGATCGATCTTGTTGCCGAAGGTGTCGTAGAGGCTTTGGCGGCCGATCCCGAGGTGACGCTCGAGGTCGGCCAGCGAGGTGGCCTCGTAGCCCTGGCGCCAGAACAGGTCCATGGCTCGGTCGAGGGTCGAGGTCGGGTCGAATTCCTTGGGACGTGCCACGCCGCGGTCCTCCGATTCGGGATCTCACGGTCAAGAGTGGCAGTTCTTGATCTAATAGTCAAGAAAAATAGATAGGTGGGCAAGACGAAGCCCCCCGCCCTCCATGGGAGGGCGGGGGGCTTCGATGGAGCCGCGTCAGTCTTCTACGATGATGAGATACTTCGACGGCGCCCAGAAGTCGTCCGCCGAGGCGATCTCGATGCCGCCCTTCACCTTGGCGTTCTTCTCGATGGGTGTGGCCAGATACGCCAGGTTCTGCCGCGAAATGATCTTGTACTCCTTGTCCGGTTGCGGGAAGGTGATCTCGGTGAGCTCACGCTTGTCCGCGCGGGTAAACAGGCTGTCGCTCAGGGTTCGGGCCGGCTGGAGGCTCTTCCCGCCGAAGAACAGGAACTTGCTGCCCTCTTCGACCGCGACGCCCTTGGCGATCAAGTCCTGCTTGCTGCCGATCACGTAATAGACCGTCTTGTCCTTGACGTTGAGGGTCTCGACCGTGTCCAATAGGGCGAGATTCTCGGTGGCAATAGAGTCCTTCTCCTGCGCCAGCTGGACGTTCCGCTGCTCGAGCTCCGAGACCTGCCCCACCAGGGATTGAATGGTCAGCCGCTGGGTCTCGATGATGTTCTGGAAGCCCGAGATGTCGAAGGTCAGGCTGTCCATGCCCTTGGTCAGCGAGCGGATCTTGCTCTGGCTCGCCCGTAGGCGGGCTTCACTCTCGTCGACCCGGCTAGCCAGGTCCTTGATCTTGCCGAGCAAGACCTCACGATTGGTCATCGGGCCAGACTCGGGGGACACGACTGCGACGCCGCCCTTCCGATCCTTGACCTTGGCGACCTCCGCGCCGATGTCGCTCAGCAGCTTACTGTTCTCCACCACCTCGCCCAACAGGCTATCCTTCTCGGCGGAGACCAGGCTCAACTGTTCGATCTTCTGGTTCAACTCCTCGACCACCTGCTCATGCGCGGCCTGATTACAGCCGACGAGCATGAGCGGCACGGCGAGCATGAACGCTCCCAGCTTGACGATACCGCGACTCACATACATTGGCACATTCTCCTTCATATTCGCAGATGAGGCCAGGCAGGCGTAGGTACCAGGCCAGTTGAGCATCCTTTAAAGATGCGCTAGTACGACGGGAAAGAGTAGGTGCCACCATAACGTCATGTTGGTGAACGTGTTACGGTTCTGGCTTCCGCCCCCTTCGGCGCGACCGGCGACCATGCCAAATTCCGTCTGACTCCGCCCCGGTCTCCGGGCACACTACTCCGTCTTCACTCGAGCTTGGGACACCCCCGAATGAGTACCGACCCCACCCACGCTACCCATCCCCAGCTCGCCGGCTTCCCAGTCGTACTGACCCTACCTGTGCAATGGGGTGAGATGGACGCGTATGGACACGTCAACAACGCGGTCCTCTTTCGGTATTTCGAGTCCGCACGAATCGCCTACCTCGAGCGGTGCGGGTTCATCGATTCGATGGAGCAGGACCGTGTGGGCGCCATCCTGCATTCCACCGCCTGCCGGTTCCGGCTGCCGTTGTTTTACCCGGACACGGTCCAGGTCGGGGCGCGGGCCACTGACGTCGGGCCCGATCGATTCACCATGGAATACAGGGTCGTGTCATTCGACAAGAATGCAGTGGCCGCCGAGGGGCACGGCGTGATCGTATCCTACGACTACACGCACGCACGCAAGGCGGACCTTCCCGTGGCCATCCGGAGGAAAATCGCACGGCTCGAGGGCGAGCGCGATTCCCGGTCTCCCTGACCATGTCAGATCCAGCCCTCAGCTTTGACGACGTTTCCAAGCGGTACGGCGATTCCGGCGTGGGCGTCCGGACCGCTCTCGCCGCCGTCTCGTTCGACGTCCCTCGAGGAGAGACCATCGCCATCGTCGGCCGAAGCGGCAGTGGGAAGTCCACCCTGCTTCACCTTGCGGCCGCCATCGACCTCCCCACCTCGGGCCGCGTCCGGGCGTTCGGCAAGGATCTCGCCGGCATGACCGAGCGTGAACGGGCCCGGTTCCGCCGCGACGACGTGGGCCTCGTCTTCCAGTTCTTTCACCTGATGCCGCACCTCTCCGTCCGCGAGAACGTGGCCCTGCCGGCGCTGATTGCCAGAAGCAAACCCGCGGTCTTCGAGCCGCGCGTCAGGGATTTGCTCGAGCGCGTGTCGTTAGCGGACCGTGCCAAGGATTCAGTTCAGGAGCTGAGCGGCGGGGAGATGCAGCGGGTTGCCATCTGTCGTGCCCTTGTTCGGCGCCCCAGGCTGCTGCTTGCCGACGAGCCAACGGGCAATCTCGATGACCTGACCGGGCGATCCGTGATGGACCTCATGATGCAATTGGTTCGCGATGAAGGCGCGACCCTGGTCTTCGTGACGCACAGCGCCGAAATGGCAAGCCGAGCCGACACGGTGTGGTCGCTTCATAGCGGGAGACTCGCTCGCGCGTGATACGATATCTCCTGGCCACCCTTCGGGCCCGCCTCAAGCGAGGGAAGGCGCTCTTTCTCCTGACCGCGTTCGGCGTGACGCTGGGTGTTGCGGCCGTCTTGTCGATTCAAATCATCAATCGCAATGCCCTTGCTGCGTTCCGAGGCAGTCTCGAGGCCGTGAGCGGGCAAGCGGACCTATCGGTTGTGGGAACGACGGTCACGTTTCCCGAGGCCCTGTACGTGAACGTCCTCGCCGACAGCGGCGTCGCGGCCGCCTGGCCGGCGTACCGGACGGCAGTTGCGATAGCCGGGCGCACCGAGGCGTTCCTCGAGGTGGTCGGCGTCGACCTGTTCCAAAGCTCCGGCCTGCCGGTCGATCCCGGGGTCGGCGATCTCGGCGCCGCTCTCAGGGTGCCTGGCTGGGTCGCCCTGACACCGAGTTTTGCCGGTGTGCTGGGGCTGCATGTGGGTGATACGATGTCGGTATCCGCCGGGTCGAGGCGTGTGACACTCGTGGTCGGAGCGCTGGTGGATTTTCAATCCGTGGCGCCGCTCGCGAGCAGTAAGCTGGCGGTCATGGATATTGCGCAGGCCCAGGCGTTGTTTGGATCGCCGGGGGCAATCAGCCAAATCGATGTGCTCCTCCAAGACGGGACATCGGTGGAAACCGTCCGTGCCCGGCTCAGTGACGCGCTCGGCCCCGGCGTCGAGGTGCTCACCCCGGTCCAACGAGAACAACAAGCATCGAATCTGCTCCGGGCCTTCCGGCTGAACCTTACCGCACTGAGCCTGATCAGCTTGTTCGTCGGTCTGTTCCTGGTGTTCAGCAGCACCCAGGCTTCCCTGGTCAGGCGCCGGGCGGAATTCGGATTGCTGCGCTCCCTCGGCGCCACACGAAGCCAGGTGCTGACCATCATCTTGGTAGAAGTGGCGCTCCTGGGGGCAGTCGGTGTGGTGGTTGGGTTGCCGTTGGGGTATTGGGTGGCGGCGGTGAACGTGGACGCCGTCAGCGCCACGATCTCCAATCTCTATTTGTTGAACGAAATCGAGACCCTGGAGCTTCCGCTGGCGCTCTACGCGCTGGCGACGGCCATCGGGGTCGGAGGCGCACTGATCGCCGCACTGCAACCAGCGCTCGAGATGAGCCGCCGCGACCCGAGTTCTTTGCTCACGCCGTTCACTCTGCATGAGCGGTTGAAGACCGCCGCCGGGCCGCTCTTTCTGGCCGGCATCGGGCTCTTGGCTCTGACGGCGCTCTGGTACGTGACCCTGGGGCACGGGTGGCGTCCGGCGGGGTTTGCCTTGGCCGTGAGCCTGCTGGTTAGCGTCTCGCTCCTCACGCCCCGGATGATCCGCGCGGTGACCAGTCCACTCCGCGTTCGGCGCCTGGGATTGGCGTACAGTCTGAAGACCCTTGGCGCCCGACTCCAGACCACATCCATCGCGGTCGCCTCCGTCGCCATCGCCGTCAGCATGCTCGTCGGGATCACCCTGATGGTGGGGAGCTTCCGCCGCACGGTCGATGTCTGGATCGGCACCACCGTCCGCGCGGATGTGTACATCACGTCCGAATCGTGGGCCCGCTCCGTCAGCGCCGCGCCGTTGGATGACCGATTGGTGGCAGCGTTGAGCACGTTGCCAGGGGTCGTCGCGGTGGATCGACTGCGGGCGCTGTCCCCAACCATCGGAGGACGGCGGATCTTCCTTGCCGGGGTCGATCTATCGCTTCCCCTCGCGGGTCGATTCTCTCTGTTGGCGGGCAACGATAGCGCTGCAGGCGCCGCCGTCCGTGACAGCGGCGCCGCATTGATCAGCGAGCCCTTGTCCCGCAGGCTGGGTATTGGCGTCGGGGATACCCTCGCCGTGAGCCGGCCCGGCGGTACCGTGGCGCTTGCCGTTGCCGGTGTCTATTACGACTACGGAAACGAATCGGGAGCGGCGGTGATCGACCTCCGCACCATGGATCAGGAGTTCGGCCCCGGTCAAATCAGCAACATCGCGCTTTACCTCGACCAACGCACCGATGCGGAGGCCATGGTCGACCAGGTTCGAGCACGGTATCCGGACGTTCCGCTCCAGGTGCGCAGTAACCGACAGCTCCGGGCCGAAGTGCTCAACATCTTCGATCAGACATTTGCCATCACGCGCATCCTTCAGGCGATGAGCTTGATCGTGGCCGCCGCAGGGATCGCGCTCACGTTAGTGGTACTGGCGCGTGAGCGCCTGTCCGAGCTGGCACTCTACCGCGCCCTGGGAGCCACCCGGGACCAGATCTTTCGCATCTTCGTGGGCAAAGGCCTGGCGATGGGCGTCGTGGCGTTGGTCCTGGGGGCGGTGGGAGGATTGATTCTCGCCTGCATCCTGATCTACGTCGTCAACCGCTCCTACTTTGGCTGGACCATCCAGTTCCACTGGCCGGTGCTCGAACTGGTACAACAGGCGGGGACGATTCTCTTGGCCGCCGTGGTCGCAAGCCTCTTTCCGGCCCTGCGCGCCTCCCGCACCCCCGCGACCGAATTGAGTAGGGACGACCTATGACGCGGAATGCGTGGATGGCGCGCCTCCCGCACATGCCGCGGACCGGTGCCGCCTCATGGCTCATGCTCGCCGCCGTGAGCAGCAGCCCGGCACTCGCGCAGGCGCCGGACTGGACCTATGCCACGCCGGGGTTCGAGTGGCAGTTCCCCCGAGACCACTGGGCCCACCCCGGCTACAAGACGGAGTGGTGGTACTTCACGGGCCAGCTGACGGATACGTCGGACTCGACCCGGCGATTCGGCTATCAGTTCACATTCTTTCGAGTCGGAGTCAGTCCTGACTCGCTGCCAATCAACTCCACCTGGGCCGTGACGGATCTGGTCATGGGGCACGCCGCGTTGACCGATCTCGCGACCAAGACGCACCGATTCTCCGAGCTGGTATACCGGGCCAACGGGCTCCTCGGAGGGTTCCCCCAACCGCAAGACAGCGTGGTCGCCTGGAGTCGCGCACCTGCCGGTACCGATGGCGTGTGGGAACTACGCTGGGTCGACCAGCGCTTCGCCTTCACTGCGATCGATGACCGCGCCGGATTCGCTTTCGCGCTGGAGACGCGGCCTGAGAAACCGTTGGTGTTTCAGGGTCCCAATGGCTACAGCCGAAAAGGCAACAGCCAAACGGCGGCGAGCTTGTACTACAGCTTCACGCGGCTCAGCACGAGCGGTACGGTCACCATCGACGGGAAGGAATACACGATCAGCGGTGAGAGCTGGATGGACAAGGAATTCGGGTCCAATCAGCTGACCGGAAACCAGGTAGGGTGGGACTGGTTCAGCCTCCGGCTGAACGATGGCCGAGACGTGATGGTTTATCGGCTGCGAGACCGTGACGGGACCACCGACTTTGCGCGGGCGACCGTCGTGAGCCCAGAGGCTACGCCGCGTTTCCAGGGTGGAGATGCGTGGGATGTGGAAGTTCTCGATACCTGGCGCAGCCCGGCTACCGGCGCGGAGTACCCGATCCGCTGGCGCATCGGGGCCCGCGACGAGGGGATCTCGTTCGTCGTCACGGCGGAGCTTCCGGATCAGGAGAACGTCAGCCGCCTCGTTCCCGGGCTCTTCTATTGGGAAGGCTCGGTCGTCGTTACCGATGAAAGCGGCCTATTCCTGGGAGTCGGGTACGTCGAACTCACCGGATATGGCACGGCCACTCCTCCGGCCATATAGGCCCCCCACGTGGGTCGCCGGCTCCTTTCGCTCCGGTTGAACTGCGTTGCGCAAGGAGTTCCGGAGGAATCCAGGCGGGCAGCCCGGTGAGCCGCTCCAGACTAGGCTTCTCGACGGTCGGTCGGGTCGCGTCGGACCGGGCCGGTCCTTCGCGCGGCGTCCCGCAGATCGTGAAGGAACGCACGTGCATCCACTACCACCACGCGGTCGGGATAGGCGAAGACGGGATTGGCCTCGATTTCTTCGATTTCGGGATGCGCGAGGGCGCAGGCAGCCACGCCCAGGATCGCATGGATCAACGCCTGGCGATCGGCGCCGGGACGGCCGCGAAAGCCGGCGATGAGCGGGGCCAACTGAATCTCTTCGAGCATCTCCGCGACATCGTCTCGGTTGACCGGGAGCCTGCGATGGGTCGCGTCCTGCAGCACCTCGACGGCAATACCCCCCGCACCAAGCGTGAGGACGGGGCCGTATTGCTGGTCGCGCTTGACGCCCACGAGCAGCTCCACCACGGGCGACGGCAGCATGGGCGACACCAAGACGCCCCGGAGATCCGGGGCCACACCGCGCGCAACCGCGTACTGCGCTGCCGCCTCGAGGACCTGATTGAATGCCCGGCGCGTCTGGTCGTTGCCCTCGATGTCGAGGGCGATTCCGCCTGCCTCGGTCTTATGGGACAAGGTGGGTGATACAATCTTGAGCACCACGGGTTGGGCGAGCTGGGCGGCAGCCTGGACAGTTTGATCGGCCGTCCTGGCGAAGATGGCCGGTACGACCGGGACCCCCTGCTCCGCCAGGAGCTCGCGAACTTCGATTTCCATGAGCGTGCTGCGGGCCTCCCGCCGGGCCGCGGTAATCGCGGGGGGCTCGGTCTGCCGAGGCGCCAGTGGAGCCGCAGGGAGCGGCCGGCGTTGGAGAAACCGCCCCCGGGTGTAGGTCGCCCGGAGGCAGCGGGCCCCGATCTCGAGCGACGTGACCACGGGAATGCCCTGGCGGCGGAGCAGGGTGAGGGGCTCGGAGGGTCCGCTGGCATAGAGGGAGTGAATGACCAATGGCTTGCCCGCGGATGCCATGATGCTGCACATCTCTTCGGCCGCGCGACGCTCGTACGAGGCCAGCTCCTCCGCGAAGCGGATCGCGTACCCGCCGAAGAGTCCCACGACCAGCACGCCACCCACGTTCGGGTCCGGGGCGAGGATCTCCAGCGCACGGGCGAGCACTGAAGGATCGCGATCCGCGGCGCCAGCCACGTCCACTGGATTCGAGACGCTCGCCGCTCGGCCCAGCAACTGTTTCAGCTGGTGGGCGGTGGCAGGCCCCAGCTCGGCCAGGTCCACGCCGAGTTCGGCCAGCGCATCGGCGGCCAAGGTACCGTGGCCCCCGCCGTCGGAGAGAATGACGGCCCCAGTGCCCGCCTGCATGACCGGCTGATTGACCAGGGTGAAGCCGACAGGGACGAGTTCATCCGATCGCTGTACTTCGATGATTCCGCTCTGCCGGAGGGCGGCACGGAGCACCGGATACGAGCCGGCGATGGCGCCGGTGTGCGATCGGGCCGACACGATTCCTCGGGGAGAGCGGCCGCCCTTGAGAAGTACGATGGGGAGTCGCGCGCTCAACCCACGGGCGACGTCGATGAATCGCTGGCCATCGCGGAATCCCTCCACGTACATCAACGCAACGCGGGTGTGGCCGTCGGTTGAGGCGTACTCGAGGTATTCGTGGAACGCGATGTCCGATTCGTTGCCGACGCCGACGTAGAGCGAGATCCCAAGCGCGTCCCGCACACACTCTCGCAGGATCTCGAGCCCCACGTTGCCCGACTGGGAGAAGAGCGCAAGGTGTCCGGCCGGAACATCGCGCACCCCGACCAGGTTGAGCCCCGAAGCTGTGTTGAGCACGCCCGACGTATTGGGCCCCACGAGCCGGAGCCCCGTCTGGTGCACGATCTCGAGAATCTGGCGCTCGAGGTCGCTGCCCTCTTCACCGGACTCACGGAAGCCAACCGCGGAGATCACAGCGCCACGTATCCCGCGACTGGCGCACGCCGTCAGCACCTGCGGGACCGCCGCCGCCGGAGTGCAGACGAAAGCAAGATCGGCAGCGCATGGGAGTTCTTCGACCGACGTGGCGACGGGAACACCCAGGATCTCGCCGCCGGCCGGGTTGACGGCAAAGAGCCTGCCGGCAAAGCCGGAGGCTTGCAGGGTCTTGATGGCCTGGTACCCGCGTTTGGTGGGGTCGCGGGAGGCCCCGATGATGGCAACCGACTCGGGATCGAGCACCGCGCCGAGCGACGCCCTCGTGCTAAGAACCGGTGAAACGTGGCTCGCGTCGTTCATGGAACGCGTTGATTCCCTCGCGCCAGTCGCGCGTCTGCATGCATTCGAGGAGCGCTTCGCCTTCCTCGGCCAGTGCCGCGTCTCGGTCGATCGCGCCTGCGCGATCGAAGAGCCGCTTGGCCAAGGCGAGCGACAGTGGAGCCATGGCGGCGAGCCTTACCGCCAGGCTCGCCGCTGTCTCCCTTACCTGTGCGCTTGGAACGCATTGGTTGGCCAGTCCGAGCCGGACCGCTTCCTTCCCCTCGATGAAGTCCGCCAGGAACACCAATTCCTTGGCCTTGGCGAGGCCCACACGTTCGGCCAGCGTGTAGGTTACCCCACCACCCACGAAGGTGCCCAGCGCGAGTTCGGGAAGCCGAAGCTTGGCTTCTTCCGCCACGATGATGAGGTCGCACGAGAGCGCGAGTTCCAGGCCGGCGCCGATAGCGTGGCCGTTGACTGCCGCGACCACCGGTTTCGGCAGCGCCTGGAGCTGTCGGTTGGCCTGCTGCGCGGCCGCGATGTAGTATCGCCGCTCGTCCGGAGTGGGCTCCGTCTCGCCGTGAGCCTTGAGGTCGGCACCCACCGAGAATGCCCGTCCGGCTCCGGTGATCACCAGGGCTCTGGTGGAGGAGTCGCTCGAGATAGTGCGCAGGGATTCGGTCAGCGAGTCGTACAGAGGAAGGCTGACTGCGTTGAGACGGGCCGGCCGGTTCAGGGTCAGGGTGGTGACCGCACCGTCACGTCGAACGAGAACTGGTGCCGATTCAGGCGGCTCCACTGACACCTCGTGGTCGTTGAAGGACCAGGTGGATGCGCTCTGCTCGCTTCGCAGAATAGCCCCACGGAAAGGGTGACGCCACCGCGATGGGCGCCGGCGGGGCTAGGACGATCACACTCCGCGGGGCAGAGCCGCCCCGACAGCGTCCGCACTGTGTTGAGCGAGCCGGTCGGCCAGGCCCTGGAGCTCGCGGTATCGTTTGCGGGTCGCATTCCGAAAGATGGTGCGGGCCAACAAGTAGGACCCGCTGACCCAAACCACGGTCAGGATCCCGGCGGCCACGGGAGAACCCAGGGCGCCCATGCCCACGCCCATGGTGATGCCCATCCCTCCGCCGCCCATACCGCCCATGATCCCACCGAACGTCCCGCCGGCGAAGTTGCGCATCCTTTCGCTGATCCTGATTCGAGTCTGGCCGGCCCGAGGAGTGATGGTCACGTGAACGTCGCGCGCGACATTCCCCATGGCGGCGCTGTTCCAGGTCAGCGACTTGCCGAGCGTGCTGACACTGCCCACGTGTCCAAGCGTATTCCGTATCTCTTCGACGAGCATGAGGTACTCGGACTCCGGGACCTCTCCGTCGACCGTGCACTCGACATCGAGTGTCGTTGGACCTCCGAGAAACGGATTGGGGCGAAGCGGGGCTTCGTCGCGCGGCTCCATTGCGCGGGCGGCCGAGCGCACATGCTCGGGGGGGATGCCCACATCTGCTGCGATTTGCTGCACCGTGCCCAGGGTCAGTGCATCGGTCTGGGTCGGATTGCGTGCCTCGAGGTCGGCGGCACGACCGACGATCTGGTCGACCTCGGTCCTACTGTAACGACGCACTCCCATGGGTCGTTCCAGGGCCTCGGCAAACTCCGTCGGGCTCGCAAACCGCTGCTCCGGTCGAAGGGCCAGTGCCTTGACCAGCGCCCGCTCCACCTGACTCGGCAGGGTGTCGAGCCGGTCGCGGTGTTCCGGCTGGGCATCGACGAAGCGCTCCAGACGAAGGGCTTCATCCGACGGCCACATGTCGGGTGGGCTTCCAATCAACATCTCGTAGGTGACACACGCTAATCCGTAGACATCAGCGGCTGGACCGATGTCGGTGCGCCCGATGGCCTGTTCGGGACTCATGTATCCCGGCGTGCCGAGCGGAACCCCGGTCCGGGTAAGGTGCTGCACCCCGGCGGAGCCCACCGCTCTGGCGATGCCGAAGTCGGCCACCACGGCGTGGCCCTCGGAGAACAAGATATTCTCGGGCTTGATGTCCCGATGTACCAGGCCCTTGCGGTGGGCGTAGGAGAGCGCATCGGCCACCTGGCGTGTGATGGCGAGCGCGTCGGGCAGTGCCAGAATCCCGCTTCGTTCGAGCCGCCGCCGCAACGACTCTCCCTGGACCAGCGGCATGACGTAGTAGAGAAACCCGGCGGCCTCGCCCGAATCGATGAGGGTCAGGACGTGGGGGTGAGTCAGTTGGGCCGCGATCTCGATCTCTTTCAGGAATCGGTCGGGCCCCAGCGTTGCAGCGAGTTCCGATCGAAGCACCTTGACGGCGACCGAACGATTGTGCTTGATGTCTCGCGCCACGTACACCGTGGCCATCCCGCCCCGTCCCAGCTCCCGCTGGATCTGATAGCGGCTGGCCAGGGCGGCGGCGAGCGGTTCAGGGATCGTGGTCATGGCTCACCCAAAGTAGCGCCGGGAGCCAACGGAAGGCGAGTCGGAGCGTGAGTGGAGGTCTAACGCACCGAGCCCGCCGCGAAGGGCAGGCTCGGGTCTGCGATGGGTGATGGATGTCTCGAATCCGATCAGGGCTTGGACACGCTCCGGGTCGTGGACTTGGATCCCTCGTGAATGTTGAGGAGCAGACCGGACGAGTCGGCCTTCAGCTGGAGTTTCGAGGAATCGGCGCCACCCTTCGCATCGATGACCACGCCTGAGGAATCCGCCCGCATGAAGAGCTTGGCGCCGCTCGCTTCGTCCGCAATGTGCAGGACGGCTCCGTCGGAATCGGCCTTGAACTGAAGGCCGGCCTGCTTCAACGCATCCCACACGTTGATCGTCAGGCCGCCCGAATCGGCCTTGATCTGGGCGATGGCCTGTGCCAGCCGCTCCATGGTCTGCGGCTGAATATGCTGGGCGTGTTGGGCGGAGTCATCGTGCTGCCACCGTGCTACTTCTTTGGCTGGGATGAAGAGCGCGCGGACAATGCCGGTTTCTTCGACCGTCACCGTTCCGAACGAGACGAACTCACCGCTCTGGGCCACCGTCTGGTCCAAACACTCGAAGGAGGTCTTCCGATTGAAGTTCCCGATACCGCTGGTTGCCAGGGTGCAGTCCCGCAGCTTGTCGACCACGGCCCGATCCTCGACCCGGACGTCGAGATCCACGCCACGAACGACCTCGGGCGAGCTACGAAGGAATTGGACCTCCCGAATGGTGCCTACCTCGCGACCGCCGAGCCTGAAGGGCACGAAGGCAAGCGGGATGCTGATCGGGTCAGCAGATTCCAGGGTGCGTTCGACCAACCGTGCACCCTCGCGGCCGGCGCGCATGAGTACCAACCCGGAGACGAAGACCGCCAGAACACCGAACGCGATGCCGATCCAGTAACGTCGCATGGGAAGACCTCGGATCATGCGGGCGGTGACCGATTCACCGCTCGTTTCATACCGTAACGAATGTTGGTCCTATATTGTTTCACGCAGGCTCACACCGAGTGAACTAGTGCTCAAAGTCATTACGAAACAGTGACTTGAGGTAACCTCCGTCGGGCGAGCCTAGCCTTGAGGTCAACTGGACTAGGTTCGAGGCTCCCGTCTCGCGCCGGGTCCTTCAGATACAGGGGGCGTTCATGCACCGTGGATTGGTAGTCGGCCTCGCTGCACTAGCGTTAGCCTCGGCACCGAGCCGGGCCCAAGATCGACCGCTCAGGCCCGTCTCGACCTACTCCATCGTCGCACGCGACTCGGTGACTGGAGAAATCGGGGTTGCGGTCCAATCCCACTGGTTTTCGGTCGGGCCCCTGGTGCCGTGGGCCGAGGCCGGCGTCGGCGCGGTGGCGACCCAATCGTTCATCGAGCCCGGGTACGGGCCGTTGGGGCTCGACCTCATGCGCCTCGGGCGGACCGCTCCCGAGGCACTCCGTGCACTGGTATCGACCGATGCCGATTCAATGGTCCGGCAGGTTGCGATGATCGATGCCCAGGGGAGGGTGGCGGCGCACACTGGGAGCCGGTCCATCCCGGCGGCCGGACACCGGCTGGGCGCCCAGTATTCCGTCCAAGCCAATCTCATGGAGCGGCCTACCGTGTGGGACGCGATGGCGCGGGCATATGAAACGGCGAGTGGCGACCTGGCCGATCGCTTGCTCGCGGCGCTTGTCGCTGCCGAGGGCGAAGGTGGCGACATCCGCGGCCGCCAGTCGGCGGCACTCCTGGTCGTCCGCGGCCGCGGAACCGGGCGCCCGTGGGTTGACCGCAGATTCGATCTCAGGGTTGAGGACCATCCTGATCCTGTCGGTGAATTGCGTCGTCTGGTGCAGCTCGCACGCGCCTATGAGCACTTGAACGAGGGGGACGCCCACGTCACCCAAAACGACCTCGAGCGGGCCTTGGTGTCCTATGGCCAGGCAACGACCCTCGTGCCGGATAGTGCCACCAATGGTGAGGCAGCGTTCTGGACCGGAGTGACGCTGGCAGGGGCAGGGAGGGTGGATGAGGGCGTGGCCTACCTTACGCGGGCGTATCGATCAGATGCTCGGTGGGCGATCCTCCTCCGGCGGCTCCCGGCCGCTGGGCTGCTCCCGGCGGACTCGAGCCTGGTCGAGCGGTTGGTGCGCGGCATGCGAGGAGGAACCTGACCGGGATCCTCTAAGTGAAGATGCGGAGGATCCAACGCCAGACCTTCTCGAGCAAGAATCCAAACACGATTTTCCACATGCGGGGCGCTCCTCGTTCCTGGACCACGGGCCGGACGGGGGTACCCCGCACTTTGTTTCAACCTGTGACGACTTTGAGCGGGGAGGACGCCGATACGCCCTGTCGAAACCCCAATCCACCTACTGCGGAATGACAAATAATCATACATTCTGAAGAGTCATGGTGACAATTATGTAATATTTGATGGCACAACAGATTGTACTAGATTGTGTGAGGGAACTCGGCTCACTAGACGTCTATTTTTTAGGGTTACTGAACCGAGGCTACCTGTCCAATGGCTGGCGCTACTGCCGGGGTCGGTGGGAGGGAGGAACCAGCCATTGCTTGGTCCCACTGGGATTCGCTGAGGCGAGCATGGTCGTCCCCAGCCAGATGTCGACCCGCCATTTCCCGCCGTCGCTCCGGCTCCGGCTTCGCATGGCGCACGCCTCGGCCTGGGAGTCCCTCATCGCGACGCACACCGCCCAGGCCATGCAGTTCATTCACGAGTTCGCGCCGCGACTGCCGGTGCTCAGTGCCCTCGATTTGTACTTCCGGGTCGTGGCCGTGCCAGGCCCGATGGAAGAGGTGGTGCGGAACCGCGCCTTGAGTGGGATCGAGTTGGCGTGGTTGCCGCCGCGCATCCGGGGTCCGGCCACGAGGCCACGGCCGTGGTCCCGGCTCGACCTACTCCTCAAGCACGTGCGCGTCCGACATCGTATTCAGGCGGAGACGCTCGAACTCGCGCGACTGGCCGGAGCGCGCGCCGCGGACGAAGTGCTCGACACCCACGTGACGAACGTCTTGAACCTTACCCAGCTCTTGTCCGGCCACCTGTCGCTCGAGCGCACGGTGGCCCACTACACGCGGGAGTTCGACGTGTCGGCGCCCATTGCAGCGTGGGTCAAGCAGCGGGTGCAGGCGGAACTTGCCTCGGAGCGTCTCACCGAACGATCCAACATCACCAGTGCTCCGCCCACCCAGATCGCTGGTCTGGTGGTTGGGTATCCTGCTCCGGACGGGGGTTAGGCAATTGATGGTACCTGCGATCAGGCCTGGTTACGTGCCGCGGCACGACTCAGGAGTTCGCGAGTAAAGCGATCTCGTTCGTCCGGGGTCACCACGGTGGTCCCATCGGTCGTCGTGATGACCACGGCCCCGCGGGCCTTGGTGCCGTACATCGTGTAGTTGCCCAAGGTCCGGCTGTTGAACGCACCCCAGATGCCGAAGAGGCCGCTATTGCCACCGGGGGGCCGTTTGAACGATGTCCCGAGCCACGCCTCGCTCGATTGGACGGTGCGCACGACGGCGTAGGAAAACTCCACCGCCCCGATCGGCCGTTCGATTCGGAGGCCGTCATCGGTCAGAACGATTACGGTCGGAGTGTAGATGTATGCCACCGCAGCTATGCCAACGCAGACGGTGATGACGAGGAGGAGTGCCAGCGCGCTGATTCCCCGGGGCGCCGTGGCAAACGCCAGCCAGACGCTCGCAGCCAGCAGGGCAAACAGCACGAGAATGATGCCGGACATGATCGTCACGAACCAGTCCGGCGACATCCGGTACGATGACGTGGGCATTCCGCGTGCCGGGAGGGCCTTTTGAATCTCGAATCGGACGACAAGGTAACTCCGGAGCCCAAACGGGTGGTCACCTCCCGTTGAGCAAGGGGCAACACGGGGTAATCGGCTGAGGCCGTGTGCGAGCAGTCCGGCCCCGGACGTCACCAGCCATCGAGGAGCCGTCTTTGATGATATCGATGAAATGGGTTGTGGTTCCGCTCTGCATGACGGCGGCCGCGTGCCTCGCCGACGGTGGAGCAGGCCGCAGGGCGCAGCTGTCCGGCGAGCTGGACCACGCGGACGATCCACGCGATCTGACCCTGCCGACGGGTGACGCCGAGGTTCGGTCGGTCTCAGCGATGGAACTCGGTCGGCTCGAGGTGAACGAGCCGCCGGTTCGTTCTGAGCCGGCGGGAGAGAAGCCGGTGGATTCCGTATCCGAGCGGGTAGCATATACCCTGCGGCCGGCTGCGGCCGCTATGCCGGAGGCTCTGACGGTTGGGCTCTCGCCACTTCACGAGACGCCGAGCGCCGCGGCGGTTCGAGTCGCGGCACTACCCCGTGGGAGGACCGTTGGTGCCCCGACGCCTGAGCCAATCGTGTTGAGCAGGCCCGGGGAGGCGAGCCTCGAGGAACCCTATGAATTCGCGGGGCTGGCTCGAGCATACACGCCCGAAGAGGATCGCGGGATCGGGATTCGCCGGCGAGGTGGTTCCTGTGGACCCACCCGTGGACTCTGGCTGGACACTGGAATGCCTCGGTTCTGATACCCCTCGTTGCCGAGGCTGAGCATCCGCGGTCCGATATCGGGTCGCGGATGTTCCTTTTGGTGGGGTCAGGCCGAGGCTTGGATCAACTGGAGCACCGCTTCTTCGTCGGCACGGAGCTCATGGGCCCGCCGCGACAACCGCGGGGTCGTGGATGGAGGTGACGGCGGGATGACTTGCCCGGCCAAGTACTGCTCCAAGATTACCGGATGCACATAGTACTTGCGGCAGACCGCCCGCGTGTTGCCGAGGAGCTTGGCCACCCCATCGATGACCTTGACGATGTTGGCTTTTCCCTCCCGGGGGGTCGCGGCCGGTCCGACGTCCCGGAGGGCGCGAGCGGCAAGCATGGTCCCGGCCCAGGTCCGAAAGTCTTTGGCGCTCAGTTCTTCGCCGCCGGAGGCTCGCTGCAAGTACTCGTTGATGTCGCCGGAGTCTACCGTCACGCGGCGGCCGTCCTCATCGAGATACTGGAATAGCTCCTCTCCCGGAATCGTTTGGCAGCGCTGGACGATCCGGGCGATCCGCTTATCGGTAATGGACGCGGCGTGTCGGACACCGCTCTTGCCGCGAAACTCAAAACGGACCTCAGACCCGGTTACATCCACGTGGCGTCGCCGGAGGGTCGTCAGGCCGAACGACTTGTTGTTGCGGGCGTATTGGTCGTTGCCGACGCGGAACAGGGTGCGCTCCAGCAGCCACACAACCGTTGCCAGGACCTTCTCGCGCGGCAAGCCGTCGCGCCGAATGTCCCGCTCCACGTGCCGGCGAATGCGAGGGAGATGACGGCTGAACTCCAGCATCCGGTTGAACTTGGTTTCGTCCTGCATCGCCCGGTATCGGCGGTGGTAGCGGTACTGCTTGCGGCCCTTCGCGTCGCGAGCGGTGGCTTGAATGTGGCCGTCCTCGGTGGCGCAGATCCACACGTCGGTCCAGGCGGGCGGCAAGGCCAGCGAGCGGATCCGCTCGAGCGTCGCCGCGTCGCGGATGAGCACGCCCGTTGGGCTTCGGTACCGGAACCCCTCGTCCGCCCCCTCGCGCCGGATGCCGGGCTCGGAATCCGTGATGTATCTGAGCCCGACCGCCTTGGCTGACTGGATCTTCGCTTGGGGCATTGTCGAGCCGGTCTCCCTCGGTGACGGGGTGTCCTCGAGTATGAGCCCTGGACCGCATCCGCAAGAATCACTCCCGTCCTTGCCCCGGCGCTCCCTTTGGGTCTTGCAGGCCGCGGTGGTCTGGTCAGTTGTCCAGATCAGATGGTCAAGAAAATGATCGATTCTACAAACTGACATAGATCATCTAAGACATTGTGTTACAACTTATTAGATAGCTACCATCAGGATTGTGG
The DNA here is from genome assembly GCA_035464955.1 of Gemmatimonadales bacterium. Taxonomy (GTDB): domain Bacteria; phylum Gemmatimonadota; class Gemmatimonadetes; order Gemmatimonadales; family GWC2-71-9; genus JABDII01. Next base: position 18,025 of record DATHRW010000298.1, read on the forward strand.
TGGTTATCTTTAAGGCACCTTCATTCCGGCATAATTGGTGCAGGGCACTGCATGGAGGACCACGGCCGGGCGATTGATGGTAAGTCGTTGTCCGACAAGACGTTAACAATCACGTAGCGCACGACTGACGAGGCGGGTCCTATGTACCGCATAATGCTGGAATCCGGTGAAGAAACCGTCTTGGAGAACGTCGAGGACCTGCTCTACGCAATCGGGAGCGGCGTGGT
>DATHRW010000299.1:0-6611 GCA_035464955.1 Gemmatimonadales bacterium
GAGGAGTAAGGAGTAGGGAGTGAGGAGTAAGGAGTAAGGAGTAAGGGGCAGGCGCGAAGAGAGCTTGGGCCCTATCGACCTGTCCCGCAAGCGTCGCGAAGCGACGCCGTGCCGAGCAGCGGCTTCAGCCGCGATGGTTGAGGGCGGAAACGTGGGATGACGGAAAGACGGGAAGCGTGAAGAGTGAGGGACATCGGCGTTTAGGCGGGTGGACCATATGCGGTCGACCTGCCAACTTCCCGACATTCCGACTATCCGACTTCCCGACGCTTGTTCGAACTGCCGATCCGCCCATCCGCCGAGAAGTCAGCCGATAGCCGATAGCCGAGTTCACTCGACACTAGGGTTTTCCCTAGTCACGACCGACTAGGGTTTTCCCTAACTTCTCAAGTCTCGGACGGACCAGTATACTGAACGAACGAATACGCAAGACGGTCTCAACCGGTTGGCTGACGTTCGTTTGAGAGTTGGTTGAGGGTACCCACCCATCTTCCCACAAACCGGGCGTTGGGCCGCAGCAACCGGACAAGAATCCATATTCGGGCCGCAGCCACGCAGGACGCTTCGCAACTGGGGACACATTCGTGCCCGAGGCGCACTCGCCACCGCAGAGTCACACGCCGCGTCCGCCGGAGATGGTGCACGAGTGCCGCTCCATGCAGGACATGTGGCGCTTGGTGAAGCTCTATGCGCCGCTCCCGCGGGAAATCTTGATCATCGGAGAGACGGGCGTCGGCAAGGGGCTGGTGGCTCGGTGGATACACCACCTGAGCGGACGCTCCGGCGACTTCGTGGTGGTCACGGGCGGTTCGATGTCGGAGTCGTTGTACCAGAGCCAGCTGTTCGGCCACCTCCAGGGCGCCTTCACCGACGCAAAGATGGCCCGGAAGGGTGCGTTCGAGCAGGCGGCCGGAGGGACGCTCTTCCTGGATGAGCTGCCGCTCTGGCCCAAGACAGTCCAGAGCGGGCTGCTCCGTGCCATCTCGGACAGAGCCATCCGCCCACTCGGCGCCCAGCGCGAGATCCCCATCTCCTGCCGGGTCCTGTTCGCATCCACTCGTTCATTGGATGCGATGGTGCTGGATAGCACGCTGCTGCCGGATCTCCGCTGGCGAGTGCCGTTCTTCGAGATCCGGATCCCCCCGCTCAAGGACCGCCAGGCGGACATCCTGCGGCTCGCGCACTATTTCCTCGAAGCTGCCGCCACCGATTTCGCCTGTACCCGGGTCACGGGGTTCTGCGCCGAGTCGTATGCGGCGCTCCTGGGGCACCAGTGGCCGGGGAACGTGCGAGAGTTGCGCGGGGTCGTGGAGCGCGCGGTGGCTCATGCCGGCGCGGACTGCGACGACCTGGTCCGCCCGCACCATCTCCCCAAGCAGCTCACCGGTGCCCGCAAGCCGCTCACCTCCCTCGACCGGACAACCATCCAGGCCGCTGTCGCCTGGGCGCTCAAACACACCGGCGGCCATCGCTCCGCCGCCGCATCCCTCCTCGGCATACACCGCAACACGGTCACGCGCCGCGCCCAACGTCGCGCCAACGTAGACGGCCAGGGCGATGCAGTGCACAGCGGTTTCGACCCAACTTGAACCAAAGCTGGTCCATCTCCGCTGGCTGGTAGCAGATACCGACTGCACCAGCCGCGCGCGCGCCGGCTGAACACGATCTACACTCGTGACAAGCACTTCCTGAACCCGGTTGAGATGTGCTGTGCAACCGATCAAATGCACGGCTGCCATCGAGTCGGGTCAAGTTCGCCAACGTCAAGCCACTACAATGCGATAGGAACACTCTGTTTTTCTGGGCATGGCTGATGCCCTGGCGGAGGACGGATCCAACCCCGAGGTCTATCTGTCCACCACCGCACTCACTCCCGAGATGGACGTCACCCAGGCGTTCGCGCAGGAGTATCTGGAGTACTACCGGTTCCTGCCGCTCCGCATCTCCGATGACGGCGTGCAGGTGGCTGTGTGGGGCGAGCCCAATCTCGAAGCAATCGAGGATCTGGAGCACTTCTACGGCGCCCCGGCCGCGCTGATGCCGGTGTCCGAAGCGGAGTTGCAGGAGGGTATCCGCCGCGCCTTCGCCGCCAAGGAGTCGGTGGTGGAGTTGGTGAAGGACCTCGGCGCCGAAGGGAATGCCCCATTCGACGGCGGCGATGAGGGACTCGCCGACGTGCGTGATCTGGCGAACCAGGCTCCGGTAGTGCGGTTCGTGAACCTGCTCATTCGCGAGGCATTCGACGCCACTGCGAGCGATATCCATCTGGAGGCGACCCGCGAGGGGCTTCGCGTGCGCCTCCGGATCGACGGGGTGTTGAGCGAGCTTCCGGCGCCACCGCGAGCGCTCCAAGCGGCGGTGATCTCACGAGTCAAGCTGATGGCGGAGCTGGACATCGCCGAGCGCCGGGCACCGCAGGACGGCCGGATTCGGGTGCGGCTCGAAACCCGGGAACTCGACCTGCGGGTGTCCACGGCACCGACGCTCTACGGCGAGTCGGTGGTGCTGCGACTGCTTGACCGGGGTGGCCGCCCAGTGGGGTTGGACGAGCTCGGCCTAGCTCCGGAACCGCTGGCGCGCTTCCGACTGCTGAGTGAGCGGGCTCACGGGATTGTGCTCGCCACCGGTCCGACCGGAAGCGGGAAGACGACGACGCTCTACGCGGCCCTGGGCCTCCGGAACCCGGAAGGGGAGAAGGTGATCACCGTCGAGGATCCGGTGGAATACCATCTCCCGGGTGTCACCCAGGTGCCGGTGCATACCAAGGGCGGTGTCCGGTTCGGTGCGGCGCTCCGAAGTATCCTGCGGCAGGATCCCGACGTACTCATGGTCGGTGAGATGCGTGATGAGGAAACGGCCGCCATCGCAGTGCAGGCCGCGATGACCGGACACCTAGTCTTCTCGACCCTCCATACCAATGACGCGGTGAGCGCGCTCACCCGCCTGATCGATCTCAAAGTCGAGCCATACATGGTGGCGGCCACGGTGGAAGGAGTCCTTGCGCAGCGACTGGTGCGGCGGATCTGTTCGGATTGCCGCGAGCCCTACCGGCCCGAGGCCGGCGTCCTGGCCCTGGTCTCGAACGCCCCCGTGTTGGCGCACACAGACGCAAACGCACGGGCAAGTCAGACCGGGTTTCTGCGTGGCCGCGGCTGCGAGCGCTGCCGCGGCACCGGATTCCTCGGCAGAATCGGCCTGTTCGAATTGCTGGTCATGACCGACGACACGCGGCAAGCCCTGCTCGCGGGCCCCGACCTCGGAGGCCTGCGTGACACCGCACAGCGACAAGGCATGACCACGCTCATGCAGGACGGCTGGCTCAAGGTGCAGGCCGGTATCACCACGGTGGAGGAGGTGCTCCGTGTCGTCGGGACGTAGGGCGCCGCCGTTCGGGTTCACCTTGATCGAGATCATCGTGGTCATCACGGTCATCGCCATCCTGGCCGCGGTCGTGAGCCCGATGGTGTTCCGCAACGTGGGCGACGCGAAGACTGCGGCTGCCCATGCCCAGGTCGAAATCTTCGGCCTGGCGCTCGACGCCTATCGCATGGACAACGACTACTACCCCTCGACGTCGCAGGGGCTCGAGGCGCTGGTGGCACTGCCTGCCGGCGACCCTCCCGCCCGCAACTGGCGCGGTCCGTACCTGAAGAAGGGCATCCCGCTCGACCCGTGGCAACGCCCCTACGCCTATCGCGGACCGGACGAGACCCGGAACGACATGTATGAACTGCAGTCCCTAGGGCGTGACGGCGCGCCGGGTGGAACGGGCGAGGATCTCGATATCATGTCCTGGACCAGCGCGGCGAAGCCATGAGCGCGTATCGGTATCGGGCCGCGCGGATGGACGGCGGGATCGTGGCGGGCCTGGTGGAGGCGGCGAGCGCATCCCGCGCAATCGAAACGTTGGTCGCACGGGGTCTTCATCCGGTGCGAATCGCTCGAGCGGAGCGTCATGAGGAACGGCGGCACGCGGCCTCAACCAGCGACTTGGCGCTGGTGTTCCGAAGCATCGCCTCGCTGACCGGCGCGGGCGTACCACTGGTGCAGGCTGTCGGGGCGTCCGAAGCGTTGGCAGGTGGGAACCTGAAGGAGGCTCTCGCCGAGGCGAGGCGAGAGTTGCGAGAGGGAAGGGGCCTGGCGGAGGTACTGGAGCTGGCACGGGGGGTGATACCGCCCGTGGTCGTCGGGATGCTTCGCGCCGGCGAGAGAGGCAGCGAGTTGTCGGCGGCGCTGGAAGAGGTGGCGACCCACCTCGAGCAAGAGGCCGATCTTAGGGCCAGGGTACGGCAGGCGCTGGCCTATCCCATTCTCCTGCTGGTCGCGGGCGTTGGATCTGTCCTGCTGATCGGCACCGTAGTCATTCCGAAGTTCGCCGACCTGCTAATCGATCTGGGCCAGCGTCCGCCGCTCGCCACGCGGGTTCTGTTGTCGTGCTCCGCCGTGCTCCAGGCCTATGGCATCTGGATCGTAGGTGGAATCGCAGCCGGCGTGCTGGCCCTGGTCCAGTGGCGCCGCGGACCAGCAGGCAGGCGCACGTGGGACGCCTTCCTCCTGTCGGTTCCGGTGATCGGTCGGGTGCGACACTCCCTGGCAACGGCGCGTGCCTGTCGCGCGCTCGGCGGCTTGCTCCGGTCGGGTATGCCTCTCCTGAGCGCCCTGGACGCGGCGCGCGACGCCGCGGGCGACGAAGGCGTTGGCGCACGCCTCGAACGCGTGCGCGAACGGGTCGCCACCGGCGAGCCGCTCGCCAGGACGATGGAACGGGAACGGGCGTTCGCCAGCGGCGCCCAGCACCTCATCGCTGTGGGCGAAGCCAGCGGTCAACTGGCCCTCATGGCCTCCCGTGCCGCCACGCTCTCGGCCCAAGAGGCAGACCGAAACCTGAGGACCATGGTGACCCTGCTGGAGCCGGCCATGGTGGTGAGCTTCGGAGGATTGGTAGCGTTCGTGGCGCTCGCCCTCTTGCAGGCGGTGTATGCCATCCGGCCGGTGGGCCTATGACCAACCGTGGATTCACCCTGGTGGAGCTGATCGTGATGTTGGCACTCATGGGGGTGCTCGCGGGGGTCAGCGCCTTCGCCCTCGGCACACTCAAGCCCCCGGCACAAACAGCGCTCGTTGCGGAGTTGATCAGGACGAGGAGCGACGCACTCCGAATGGGGGTGCCCGTGACCGCGGAGGTTGTTTGGGATTCGATTGACGGCAGGCCAAGTACCATCCGGTTCCTACCCGACGGGCGCGCCATCGGCGACGGAGCCGATCCGCTAACCGGAGAACCTCGTGCGCGGCCCTAGCGATCGGCGGGGTGCGGCACTGTTGGAGGCGCTCATGGCGCTCGCGATCCTGTCCGCTGCCGCGATCTCGACCATCACGTCGCTCGGTGCGGCGCTTGCGAACGAGGAGGCGCTCCGGGAACGGGAACACGAGATCGCCGAAGCCGATCGCGTCCTCTCCGCCATGAGCCTCCTGACCAGAAGCGATTTGGACATCCGACTCGGCAAGCGAGAGGTGAAGGAGTTCCTGGTCGACGTGCAACGCCCGGAACCATCACTCTATCGAGTAGCAGTCGCCTCTCCCCGCGCGCCCCAAGTGGAACTGCTCGTGACCGTGCTCTATCGCCCAGCACCAAACGACATCGATCGGGACAGGGTCGAGTGATGAAACCGTCTTCCCGTCTTTCCGCCTTTCCACCTTTCCGCCTGAGAGGTTTCACCCTCATCGAAATCCTTACCGCCATCGCGATCACCGGGATCCTGCTGCTCACTGCGCACCGAGTCTTTGTCGCGACCGCCGATGCCGCCCGCCGGGTAAGAACCGATCGCCTGGCGCTCGATCGATCGATCAACGCCGAACGGTGGCTCGAGGCCGCGTTCGCTTCGCTCGATGTGGGGCAGGAAGGCTCGGCGCCGTTCGAAGGGCGCCGCAACCGGGTGCGGTTCTCTACCTGGCTCGAAACGCCCGACGGTTGGTTCCAGCGCCGGGAAGTTGAGATCAAGCGAAACCAGGATCGTGTGGTCGCGACCGGAGCAGGATCGGACATACTCGTGCTCAAAGAGGGAATTGCTCGCCTCGAGTTCGATTACCTGCTGGAGATGGGTGCCGCCGCCACCTGGGCGACCGAGTGGATCTCGCCCGCCAGCGCGCCCTATGCGGTGCGCCTCAGGTCATATCAACTGGATGAAGAGGATGAGAGCGTTGAGGCGGCCGACACGCTTCTTCTTCTGATACGGGGGCGCGGATGAATCGGCGCGGCTTCGTGCTGCTGACGGTGCTGTGGGTAGTGGTGATACTCGGCGCCGTGGCCGTCGCCGGGCTTGCGGCCGCGCGCTCGGGGTCTGATGCGACCCGCAATCGTATCGCCCTGACGCGCGCGGGGTGGGCGCGTGACGCATGCCTCGAGATTCTCCAGGCGCGGTTCGCCGCCGATCCGGCCATACGGCAGCTGGATTCGATCGACCTGGGGCGTTCGACCTGGTGCCGCGCGACACTCGAAGACCCGAGTGCGAAGCTCGACCTGAACCTGGCCGACGCCGCGGCCCTTCGCCTGGTTCTGGGCAATGATTCACTGGTCGATGCGCTGTTCGATTGGTGTGACGCGGACGACGCAG
>DATHRW010000300.1:0-3412 GCA_035464955.1 Gemmatimonadales bacterium
GCAGATCGTACACGAGCCTGAAACAGAACCGTGACTGGTCCATACCGGATGCATCGAGCAGTGAGCGGACGCGGCTGGAGTCCCGGCGGGCGAACGCATCGTCCAGCAGGTGCATGTATGGTTCAGTAGAGTGGGGAGCGAGCGCGATCGCCCGCTCGAAGGCGTTTCGGTATTCCGCGGGCGGCCGGAAATCCCTAGCTCCCGCGTGAAAACGGAGTTCCCCCATCGCATTCCAGCCGTCGGCGTCGTCGGGATATTTCGTCGTCAGTCGCCGGAGTGCGGACTCCGACGCGCCAGAGGCAACATTTGCGGGTGACAGCTGCACTGACAGCAGCAACGAATCTCGCTCGGGGAGTCCTGCGGCGAGCGTGGCGGCGCGATCGAGATATCCTTGTGCTGACCTGCGACCCGCACCAGCCGACAGCATCGCCGATCCGAGGCGATAGAACGCTCGGGCGAACGTGCTGTCGAGCTCCACCGCCTCGCGAAAATGGGCGGCGGCCGGGAACCACCGGCCCTGGCGATACTCCCGCTCGCCCGCCAGGTATGCCTTTAGCGCGGGGAGCGATGCGGTGGTGGCACGCGCGAGATTCGGAACAGGGTAGCCGGCATCGGTCGGGACCAGCCCGAGTCGCAGCAACTCGATCGTGAGCCGGTCGATCAGCGCGGTCAGACTGTCGGTCCGCCCCTCCAGCTGCGTGAACCCGAGAAGGGTGGCCGACCGGACGTCGTACACGCTGGCTCCCAGCCGGACGATTCCCTGGTTGCCGACCTGCACGGCACTTCCAATCACGGCGTAGCTGGCTCCCAGCGTTTCTGCCACGGCGACCATAGTGGCCGGATCCGTCTCCTGCCCTTCGCCCACCGTCCGGCTCCAAATGGTCATGATCGACTGCGGGTCGATCTTCCGCAGGCCCGGTACGTCGTCGAAGTTGAACGACAGCAGGTCTACCATTCCTTCGCGAAGCTCGGCGACGTCCTCTCCGACCGTCCGGAATGGCAGGACGGCCACACCGGGGGCGACATCGATAGTCGCGTCCGGGGTCACGCGGGGCCTTCCGCCCGCGGGCCCCGTTCCGCTGAGCAGGTCCCCGAGGGCGAACCAGGTCGCGGCCACGATCAACGCGCCGCCCAGGGCGCCCGCCAGCCCAATCGGCCACCGCCGGCTCGCGGGTTGGGCGACGATAGCGTCGAGGATCGCGGGGCGGACGTTTCGCGTGCGCCGCAGGCCACCCGGGGTCGTCTCGAAAGTCCAGGCCAGCGCGAGGGCGAGCGGGAAGCCCAGCAGCACCAGCCACACGACGAGTGTGGCCGTCCATGCCGGAAGCGGGATGTTCGGAAACACGGCGCCGGCTATCTCGATCACGGCGAAGCCCATCACCCCATACACCGCGGCCACCCGGAACACGTTGCGGCGCTTCAGCTCCGCCAGGAACCGCTTCACAGACGGCGCCGGACGCGCGTCCAGGCCTTTCCCCCCGTCGGCCAAGACCCCCAGGTCCTGGGCGACGGAGAGAGCGTCGGGATAGCGTTCCTCCGGCGACGCCGCGAGCAGTCTGCTCACGATCTCCGCCACGGCCCGCGGTCCGGACGCCAGCGCGGTGGCGACTCCTTCGGGTTCGTCTGCCGGCCGGCGGCCCGTCAGCATCTCATGCAGCACGGCGCCCAGCGACCACAGGTCCGAGCGGAAATCAACTTCGCCGCCCGTACGCTGTTCCGGTGACATGTAGGTGATCGTCCCCGGAGTCTGGCCGGTTTGTGTCAGGCTCACATCGGCCAGCTTGGCCACACCGAAGTCGAGGAGCTTCACCCGCCCCCGGTCGGTGAGCAGCAGGTTGGACGGCTTGATGTCCCGGTGGATGACCCCGCGCTCGTGGGCGGCCGCCAGGCCGCGGGCCGTCTGCAGCGCAATCTGGATCGCCTCGGACACCGGCACTGGGCCGTGTGTCAGACGCCGCTTCAGGGTCTCGCCCTCGTAGTAGGGCATAACGAGGTAGAGCTGGCCGTCGGTCGTCTCGCCCATGTCGAAGAGCGCGCAGACGTTTGTGTGGTCGATCGACGACACGACCCGCGCCTCCACCAGGAACCGGTCCCGGGCTGATGGATCGCGGCTCAGCCACGCGGGGAGGAACTTCAGCGCCACGTCGCGGCCCAGCTTCGTATCCCGGGCGCGGTACACATCGCCCATCCCGCCGCTGCCGATCGGCTCGCCGATCTCGTACTGCGCCATTGTTGTGCCGGAGTGGACGTCGGCGGAGAGGGGAGACGATCCGTGGGGGCCGATAGGCTCGGGTGCGATTTCGGCGGTTAGACGATCGAGCACACCGTCGGTATCATGGGCGGCCAGCAGCGACTCGATCTCCGCACCGAGCGCCGGGTCTTCACTCGAGATCTCCGCCAGCGCGGTGGCGCGCGCCGCGGAATCCAGCTGTGCCAGGCGATGGAACAGCTCCTCGGCTCGCGCCAAGTCCTCAGCTCTCAAGCGAGGCCTCCGCCGTGTCTTTTCGCTGAATTAATCAATGATAGGCGTCCGTCTTTCCGACTGAAAGAGCAGGCTCTTCGCCTGCCCGACGATCTCTCGCACGACATCCACGAAAAAGGCCCACCTTCGAGTGGGCCTAAGTGCTTGTCATGTATGTAGTGCCCCGCCTAGGACTCGACGCTGAGCGCGAGCAAGACCGCCAACGGCAGGCGACCGAGGGCAAAACGCACGAGTCGGCTACTTCCCGCTCGCCTCCACTTCAACGGTTCGGAAGGCTCACATCAGCTGGCCGTCGCACTGCCGCAGTCCCCGCCCGTCGAACCATACGCACATACACTCGTGCACAGGTCCCCGTTGGCCGCCAGGGTGGGTCGGCTGTCGACCACCGAGCGTGCCGCCGAATTGAAATACACGTAGGGACAATAGAGCGTCGTGGGAATCCCCAAGTCCGAGGGCTCCCAGGGTGACCCCGGGCCCGAGAGCGGCGGCAGGTTTGTGCCGTCGCTGCGAAGGATTTCAAGAAAGTGTTCCTGGAGGTAGTCCAATGACTCCGCCGGATTCTTATAGAAGATTCCGAAATGCAGGTGTGGGTAGGACCCGGGCTTGACTGTGGCCACGATCAAGTCGGCCAGTTTCTTGCCCCGTTTGACTTTCCTACCCTCTTTGACCTTGACCGCCTTGACCTGCAGGGCAAACTGAGCGGAATCCGGGGTCTGCGGTTCGATGGTGTAGATCACGAACCAGTAGGGATTCAATTCCAGCAGGACGGTGATGGACGGTACCCCGGCGCCGGTGGTGCCCTCGACAATGCGGGCGACGCGGCCGTCCGCTACCGCGACCAGAGGGACCTCCTGGATATCCGTGGCCGCGGGATCATAGGACGGAACGATGTCCGTCCCGCCGTGGATCTCTAGGCCGGCCACATCCCAG
>DATHRW010000301.1:0-12638 GCA_035464955.1 Gemmatimonadales bacterium
AAGCGCATCCTGCTCATCCTGATCGCCCTCGGGGCCCTGCCCACCGCGGTCCTGGTCGTGGGTTGGGCCATGACCGTCCGCCAGAGTAACCCCGTGGCCAGCGCCGAGTCGACCATCAGCCGGCTGGGCACCTCAGGGCGCGCATTGGTCGGCACCATCGACCCCACGCGATTGGATCAGGCCGGCCGTGAGGCGCTCGCGGCCCACACCGAGGAACTGAACGCGGCCCTGGGGCAGGCCCGGCAAGCCGCCGCATTCAGCCGCTACTATGCCGCGGGCTTCGCGCTCGTCCTCCTCTCCGCCGGAGCGCTCCTGGTTTATCTGTCCGTGCGGCTGTCGGGACACCTCGCCCGGCAACTGAGCCGCCCCATCGACGAACTCATTGGGTGGACCGAACGCATCCGCCGTCACGAACCGCTCCCGGAGGGACCGCCGGAAAAGGGGGCTCCGGAGTTTGCCGCACTCCGAGCCGGGCTCCAGGAGATGGCAGCCGGGCTCGAGGCGGGGCGCGCCAAGGAGCTCGAGGCGGAGCGGCTCCGCGCCTTTCAAGAGGTCGCGCGGCGCGTGGCGCACGAAATGAAGAACCCGCTCACCCCGATCCGCTTGGCAGTCGCCCAACTCCGTACCACTCGAGGCACAGAGCCGACCGACATCCTCGACATCCTCGAGACCGAGTCGGCGCGACTGGAACACATGGCCCGGGAATTCAGCGAGTTCGGCCGGCTGCCTCAAGGCCCCCGGGCCGAAATCGACCTGACCGAACTCTTGACCGAGTTGACCCGCACTACCCTGCCGCCTCGGGTAACCCACACGCTCCAGGTTTCGCCTTCGCTGCCCACGATCCACGGTCAGTACGACCCGCTTCGGCGCGCATTCGGCAACCTGATCACCAACGCCGCCGAAGCCATGGACGGAGCCGGGTCCCTCGAAGTGCACTTGGCTGAAGCCGGGCGGGCACAGGTGCAGGTCCAAATCCGCGACCACGGCCCCGGCATTCGGCCCGAAGACCAGGCCCGCGTCTTCGAGCCGTACTTCACCCGGAAACACTCGGGCACGGGACTCGGCCTCGCTCTCGCGAAACAAACGATCGAACACCATCGGGGCTCGCTCGAACTCCGCCCGTCCGACGGTGGCGGGACCACTGCCATCGTGACACTGCCAGTCGATGGCACGACACCGGACTCAGAAGACACCCCCTAAGACGTCGCCATGGCCCCACGCGTACTACTCGTCGATGATGAGGCCAACATCCTCCGGATGCTCGGCGCCCTGCTCAAGGCCGAGGGCTTCGTGGTCGATCAGGCGGCCAACGGGCACGCAGCACTTCAGGCGGTGCAAGAGCACCTGCCCGATGCCGTGTTGCTCGACCTCCTCATGCCACCACCCGGCCCCGACGGGCTCGCGGTACTCGCCGAGCTTCAGGCCAACGCGAGCGATGTCCCGGTCATCATGATGAGCGGAAAGGCGGGCCTTCAGGACGCTGTTCGGGCAACCCAGCTCGGCGCATTTCAATTCCTGGAGAAGCCGCTCAGCCCGGACTCCGTGTTGACGACCCTGCGCGCGGCCCTCCAGCTCCACCGGACCCGGGTTGAGAATCGCGCCCTGCGCCGGGCGTTGTCCCCGGCGGCGGATCTGGTGGGCGACAGCCCCGCCATGCGCGGCGTTCGGGAGCTGATCGCGCAAGTGGCACCAACCGAGGCGCGCGTGCTGATCACCGGCGAGTCCGGCACCGGCAAGGAACTGGTCGCCGCCGCCATCCACCGGCAGAGCCTCCGGCAGGATCACCCCTTCGTGCCCGTCAACTGCGCGGCCATCCCGCGCGATCTCATCGAGTCGGAACTGTTCGGACACGAGCGGGGCGCCTTCACCGGCGCGGTCGATCGCCGCTTGGGGCGGTTCGAGCTAGCGGACCGGGGCACGCTGTTTCTCGACGAGGTCGGCGATCTGGGTCTCGAGGCCCAAGCGAAGGTGCTACGGACCCTGGAAACCGGTCAGCTCGACCGCATCGGATCGGAGACCAGCACCCCGGTCGATGTCCGGATCATTGCCGCAACCAACCACCGGCTGGAACTCGCGGTTGAGTCGAAGTCTTTCCGCGAAGACCTCTTCTTCCGGCTGGCAGTGTTCCTGATCCCCATCCCCCCGCTCCGCGAGCGGCTCGAAGATCTGCCGGCGCTGGTCGCTCACTTGGCCCGGCGCATCCGCCCACGCACGCCGCCGACCTTCACCAACGGCGCCCTCAACCGCCTGGCCAACTATGTGTGGCCCGGCAACGTCCGGGAACTCGCCAACGTCGTCGAGCGCGCCACGATTCTGGCTGGTCCGGAGATCGACGAGCCGGACATCCGCCGGGTCCTCCAACCCGCCACGAGGACAACTCCTCCAACCCCGTCAGCCTCGAGGCCGCACGCGTCGATGCATGACGCGCTGGCGGACTTCGAGCGATCGCTCATCCAGTCGGCCCTCGATCACGCCTCGGGCAACGTGTCCGAAGCGGCACGCGCGCTCGACACGGACCGGGCTAATCTCTATCGTCGGATGAGGCGCCTCGGCATCTCGCCGGGGACCTAACCACCCGAGCACCAGCGGAGCACCACCCAGTGCCCGCATCACGTAATCCACAGCCTGCATGGGAGTCGGGGATGAAGCCCTTGATGCTCGCGCTCGCCATCCTCTGGGCACCGGCCGCGCTGGCCGCCCAAGACAGTGTCATCGTCATCGATCCGACGGTGCCGTTCGGCGAGCCTGGACGCCAGTCCGGCCCACCGCAGGCCGTCCTCGAAGAGGCCGTCGCGGCCTACAACGACTCAGCGACTATCCGAGTTTCCGGCGACGTCGTCGAACCACACGGCACGGTCCTCCGTGGCCGGTTCGGCCTCTTCCGCGGCACCATGCGGGTCCACGGCACGATCGACGGACCCGTGACCGTCCTGAACGGCGATCTCATCGTCGAGCCCGGCGGCGCCGTGCATGGCGATGCGCTCATCGTCGGGGGCATGCTCCTGGTCCGGCCGGACGGCGTTCACTCCGGCACCGCGCGCGCCTTTGCCGAATCGGCTCCGGTCACGCGGGACGTGTCCGGGTTGCTCGCGATCCGGGCCCGCGGACGGTCGATACCCCAGGCGTCCGCATCATTCCAATCGGGCGACCTTCGAACCACGCTCCGGCTCACCACGGGTCACACCTACAACCGCGTGGAGGGATTGCCGATCCACTTTGGACCGTTGTTCGAGTGGCGTCCGTCTCCCGGGGCCAGGGTGGAGCTGGACCTGCAGGGCATCCTCCGGACCGCACCCGATGAATCCAACCTGCGGCGCGACTTCGGCTATGCGACACAACTCGAGTGGCGCCGGACCGCCCTCCCCATCATCGGACTCGGCGTCGCCGCGCAAAGCGAGATGCGGGCGATCGAGGAGCAGCCGCTGTCGGCGGTCGAATCGGGTTGGTCGGCGTTTCTCCTGCAACGGGACTACCGTGATCTGTTCGAGGCCCAGGGATTCGGTGGATATGGATACCTGCAGCCTACTCGCGGATTCCGAATCGATATTGGGCTCCGCCGTGACAACGAGCGATCGGTTCGCGAGAGCGACCCCTGGTCGCTGTTCCGCAACAGCGACCGCTGGCGCGCCAACCCGCTCATCGACGATGGTCACTTCCTGACCGCCGACGTAACGATGAGCCTGGACAAGCGCCACAGTCGCGACTCGGGCGCGTCCGGCTGGTGGGTGCAGGCTGTCTACCAGTACGGCGAGAGCGAGGACGTCGCGCCGATCACGTTGCCGACCTCCATCCGCTCCCCCATCCCCATCGATGGATCCTATGACTTCAGTCGGCTGCAGGTGGATGCGCGACGTTACTTCCGCCTCTCCCCCGGGAGCCGCGTGCGCCTTCGCCTGCTCGCAGCGGGATGGCTCGGGGGCGACCCGCTCCCGATCCAACGACGCCACTCGCTCGGCGGCCCCGGGCTTCTTCCCGGATACGAATTCCGCCACCTCACCTGTACACCATCAGGGGTGCCGAATCCGGGCCGCACAGCCTTCTGCGACCGCATGGCGGTGGTGCAAGGGGAGTTTCGGACCCGGCTCCGGCTCGGAGCCGCGAGCCGAATCCTGGAGCGGGCCCATCTCGGGGTACAGGGAATGATTGGCCTCGATGAAGCGGACCTGGTGTTCTTCACCGACATGGGGATGGCATGGCTCTCGGGCGACGGACCTGGGCGCGTCCCGAACGACCGGCTGCCGTCCCTGGATCTGTGGAAGGCCGACGTGGGCGTTGGACTGGATCTCGGCGGGCTGGGCGTGTACCTGGCCAAGGCCCTCACTGATGGCGAGCCCGTTCGCCTGACCGCCCGGCTCGAGCATCGGTTCTAAGTCGTCAGGCCACGAGGTGTGGAGCGACCGGTGAGACGAGCGGCGACGAGGCCGCGACGGGGACGGGGGCGGGAGCGGGGACTTGCCCTCGTCGCCGCCCTGCTCGCCCCGGTCGGCGTTGCGAGCGCCCAGGGCGGCTCGCCACCGGAACCGCGGCTCGAGATCTCACTGACCGGCGACGTCGCCCAAGGCCGGCCCGGCGACCCGATGGTGCGCGCCGTCGATCTCCTCGCCGACGACCGATGGATCGCCACGTTGCAAGAAGGACTCCCCGTCCGACTCAGCTACCGGCTCGAGCTGTGGAAATCAAAGAGCGTGTGGTTCGACGAACTCCTGCAGCTCGTGGAGTGGGACGTGGTGGTGCGCTGGGAGCCGGTGCTGTTTGAATTCTCGGTGAGAACGCTCACCAGGTCCGGCATGCGGGAGCGGCGCTACGCCACCAGGGAAGCTTTGGCCACGGCACTCGGTGCCAGGTATCGAATCGCGCTGCGTCCGACGACAGCGGGTACCCACTACTACGTCGGCAGCCTCGCAATCTCCACGCTGTCGGACTCGGATATCGAAGAACTCGAGCGGTTTCTTCAGGGGGAACGCGACGAGGACCAGACGGGTGGCGCCGGTGGCGTGCTCGGGCGCCGGGTAACGCGTCTGCTGCTTCGCATCGCCGGCCTGCCTCGCCTCCGACTGGAGGCGAGGTCACCGGAGCTCGCAGGACCCGGGTAAGGCAACGAAGGGAATGGGTCTGGAGGCCGTCCCTACCCCGCAATGGCCCGGAGCGCTTCCTCACCGTAAAACATTTTGATGTACTTAGACTGGGTGACGGTGAGCCGCCGCACAGCCCAGGAGAGGTGCACGAAATGGGGCTCGGTGGGTGGGACCAACGGGCTCATGCCGCACTCTTCCGGAAGCCGGTTGCCCTTGCGGGTGTTGCAGGAGCTGCAGGCGGTGACCACGTTGGTCCACTCATTGTCACCGCCACGAGACATCGGCACAAGGTGATCGCGAGTGAGACACTCGCGCGCCCGGAGCTCCGAGGGCGCCCGATGACAGTACTGACAGCGATAGCCATCGCGTGCAAACAGGAAGGTGTTGGTGACCTGCCGACGAAACCGGCGGGGCACGTGGATGAACTTGACGAGCCGAATGATGGCCGGACGCGGCAGCGTGATCCGCTCGCTGCGGAATACGTCGACTCCCTCCGGCTCGACAATCTCGGCTTTGCCGTCGATGACGAGTCTGAGCGCCCGTCGCACGGGAACCATTGTGAGCGGTTCAAACGAGGCATTCAAGGCTAGGCAGCGCACCTATTCATCTCCAACGCTTCGGAGGGAGGTCACTGGGTGCCGCTCACTCGATTGAGTCGGCAAAAGCCAGGAGTTGGAAGGAACTCCCACCCACCACACACTCAGCTAAATCGTAACGCTGGCTCGATTTGAGGGCAAGAGAGCGAACGCCGGCATGCCGCTGCGAAATCAGGTTGCCAATGAATGGACCTTCCGCCCCCCGACGTAAGTCGCCACGACCTGCCCAGGTGAGGATTCGAGCAATGCCTCGGGAATGTCGGAGGGGTCCGTCACCGCACCGACCCTGACGAGCGTCACGTCTCCCCACAGGCCCGGAGCCAGACGTCCGACTGCGCCATCCAGGCCCAGCGCACGAGCCGCGGCCGCCGTGCACAAATCGAGAGCCGCGGCGGCGCTGAGGCCAGCGAGCGTCCGCGCCCGCCTGGCTTCGGCCAGGAGGTCGAGCCGGCCGACACTTGCCACCGAGTCGGTTCCGACACCCACCCGGAGGCCGGCCTCGAGAAACGCCGCGAGTGGCGCGTCGCCATGCCGGTGCCGGAGGTTCGAGCCGGGGCAGTGCGCAATGGCGCAATCGGCACGTGCGAGTTCCGCGATGTCTTCCGCATCGACCTGGACGGCGTGAATGCAGAGCGTGTCGGGCGTCAAGCCGCCGGAGGACTCCAGCCAGGCGATCGGCGAGCTGCCGGGGCGTGGGGGCAGCGGAATTTGCCGCGTCTTCCATGCCGCCGCGAACGGACCCGTTGCCTGCAGCAGAAACTCCCGTTCGGCCGGCGACTCGGCGATGTGAACCGCCACCGGAAGGCCTTCCGCCCGGGCCCAGTTCATGACCGCGGTCGCGAGGGGCTCGCTTACCGTGTACGGCGCGTGCGGCGACACGCCAAGGCGAATCCGCGGCGACGCGAACCGGCGTAGCTCGGCAACACGCGCTTGGAGGCCGATCAGGCTCGATTCGCATTGGTCCGGGTGGGGGCCAAACACTTCCTGGTACGCGATGCCGCTGCCACCGGCTTCCGCCAGGGCACGGATCACGGCTCCCGAATCGCCGGTGTCGGCCACCGTGGTCACACCGGCCGCAAAGCAGTCGGCAAGTCCACGCCGCGCGGCAGCCAGGAACTCCTCGGGCATGCGTTGTTCCTTGAGTGCCCGGAGGTGTCGGATCCACGATGCGAAATCCTCGTCGAGGACACGGTCCTCGAACCCGGTGAGCTCGAGATGAGTATGGGTGTTTACCAGGCCGGGCATGATGACGGTCTGAGCGTAGTGCTCCCGCCTGCACCCGGCAGGCGCGGGAACCGTGGCATCCGGCCCCATGGCAGCGAGTCGCCCGGCCTCGTCGATTAGCAAGGCGCCGTCTTCGATGGCCGATACTTCACTGCCCCCGGCCGGATAGAGCCACGGTGCGCTCAGCCGGAGCGGGGGGACCATGTCAGGGACTGGTTGGCGCTTGCGGCTGCGAGCCTGCCCCCGTAATGCGGAATGGCAGGTGGACCGGACAGGGTTCGGTCGGCTCGGTGCCCGGCAGGAAGGACTCGATGACCCGGCTGTCGGTCGGGCAGAACGGTGTGGCGAGGTAACCGGTGGTCCGGTCGATCTCTTGGAAGGTGACTCCAGCCGGACGGCTCCACGCCTGTGGGGCGGCCCGGCGCTCATAGATCTCCTTCATCATGGCGGTCCAGGCCGGCGCGGCGAGACGGCCACCCTGGGCGTTGTTCATGATCCGTTGGGGTTGATCGAACCCCATCCACACCCCGGTCACCAGGTCGGGAGTGAAACCGATGAACCAGACGTCATTGTATTCGTTGGTCGTGCCGGTCTTGCCGCCGGTCGGGATGGTGAATCCCTGGGCGGTGACCGCGTTGAAGGCCGTCCCACGCCGAACCACATCCCGCAACACGTCGGTCATGAGCCAGGCCAGCGTGGGGTCGGCAACACGTTCACGATGAATCGCGGGCTCCCAGAGGATCTTCCCGTCACGATCTTCCACCCGGAGGATGCCGATCGGGGTGGTCCGGACCCCGAGGTTGGCAAACGACGTGTACGCCGAGATCATCTGGATTGGCAGGACTTCGGCCGACCCGATGAAGATCGAGGGATACGCGGGGATTCGGGTGGTGATGCCGTAGCGAACCGCCTCGCTCACCACGGCCTGTTCTCCCACTTCCTCCATCCCCAGCCGAATCGCGATGATGTTGACCGACCGGTACAGTCCTTCCCGGAGCGTCATCGGGCCGTCGAACCGGAGGTTGAAGTTCTGCGGTTCCCAGTCGGGCTCGCCCTGCCGCATCGGCACGCTGATCGGCTCATCGACCAGAATGAAGGAGAGCGGAATGCCGGCCCGGAGGGCCGCCGAGTAGACGAACGGCTTGAATGTCGACCCGGGCTGCCGCATCGCTTGCGTGACCCGATTGAACTTGCTGTCCTCGAAATCACGGCCGCCAACCATCGCGCGGATATATCCGGTCTTGGCATCGAGCGTCAGCACCAGTCCCTGCAGGTAGGGCGACGGCTCGGTGGCGGCCCCGCCCCCGTCGGCCTTCGATTCCAGATAGTCGGCGTAGGTCGTATGTGGGAATTGGCCGTATTCTCCGTCCTCGATCTCGCTGAGTTGATTCTCCAACGCCCGCTCGGCCGTTTCCTGAAAATCGAGATCGAGCGTGGTATAGATACGGAGCCCTTCGCGATAGAGATCGTGCCCGAACCGGGCATCGAGTTGCTGCCGGATGTACTCCACGAAATACTCCGCTACCCCGCTGAAGTCAGAGCGCGTTGACAGCTGGAGCGGGAACGACTTCCACCGTTCAGCCTGTTCCGCCGTGAGCAAACCTTCCTGGCGAATCGAGTTGATCACCAGGTTGCGCCGCTGGATCGCGCGGCGCGGGTTGCGCCGCGGATTGTAGGTCGATGGCGCCTTCGGAATCGCCGCCAAGATGGCGGCCTCCGCCACGTTGACGTTACGGGCCGATTTGCCGAAGTACCGCTGGGCCGCCGCCTCAACACCAAACGCCCGGTTGCCGAGATCGATCTGGTTGAGGTAGAGCTCGAGAATCTTGTCCTTCGAGTACTGCTTTTCGATCTGGCGCGCGACCCGCGCCTCCCGAATCTTGCGCGCAATCGTCCGGTCCCGACCGCTGATGTCTTCGGGAAACAGGTTGCGCGCCAGCTGCATGGTGATGGTCGAAAACCCCGAGGTCACCTCCATCGCTAGGATGTTGCTCTTGACCGCACCGAAGAACCGGATCCAGTCGATGCCGTGGTGACGGTAAAAACGCCGATCCTCGATGGCCAGAAAGGCGGCGACAACGGCAGGGGATATCTCCCGCAGGGGAAGGACCGTTCGCCGTTCCAGGCCGAAATCCGTGATCAACCGGCCATCGGCGGCATATACCTTCGACGCCTGATCGGGGTCGTATTCCCCGAGTCCTTCGATCGACGGGCAGCGGCTCCCGGCGCAGGCCCGGCTCCACGCACCGAATGCGAAAGCCGCGCCGAAAGCAACCAAGGCAAATGCCGTGATCAGGACGACTCTGGCGAACAGGCCACGGGGAAGCCAGCGTCGCACCGCTGCGGGGAATTGCGGGGGCATAAGAGACAAACCTAGCCATGGGAAAGGCACCAGCCAACAGGGCCACGCCCCCCGGGACCACCGGGCACCGGCCTGCCCCTCGGCTTGCTCGGCTCACGCCGTCGGACTACGATTGGCCCTCATGGCTGACCTCGCGACAGAACTCGCTCGCCGCGGATTGTTGCACGATGCCACGCCCGGCCTCGAGGAACGTCTGCAGACCGGTCCCATCACCGGCTACGTGGGATTCGACCCCACGGCTGAGTCCCTCCACGTCGGGAACCTGATTCCCATGATGGGCCTGGCATGGCTCGATCGGGCCGGCGGCACAGCGATGGCCGTGCTGGGCGGCGGCACCGGCATGGTGGGCGATCCCTCGGGCAAGCGAGCGGAGCGACCCTTGCTCCCGCCCGAGGCGATCGCCGAGAACTGCGCCCGCATGCGCGACCAACTCGCCCGGTTCATGAGCCGATCGGAGGCGCAGATCGAGGTCTGCGACAACTCCGAGTGGCTCGAAGACATCCGACTGCTCGACTTCTTGCGAGATACGGGCAAGCACTTCACCCTCAGCTATATGCTGCAAAAGGAATCGGTCAAAGGCCGGATGGAACTCGGCCTTTCGTTCACCGAGTTCGCCTACATGCTGGTGCAGGCATACGATTACTGGCACCTCCATCGCACCAGAGGGTGCGAGCTTCAAATGGGCGGTAGCGATCAGTGGGGAAACATCACGGCGGGAATCGAGCTCGTGGCCCGGAAGGAACAAGCCAAGGTACACGGCTTGGTGTTCCCCCTTCTCACCACGGCGAGCGGGACCAAGTTCGGTAAGTCCGAAGCGGGCAACATTTGGCTCGACGCCGAGCGCACCAGCCCGTACCGCTTCTACCAGTTCTGGCTCAACACCGACGACCAAGACGTCGAACGTCTCCTCAAATTGTTCACCTTCATGCCGCTCGAAAAGATCGACGCCCTGGCCGCGAGCCACCACGAGCGTCCCGCCGCGCGAATCGCCCAGCGCGCACTGGCCGAGGATGTCACCTCCCGCATTCACGGCCCGGAAACCACGGCGGCAGTGGTTCAAGCCAGTCGCATCCTGTTTGGAGACTCCGAGATCCGCGAGACCAGTCCGGCAGCCTTCGAAGTGCTTGCCGGTGAGCTTGCGGTCGCGCGGGTGCCGGTCAGTACCGTGCAGCAGGGATTGAGCGTGGTCGAGGCCCTCACCACCGTCGGACTGGCAAGCTCCAAGGCCGATGCCCGCCGCGGCATTCGGGGCGGTGGCTTTTCGGTGAATGGCGACAAGATCGCGAAGGAGGACGACGTGCTCAGCCAGACCAGCGTCCTGGCCGACCGCTACATCCTGCTCCAGAAAGGCCGGAAGACCCACGCCCTCCTAATCATCGAAGGCTAGCCCGCGGTCGCCTTCGTTCCCACCCGCTCCAGCACGGCAACAACCCGCTCCATCTCGTCCACCGTGTTATAGCAGTGCGGGCTCAGGCGAATGCTTCCTTCCCGGAGACTCGATACCACGCCCTCTGCCCGGAGGAGCCGATGCGCTTCGACCGGATCGGATGGCGCCACACACACAATGGCCGAGCCGTGCGCTCCGAGTGGCGATCGGAGCGGAACGCCCTGCCTTCCACACCAATGCCTGATGGGCTCCAGCACACCGTCGATGTGCCGCTGGATGGCTTCGATTCCCAACGAAAGAAGCAGTGACACCGAGGCATTCAGTCCGGCAAAGTCCTGGAACGGCAGCGTGACCAGCTCAAAGCGGCGGGCGTCAGGCAAGAGACGGTCGTCGTATGACGTGAGACGGGTAAAGTCCTGGCTCCCTTCGTATGCCATCCAGCCGGTGGCCGACGGCTGCACGACGTCCCGGAGACCCTTCCGCACGTAGACGAACCCCGATCCCCACGGCGAAAGCAACCACTTCTGCCCTCCCGCGCTCAGAATATCCACCTCCGTCAGGGCCAGGTCGACCGGGATGTACCCGAGCCCCTGGATCGCATCGACGACCAAGTAAGTGTCGGTCTCACGGGTCGCGGCGGACCAGTAGGCCAGGTCCGCCAGGTATCCCGTCCCGAACTGCACCAGGGACAGCGCGAGTACCCGTACCCTCGGGTCGGCCAGGCGCTCCCTGATGCGCGCGGCGTCGGGCCAGCCCTCCGGTGTCGTCGGGACCAGTTCGCACCCGATCCCCCGTTCCTCGAGGCGGAGCCACGGATAGACGTTGGCCGGAAATTCCTTATCGCTCACCAGGACAACGTCACCGGCCTGGAGCGGCAAACCGGTGGCGGCCAAATTCAGCCCGTAGGTCGTGTTTGGCGCGAGCGCGATCTCTGCCACCGAGGCATTAATCAACTGAGCGAGTAGTCGCCGCGATTCGGCGAGGACGGCTTGGAGGTCGGGATCAGGCAAGAGCGAGGGATTGGTACGGCGCCGAAGGAACTCGTGCAGCGCGCAGACGGTGCCCGCCGGCAGCGGTCCCGTGCTCGCGTTGTTCAGGTAGGTCGTTCCCGATGTCCACGGAAACTCCTGGGCACGCAGTTCCGCAACGTCGTAGCGAGGGGTGGAAGCAGCAGAATCCGGCAGCGACATGGGTTGGCTCGGCGCGAATGGACGCTTTGTTCTCGGACTGGTCGAGAGTACGTTACTCCTCGATCTGTTTCCCCGACAAACCGTGAGCAATCCTCGATCTTTCACGTTGGTATTGAGCGGCGGCGGCCTCAAGGGGCTGGCTCATATCGGGGTGTTCCAAGCCCTGGCTGAGTTTGGCCTCACCCCCGACGCCGTGATCGGTACCAGCATGGGCTCGCTCGTGGCCGCGGCCTGGGCCGCCGGACACGACATCGAAACCATGCGGCGGCGGGGTCTGGCTGTCAAACGCAAGCATGTGTTCCAAGTCGCCCACAGCGACATGGCGTTCCGCCGGATGCGAGCGCCCGCCATTTACCGACCCGAACCTCTGCAGCAGTTGATTGAAGACCTGGTCGGGAGCAAGACATTCGACGATCTCGAGCACCAACTCATCGTCAACACCGTTGAGATCAACTCGGGCATGCAGGTGCTCTGGGGGCAGCCCGGGCTACGAGACGTCCGGGTGGCCGACGCCGTATTCGCTTCCTGTGCGCTCCCGGGCCTCTTTCCGCCGCGGCAGCTTCGCGGCCGGTTCTACTGCGACGGGGCGGTCATCCGGAACCTACCGGTCCGCGCAGCGGCAGGGGCCGGCCATACGCCGGTCATCGCCGTGGACGTCGGGTCCTCGAGTGTCCTCAGGGCGGACGTGGAGAACAGCGGTTTCGCCGCAACGTACGCCCGGGGCCTCGAGATCGTCATGCAGACCATGGCCGAGGAATCGCTGCGCGGGTGGGAGAAACCGGCGCTACTCCTGGTCCACCCCCG
>DATHRW010000302.1:0-21068 GCA_035464955.1 Gemmatimonadales bacterium
AATCCGGATAAGGCGCTGAACGGCGGTCCGCAAATGGTCGAAGTCAGCCGGGACGGACGCCGGGCGTACATCACCAACGCGCTGTACTCTCCCTGGGATGCCCAGTTCTATCCGGACGGCATCCGTGGGTGGATGGTGCAGCTCGACGCGGGCGGGGACGGTAGCCTGTCGTTCGAGCCGGGATTCATCTGCGAGTTCGAGGACGGGTACCGCGCTCACCAGCTGCGACTGGAAGGTGGCGACGCCAGCTCCGACTCGTTCTGCTACGCATAACATGGCAACCGAGAGTATTTCCTGGGCCGTGATCATCGCGCTGGGCGTCTGGCACGGAATCAACCCCGGCATGGGCTGGCTGTTCGCGGTCGCGCTGGGAATGCAGGAAGGGAGCGGGCGCGCAGTCTGGCGCGCGCTCCCGCCGCTCGCCCTCGGTCATGCGCTGGCAATTGCCGGCGCCGTGGGAGTGGCGTTGGCTCTGGGCTCGATCGTTTCCGTGGACGCGCTCCAGTGGGGTGTCGCCGCGGTGTTGGTGGTGTTCGGGCTCGACCGGCTGAGGCGCAGCAGGCATCCGCGCTACGGCGGAATGCGCATGCAGAACGGCGAGCTGGTCGTATGGTCGGCACTGATGGCAAGCGCGCACGGTGCCGGTCTCATGGTGATTCCGTTCGTGGTGCGTCACCGGCCGGACGCGTCGATGGCCCAGATAAATCAGGTGAGCCATGCGGGGATGTCGATGATGTTAGGCGCGCACGACGCGATTCTCGCCACGCTGCTTCACACCGGCGGGTACTTGCTGGTGGCATGCCTGATGGCGTTGATCGTATACCGGTGGGTGGGTGTGCGCGTGCTGCGGAAGGTCTGGCTCAATCTGGATCTGGTGTGGGGGGTCGTGCTGGTGGTGACGGGAGTCGTCACCCCGATGCTGTAGCCGCTCGGATGAGGTGTGTCGGGCCGCCGCTAGTGCACCGCCCGCCGGCGCAGGAACATCCGATTACGCCGCGCGTAGTGCTTCGGTCTTGCCACGTCGTGGTTGAGCCACTCGATCACCGCCGCATGGCCCAGGCTCTCCGGGTCGTGCTGCAGGTAGCCGGACACGACCGCGAGCACCCGGAACCGCTCCCGGAGCTGGAAGGTCAGGGTCGGATCGGTGAGGCGCCGCTCGATGACTTGGAGCACGTACTCCTCGGCGCTCATCCGTGCCGCGTACTTCCCGTAGCCGCGGAGCCGGGCGCCGGCCCGGATCCTGAGCAGCCGGAGGCGCCGGGCCAGGTCGCGGCGTGCCGCATACAACGCGCGGCCAATACCCATGCGCCGCCGGTCGGGATGCACCATGATCTCGGCGCCGTAGAGGGTATGGCCCTCCGGGTCGTGGTTGGTGAACATGCCGTGGTCGGTCATGTCCCGCCAATTCATGTCGATATCGTAGTCATCCCAGAGCACGATGAGACTGGCCGCCGTCCCGACTATTTCGCCGCTCCGTTGGTCCAATGCCACCAGTTGGCCCTCAGGGAACACCTCGAGGTGCGAGGCGAGTTGCTCCTCCCCCCACGGCGGGCTCTCCGGATAGGTCGCCCGGCAGAGCGCGATGATCCCCGGGAAGTCCTCGTGCCTGGTGGGCCGAACCCGAACGGCCGGTCGCTGCGTCATAGGGTCACGATTTCCGGTGAGGCGATGAGCTCCGCCGTTCGCTTGGAGTCCTCGAGCGGCAGCACGGTGCCCGTGGTCCGCGTGGTCTCGATGGTCTCCAGATTGAGCTCGCCGATGATCATCATCTCCTGGTTCGGGTTCCCCTCGGCGAGAATACCGTCGCGGGAAAACTGGAAATCGCTGGGCGTGAGAATCGCCGCCTGGCCGTAGTTCAAGTGCACCGCCGGAACCATCGGCAGTGATCCGACGGTGTGGGACGTGATCACGTACATCTGGTTCTCGATGCTCCGGGCATGGGCGCAGTACTTGACCCTGAGGTAGCCCTGCCGGTCGTCGGTGCAGCTCGGGACGACCAGGATGTGGGCGCCGAGCCGGGCCGCGGTGCGGGCGATCTCGGGGAACTCGACGTCATAACAGATCGTGATCGCCACGCGTCCGAAGGGTGTCTCGAACACCCTGAGCTTGTTCCGCTGCGAGATCTTCCAGTCCTCCACCTCGAACCGGGTCATGTGGAGCTTGCCCTGGATGCCCACAGCCCCATTGGGGGAGAAGAAGTAGCATTGGTTGAACACCCGGTCGTCGCCATCGTCCATGACCGGGATGGTGCCGCCCACCACATGGATCCCGTGCTGCCGCGATAGCTGGGTGAACAGCTCGAGGTAACGCGGCACCTGCCGGGCCAGGTCCCGGATCTGTTCCATGATGGGGCGCTTGATGTTGCCGAGTGTCAGCAGCTGGACCGTGAAGTACTCGGGGAATACCAGCAGGTCGCACTTGTAGTCGGCCGCCGTCTCGATCAGGGCCTCTACTTGGGCCTGGAAGTCCTCGAACGTGAGGACCGGGCGGATGAAGTACTGAAGCGATGCGACCCGTATTCGGTTCATGTTCGGCCTAGTTTCGGTATTGTTTCGGCGCAAAAGCGCTCGGGGAGAGTGCACAAGGCATCGACCACGCCCGAACGCGATCCATGTAAACTAATGGCGAAGAAGTGTTAAGCGAGTCCTGAGGACGCTTCATGAAACTGTTTCGCTATCTCTGGGCCGGGCCGGTTACTTGTCTCGGGCTCATGCTCGTGCCTCTCGCTTGGGTTGGAGCGGGACGGGTGACAGTGGTCGACGGCGTCGTCGAGGCCAGCGGCGGACTACTCGGTGCGCTCCTCCGCCGAGTCACCATTCTGCGAGGCGGGGTCTCGGCCCTGGCCCTTGGCCATGTGGTGCTGGCCCGGGACGATCAGTGCGCGGAGCGGACCCGGGCCCACGAGCGGGCCCACGTCCGGCAGTGCGAGCAATGGGGGCCGCTCTTCCTGCCAGCCTACCTGGCGGCGAGCCTGCTGGCCGTGGTCCGCCGCGGGAACTTCTATCGGGATAATTGGTTTGAGCGTATGGCAAACCGGGCTCCGCCCAAACCGGACGATCCATCACCCGGTCGTGCGGATGACATTGCGTCGAGCGGGCAGAGCGAGGGATAATCCATTCAACCACGGTCGTCCGCCGGGCGGCGGCACACGAGACAGGAGCGACAGCGATGGCACTGGCAACCTTTGGCGCGGGATGCTTCTGGGGGGTCGAGGTGGCGTTCAGGCAGGTGAATGGCGTCACCGATGCTGCCGCGGGCTACCTGGGCGGCCATCTCGAGAACCCGACCTATGAAGATGTGTGCAGCGGTAAGACCGGTCATGCCGAAGTGGTACAGGTCGAATTCGATCCAGCCGTTGTGTCCTACCCCGAGCTGCTCGACGTGTTCTGGCAGAGCCACGACCCAACCACCCTCAATCGCCAGGGGCCCGACGTTGGGTCGCAGTATCGCTCGGCCATCTTCTATCACACGCCCGAGCAGGCCGAGCTAGCCGCGCGTTCCAAACGGGCCGTGGCAGAGAGCGGGCGGTTCTCCCGGCCCATTGTCACCGAAATCACTCCGGCCACGACTTTTTACCGGGCCGAGGAATACCACCAGCGCTACCTCGAAAAGCACGGCCTGGCCAGGTGCTCGGTCCCGCCCCGAAGCGGCTGAGCTCGGTCATGGAGTTTCGGCTCCAGGAAGCCCTCCGCCTGCTGGGCCAGACCCCATCGGTGCTCGATGCGCTGGTCGCGGGCTTGCCTGCGGACTGGCTTCACGCCACCGAGGGCGGCGACTCCTGGAGCACGTACACCATCGTCGGGCATCTGATCCACGGCGAGCGGACCGATTGGGTGCCGCGCGCCCGGCTCATCCTCTCGAGACCGGCCGGGGATCCGCCCACGTTCGAGCCGTTCGACCGGCTGGCGCAGTTCGACTGGCCCAACCGGCCGATCAGGGCCCTGCTCGAGGAGTTTGGCGCGCTCAGACGGGACAACGTGCGGACGGTCGAGGCTTGGAACCTCGACCGGGCCCAGCTCGCGTTACCAGGCCGCCACCCAGCGCTCGGACCGGTCACCTTGGGGCAGCTCTTGGCCACCTGGGTGGTGCACGACCAGAGCCATATCCGGCAGATCGCGCGGGTCCTGGCCAGGCAATACGCCCTCGAGGTAGGTCCCTGGGGCGCCTATTTGCCGGTGCTCGACGAGCGGACGTAGCACCAGGGCGGTATTTCCGAGCCGAGTGAAAGGACTTGCAGGGCCGGGACTGCGAACCCGCCCCGGAGGCCGCATCCGGGAGGGGTCTGGTGTCGGGGGCCCCATTTCTCTAGCTTCCCCCCAGCATCATCCGGCCGCCTTGGCAGGAGCAGGATTCAACGCACTCAGAACGGGAAGGGTTCCATGACGACCAAACTCGACAAGGTTATCAAGCGTGAAATCGCCATCGGCGACCAGCTGTACACCGTCCAGATCTCCCCCGCCGGACTCAAGATCACGCCCAAGGGCGGCCGGAAGGGCCCGGAATGGTCCTGGCACCGTCTGCTTCAGGGGGACATGTCGGGCATGGCCTAGCGCCCGCCCCTCGAGCCCCACGACCATCGTGACAGACGGGCGGAACCCCGAACGGGCCTTCCGCTGGATCGTGGGACTGCTGGAAGAGCTGGCCATTCCCTTCCTGCTCGTCGGCGGACTCGCGGCTCGCGCGTATGGCGCCAGCCGCGAGCTCGCCGATATCGATTTCTACGTACCCGGCGAACGATTGCTCCAGATCGCCCGAGCGGCATCGGAATTCGTCACCGCCGGGCCCGAGCGAGCGGTCAGCGGCTACTGGGACATCACCTTCATGAAGCTCGAATACGCCGGCCAATCCATCGAGTTGGGAGCCGCCGAGGACGTCCGCATCCGCAATGGGGCGGCCGGGCAGTGGGTCCGAGAGCCGGTGGACCTGGGAGCGGGTGAGCTGAAGGAAATATTCGGCCTCCGGGTTCCGGTCATGACACGGGAGCGGCTGCTGGCATACAAGCGCCGCCTCCGGCGCCCCGTTGACCTGGCCGACATCGAGGACCTCGAGACATGAGCGTGAGCGATGCCTTCCGCGAGTTTGCCCTGGATCAGCTCGGGCGGGTCACGCCGGTCAGCGCGCGCCGGATGTTCGGCGGCGTCGGGGTCTACGCCGGCGGGCTCTTCTTCGCCGTGATGGACAACAACCGGCTCTACTTCAAAGTGGACGATTCCAACCGGCAGGATTTCGAGGCTGCTGGGATGGGGCCGTTCAGGCCATCCGGGTATGACGGCGCCGTCATGCAGTACTACGAGGTTCCGCCGGATGTGCTGGAAGACGCTGAGGCCCTCGACGGCTGGGTCAGAAAGGCGGTCGCCGTGGCCCGCGCCGCTCGGGCCCGGCGGAAGAAATAGCATTCGCAATGACCATGGGGCTCGAGCCGCAAGAGATCCGGTTTGACGCGGACGGCGCGGAGGTCTCCGGCCTCGTGGTCCGGCCGGACGGGGCGCGCTGGTTGTACCTGTTCGGGCACGGCGCGGGAGCCGGCATGCGGCACCGGTTCATGGCGGCGATGACCGAGGTGCTCGTCCGAAGAGGCGTCGCGACCTTCCGGTATCAGTTTCCCTATATGGAACGCGGGGGGCGGCGCCCCGATGCGCGGCCGACGTTACTCACCACGGTTCGAGCGGCGGCCCGCGAAGCGGCGCGCATCGTTCCCGGCCTTCCGGTCATCGCGGGAGGAAAGTCGATGGGCGGGCGGATGACGTCACTGGCCATGGCGGAGGCGCCGATCGACCGTGTCGTGGGGCTCGCGTTCCTCGGATTCCCGCTCCACGCGGCAGGCAAGCAGCCCTCGGCTGAACGGGGAGCGCACTTGGCCGCAGTGCCGGTGCCCATGCTCTTTCTGCAGGGCACTCGCGACACCGTGGCCGACCTGACACTGCTCGAACCGCTAACCCGGTCGCTTGGCGAGCGGGCCACTCTGCACGTCGTCGAGGGCGCCGACCATTCGTTTCATGTGCTCAAACGGTCGGGCCGGCAAGACGAAGACGTATTGGAAGAACTAGGGGACTCCATGGCGGCGTGGGCTCGGGATCACGTGGGGATTGCAGAATGAAGAAAATGGTGATGCTGACCGCGGCGGCCGTTGTGTTGGCTCTTGGGGTGTTGATCGGGGTGACCGGGGTGGCGTATCTGCCGGTCTCGATCGCGCTGGGCCCGTGTCTCAGGGATTGGACCAGCCCGTCGTCGTACGGCACCCGCGCGAGTCCGCTGGCCTCCACCACGTTCGGGGTTGGGTCCGGTACGGTGCGGGTCTGCTATGGCCGCCCCGCTGCGCGTGGCCGCACGGTGTTTGGCGGCCTCGTTCCGTTCGGCCGGCTGTGGCGCACCGGCGCCAACGAGCCGACCCGGCTCTACACCGATACCGATCTCTCGATCGCCGGCATCCGGGTTCCGCGCGGTCGCTATGCTCTATACACCGTGCCGGGCCCGGACAAATGGGAGGTCAGACTGAGCCGCTCGATTCTCCATTGGGGTAACGACATCTCTCCCGCGGTCCAATCGCGGGAGATTGGTCACGCGGAGGTGCCCAGCGACTCCTCCATCTCATATGTAGAAGCGTTCACTGTCCGTACCGCTCCGGCCTCTGGCGACGAGGTCCATCTGATCTTGGAATGGGAATCGACCAGAGTGGTGATCCCCATCCGGCCGGCGCCGGCGCCCGGCCAGTGACGCCTCCCGGGTATGTGCGTCGGTCATCGAAGTCCGGCGAGGTTCTGGTCTTGGCCGCGGCAACCGACTGGCTAGAGCAGGTCTTGGACATGGGGCTCACGCTGTATGGGTGGGCGAGCAATCAGCCCCGGCGTCGGACCCTGTCGGGGCGGGGTACGGTCTACGCGGTCGAAGCACCGGTCGGAGGCCCGGACCGTCGAGCCCGCTGGGCGGTGCGCCATTATCATCGCGGTGGTGCGGTGGCCTCATTCCTCGGCGACCGGTATCTGGCGGGCGGACCTACCCGCCCCGAATTGGAGATCCGGGCGAGTGCCGAGGGCCGCGCAAGAACGATCCCGACCCCGGCGGTGATCGCCGGAGCGTGGTATCCGGCCGGCCTCTTCTACCGGGCCGACCTGGTGACCGAGTTGGTTCCCGACGCGACCAGTCTCGCCGATGCGCTCTTTGCGAGTCAACGAGGTCCACAGCGGATGCGGGCTCTCGCGGCTGCTGGACGACTGGCTCGCGAGCTCGGGGAGAAGGGCCTCCGGCACCCGGACTTGAACGCGATGAATCTCCTGTTGAGCTGGGACGACGAAACGCCGAAGGCCTACGTGATCGATCTCGACCGCGCGACCATGTCCGAGGCGCCGGGGGTCGCACCGGGCAGGTCAATGCTCCACCGGCTGGAGCGGTCGCTTCGCAAGCTGGGCGCTTCCTTCGGTCGCCCGCTTTCGAAAGTGGAGTGGTCCGCACTCAGGGCCGCGTTCGAGGAAGCCGTATGAGCGGGGGCGACTGGGACGCCCCCGGATGGAGCGGGCCGCCGCCCCGAGAGATCTGCATCGTGATGCTGAGCGCCATCGGCGACGCGGTCCACGTCCTCCCGGTGGTGAACGCTCTCAAGCGGGCCTGGCCCGGCTCTCGGATCACCTGGATCGTCCAACCGGTGGCCCACTCCCTGGTCAAGGGTCACCCCGCGATCGACGAGTTCATCCTGTTCCGGCGGCGGCGCGGGCTTTCGGCACTCACCGGCTTCCGCGAGCTCAGACGCACGATGCGAGGGCGCCGGTTCGATCTGCTCATCGGGCTCCAGGTGTACTTCAAGGCGGGGCTCATCACCGCACTCACACCGGCCCGGGTCAAGCTGGGCTTCGACCGGTCGCGCGCCCGCGACGCGCAATGGCTCTTCACCAACCGGCGCATCCCGCCCCACGCCCAGCAACACGTGCAGGACCAGTACTTCGAATTCTTGTATTTTCTCGGTATCGATCCCAATCCGGTCACGTGGAACATCCGCTTCACCGAGGAGGAGCGGGCGGCACAGCAGCGATTCTTCGGCCGGCTCGACCGTCCGGCGTGTGCGGTGGTAGTCGGGACCAGCAAGCTGGAGAAGAACTGGACGCCCGCCGGGTATGCGCGCGTGCTCGACGAGGTGGATCGCACCCATGGTCTCCGGCCCGTCATCGTCGGCGGACCCTCGGTAATAGAACGCCGCATCGCCGACCAAGTCATTTCGACCACCAAGGCCGACGTGATCGACATGCTGGGCGACGACCTCCGACGGCTCACCTGGCTCATCGAGGGAAGTGCGCTCCTCATCGCGCCCGACACTGGGCCGCTCCACATCGGGCGCGCGCTCGGCACGCCGGCGGTGAGCCTGTTCGGCTATACCAACCCGAAGCGCTCGGGCCCGTACCGGATGTGGGACGATCTGGTCGTCGACGGCTACGCCATGTATCCCGGCGAGGATTACCCCATCTCGCCTGTGTACCGCGATGGGATGAAGCGAGTCACCACCGAGCAAGTCTTGGAGAAGGTGTCGCTCGCAATGCGGAAGTACGTGAATGTCTAATGTGATCGTGCTGTTTCGTGGGCGCCTGGCGGCGTTGCTGCTTGCCTGTGCGGTTGGCGGCTGCGGCCAATCCGCCCGGGACGCCGGCAAGGTGACCGTGGGTGGTCCGATCCTCGTGGCAGCCTTTCCGCCGGTGTCGCAGCATCGAGTCGAAACTGACGAGCGATCGGGGCAACTGCTGCATGACTTCCAGGCGCATCTCGATGAGGTGAGAAGCGAGTTGGCAAGCGGAGGCGTCGCGCTCTACGAATGGTACGCGCCCGAGCTCCGACTCGCGCGCGACTCGGGAACCGTCGTCAATACGATCGCACCCGATTCCGCTCAGGCGGTGTACTATTTTGTCCAGCCGGGTCGAGCCCCGTGCATACTTCGCGGCGTCCGAACCGCCGCCGAGTTGCTGCGGACCGCCGAAACCTGTTTCGACCTCGAGCTGACGCAACCCGACCAGCCCCGCTGACGCGCGGATCCGTCCTCCCCTGCCGGAGACTGCCATATGTTACTTCTCACTGGAACCATCCTGCTCGGCGCGTTGCAGGGCCAGGCCGGCGCGCCGCATGTCGTCATACGCCCCGACGCGATTCGGCTCGCCGTCGGCGCCACCCACCATCTCCGGGTTGAAGCCACCGATTCCCTCGGCCGGCCGGTGCGGGGACCGATCCGGTGGTTTTCGCTCGATCCGGACATCGTGACGGTGGACTCGGCGGGCGTGGTCCGGGCTGAGCGGCCTGGCACCGTGCGGGTCATGGTCCACGTGGGCGACGCGCCAATGGCCACGGCCACGGTGACAGTCTCGGAGCTTCCTCCGTCGGAGGTGGCGCTCTCGGTCGAAGGCGGCGGCGAACTTCGTGCCGGCACAAGCGCGCCGCTCGTGGTGGTTGCCATCACCCGCTTGGGAGACACGGTGTCCGTGCCGATCACCTTCCGGAGTGAACAGCCGGATGTGGCCGCGGTAGACGCCGGAGGCCGCGTCTACGCGCGACGCCCCGGCCGGGCGCAGCTCACGGCTCGGGCCGGCAATCGGACGGCACGGCTCGAAGTGAGGGTGATCCCGAACCCGGCTATCGAGTACACCGTCCTGCCCGAAGTCGGGATCATCCGCACCGGGGACGTCGTGCGATTCACCGTGGCCGGACGCTCCGCGAGCGATGCCGAAATCTCCGGCTTCTATCCGGAGTGGTCGGTTACGGGACGCGGGGCGACGGTCGAGGCGGACGGCGCGGAAGGCGTGTTCGTGGCCGAGCGGCCCGGCACCTACCGGGTGGTGGCGCTGGTCGGTGAGGGCGCCACGGCGAGTCAGATCATTCGCGTGGAGGCTCGTCCCGTGCCCGGGAAGGTGATCCTCGTCGGGCGTGGCCCGGAGAGCCGCCATCATACCGGGGACATGTGGGCATTCGAGGGTGTCGACGGCCGTGACTACATCTATATCGGCACCTACATGTACGATTGGCTCAAGGTCTGGGACGTCAGCAATCCGACGCATCCAACGCTCACGGATTCGGTTCAGCTGGATGCCCGCCGCATCAACGACGTGAAGATCCACCCGAACAACCGGCTCGCCGTGGCGACGCGGGAGGGCGCCTCGACCCGCCGGAACGGTATCGTGCTGTTGGACCTGTCGGTGCCCGCCCATCCGTCGGTGCTTTCCGAGTACACCGAGACCGTCACCGGCGGGGTGCACAACGTGTGGATCCTCGGCGATCACGATCTGGTCTATGCCGCCCACAACGGCACCGGCGACATTCACATCATCGACATCTCGGACCCGCGCGCGCCGCGCGAGGTGGGTCGCTGGGGGCTTCCCAAGCAACGCAAGGTGCTGCACGATGTGTACGTGCACGATGGCTACGCCTACCTGTCCTACTGGAACGATGGATTGGTCATGCTGGACGCCGGCGCCGGCACCCATGGCGGCACGCCGGCCGAGCCGACCTTGGTGAGCCAATACCGTTACCCGGTGCCGAGCAACACCCACACCGCGTGGCGCCAGGGGCGGTATCTCTTCGTGGGCGACGAGATCTATCCCAGCGACTGGAACGGAGATGCCGATCGGCGGATCGACGCCCGCGGCTACGTCCACGTGCTGGATTACGCCGACCCGGAGCAGCCGGTCGAGGTGGCGCGCTACGAAGTACCCGAGGCCGGGGCGCACAACCTGTGGGCCGAAGGCGATCTCTTGTACGTGGGCTATTACCAGGGCGGCCTTCGGGTGGTCGACATCTCGGGCGAGCTGCGGGGCGACCTGTATCGGCAGGGCCGGGAAGTCGGCATGCTGCTCACGACGGACGAGCACACGACCGTGCCCAACTGGCCGATGACCTGGGGCGCGCAGGTCTTCAAGGGCAACATCTTCTCGTCGGATTTGCACTCGGGACTCTGGGTCACCAAGTACCAGCGGACCCCGTTGAGCCCCTAACCGTGAGAGCGTCCATGCCCCAGTCTTTGCGGAACGTCGTCCTGCTTTCAGCCGCGCTCGGTACCGGATGTTCCTCCGGATCCTTCCGCGATCCCACGTTGCGGCATTTTCCGATGGACGACCTCACCGGCATCATCGCGCAGTCCGGCGTCGCCTTCGATGCGGGCACATCCAGTGACGGCAAGGGATCGGTCAAGATCGTGGCCGGAGAACCGGTGACGGTACGGCTCTACGACGTGGATAGCATCGCCATCGACAAGGCGCGCCTGGTCTATCGGGCCCGGGTGCGGACCGAGAACGTCGCCGGGCGGGTGTTCCTGGAGATGTGGTGCCGGTTCCCGGGCAAGGGCGAGTACTTCTCGCGGGCACTCGACCAAGCTGTATCCGGCACGGTGGGCTGGACCACGCTCGAGGCGCCGTTCATTCTCCAAGCGGGACAGACGCCCGATCTGGTGCAGCTCAACATCGTGATCGATGGGAGCGGCACCGTGTGGGTGGACGACATCGAACTGGTCAGGGAGGATCTGTGAGGCGGGATCTGTTCCTATGCCTGGCCCTCGTGGCGCTGCCGGCGGTCGCGTCCTGTCAGTCTCGCTCGATGACGATCGAGGACTACGAGCCCCGCTCGACCCTGGTGGTGCCCGAGCATCCGGTCACCCGGGCGAGGTATCCCTTCATCGACGTGCACAGTCATCACCGTCTCGACCTGTCCGCCGCGGACGTCGACGGGCTCGTCGCCGAGATGGACCGATTGAACATGGCGGTGCTGGTGAACCTGAGTGGGCGCCAGGCGGACCGGTTGGCGGAGGGGGTCCGGCTGTTCAAGGGCCGCCATCCCTCGCGCTTCGTACTGTTTGCTAACCTCGATTTCGCCGACGTCGATTCCCCGGCCTACGGTGAGCGGGCGGCGCGGCAGCTGGTGCGCGACGTCGAGGCCGGGGCTCAGGGGCTCAAGATCTTCAAGAACTTTGGGATGACGCTCAAAGACGGGCAGGGCAGGCGCATTGCAGTCGACGACCCGCGCTTCGATCCGATTTGGGAGGCGTGTGCGGCACTCGGCATTCCGGTCCTGATCCACACGGCCGAACCCAGGTCATTCTTCGAGCCGAAGGATCGGTGGAACGAGCGGTGGCTCGAGCTCGAGCAATTTCCCGATCGGGCGCGCCCGCCCGATCGCTATCCGCCGTGGGAGAGTCTCATCGCCGAGCAGCACCGGCTGTTCGCCAAACATGGCAACACCATCTTCATCGCTGCACATCTTGGTTGGCTCGGCGGGGATCTGGCGCGGTTGGGGCGCGTCATGGATTCGTTGCCGAACGTCTATACCGAGATCGGCGCCGTGCTAGCCGAGCTGGGCCGGCAGCCGCGCTTTGCGCGCGAGTGGTTCATTCGATACCAAGACCGGGTGCTGTTTGGCAAGGATGCGTGGGCGCCCGACGAGTATCACGTCTACTTCCGTACGCTCGAGACGGCCGACGAGTACTTCGACTACTACCGCAAGCGGCACGCGTTCTGGAAGCTGTATGGTCTGGACCTCCCGGACGACGTGCTGAAGAAACTCTACTACCAGAACGCCATCCGGATCATTCCGGGCATCGACCGCACCCTCTTTCCCGAGTAACGCTCTTCCCCCCCGAGTAACGCTCTTCCCCGCGAGTCACGCTCATCTCGACACGGCGCGACAAGTGATTGCGCCCCGTGGGGGGTCGATTAGAATTCGACCCCCGGCAACCACATGACTCCCCTGCCATTCTTGCCCAGCCGGACTGTCATGTCCGCAACCCTGTCGCGTTCTGGAAGGGCATCCGCGTCGTCCCGTAGCCCGTCTGTCGTCAGAACATGAACCCTGCCCGGACGTACACTCCGGTACGCTCGTCACTGTCGGCAATGGCCACGCTGAGAGTGTTCCGCCGGTTGAGGTAGGCGAACCAGATCCCACCACCAAAGGCACGATGCCACGTGTCGGACGTCTCGCCGTCGAGGTACACCCGCCCGACGTCCCCCAAGCCGAAGACGCCGAATTCCCCCGGCAATAGCACGAAGAACTTGGAGAGAAAGAGCCGAAGCTCGGCGTTGCCGTAGAGCGATGCGTCCCCGGCGAAGCGCTGCTGATGAAAGCCGCGCACCGTCGAGTCGCCGCCGATGAAGGCCGCCTCGTGGAATGGGAAGGTGCCCCAGACCTTCTTTCCGCCGACCCGGAGCGCCAGCGTCGGCTGGAGCGGCATGGGCGCCGTGAGGTAGGCCGCGACCACGCCGTGCACTTCGCCGAAGGCCCCGCTATCGACGTCCCAGGCCGATGGGTAGTAACTCCCCGCGGCCTGCATGAAGATGCCGCTCCGCGGTGCCCTGGGTTGGTCGCGGAGATCGAGCGTCAGGTCCGCATGGCCGCCCACCTGGCCGAACTTGTCCGATCCGTACGGGCGCGCCTGGCCGATCAGCCGTGTGGGGTCCAGGTCGCTGGAGAGGTACTTGAGCGTCGGGCCCACCGAGAACACCAGGTCGCGCGCAAGCGGAAGGTGCACGGTTGGTTCGATGATGTATTGCTCTTGCTTCACCCGATAGAAATCATCGTCATCGATGATGGAGGTTTCGTTGCCGAAGCCGTGGAATTGGAGAATCTCGATGCCGGACGCGAGCGCACGAAATGTTGCGCTGACGCCGGAGTTCATCCACCGAAAGTCGGCGATGTACTCGGCGCGAAACGTCTGGGCTTCGGTCGCGTACCCCGCGCGAAACGTATGCCGGCGCTTGTACGGATACGTGCGAAAGCCATGGCGCTGGAAGATGAACCCGCTGCCCACGAACACACCGACGTCGCGTGCGAAGCTGACCGTGGCGAGCGGATACCACCGCGTGCCCCAATCGCGGGGCGGGACCATACCCTCCGGCACCGTGGGTGGGGTGTACGGTCGCCGGTCGACCGACACGCCCCGGGTGTCCGGAACGCCGCCGGCCGCCCGCGAGTCGTACGCGCGGGTGCCGCCACTGCGCGAGTCGTCGTTTACACGGTCAACGCCCGTGCCGCTCACGACCCGGAAAAGAACACCGGCATTGCCATCTCCGTCGATGACCACACGATCGTCGCCCTCCAGGAGGTACAGGCGCACTTCATGGGTGGTTGAAGAGGCAAATCGGCGCCGGTAGTACGGCACGGCACCAGGTCTCTTGGACACGATGGACAGCTCCAGCGTATCGCGCCGCCTGATCACGTGGACTGAATCGTTCTGGGTGCTGGCCAGGACATCCACTTCGCCCGCGAGGTGGCGGAAGAAAGCCACCGCGGCAGCTGGCAGCGCGTCGCGCCGCTGCTTGAGTGTTGCCGCGAGCCAGGCCCCATTGCGTTCATAGTGCGCGTCGGGCAGCATGCGCACCGCCGAGTCGATCGCGCTGTCGGTCATGCGGGCCACCAACGCGGCAGCCACGGAATCCCACGCCGGTTGCTCGCGTCCGGCCAGGAGGCGGCGGTCGACATCACGGCCGTTCCAAGTCATACCCAGCATTCCCGGGATGGTCTTCCCGAACTTGACGAGTTGCGGTGCGTGCACCCGCGCCAGGTGGAGGAACAGGCCGTCGAAGCGGGCGAAGGCCTGGTCGCGATCCTCGGGAATCGGGACCCACACGTTGGGCTCATTCGAGAACCGGGCCCACCGCCATTGGCCGCGGTGGCGGTCCCAGTCGCCGATCAAGACATCCACCAGCCGCGCCGTCAGGTACGCTCGGACATCGACCCGGTTGGTGGGGTCCGTATCCAGTCGCTCGAACAGGTCATCGGTGCTCACGATCTCCGCCGCACCGGCAAATGCCGGCGCGTCGCCCGGCGCGTTGGGCCATTGCTCGAGCGTTCCCAGCCGCCCGGCAAATTGGGCGCGATACTCCCCCAAGCGATCGTCGTCGGGCAGCACCACGATACGGGGCTTCGAGTGGAGCACGCCGGCCGCATCCAGGACCCGGTCCACCACGAGCGGCGCGGTTGGATAGGCCGAGCTCACCTGGTCTTGCACCAGGCGCGCCGCGAAGGTGTCCTGGAGATCGGGCGGCAGGACCGCGGATGGGTCTTTGTCGAGCGAGCGGAACGTGAAGGGCCGGCCATCGGTCGAGACAAACCGAAGGGCCTCTGTCTGCTGCCCACCGCCGGTCCCAACCGGCGTGAGTCCGCCGGCGTAGGTTCGGAGGTCGAGCACTTCCACCGCTATCGGTGTCGTCCAAAGCTGCCGATAATCGGTACCGAAGAAGAACCGATGGGCGCCACTCGCGGCGTAGCGGCTCGACGGCGTCACACGGTGAACCTCGGGAGCCGCGACATCCTGGGCCGCCGCGGGCACCGCGGCGGCCGCGATCGTGCTCGACACCAGCACCAGCCCGGTGCGCGCCGCGGCCCGAAGGTCCCTGCGCTCCTGTTTCATCGCGTTGTCCTCCCGCTCATTCGAGCCACATCGAGAAAGCTTCTTCTGCCCGGCCGGTTTCGTCGGCGATCCAGACGCCAAGGCGCACCCGCTTGGATGTCAGCACATCGATCCGCAGGAAACCCGACTCCGATGCGGCGAAGCGCGTCTCATCGCGCCAGCCAACCGGGCTCGTATGGCCGTAGTATCCCGCGCCGCTCACCAAGAGAAATCGCGCCGCCTCCCCCTCCAGGATCTCCAGCACGTGCTCGTGGCCCGCAGCGTAGATAAGCGGGCGGTGCTCGGCGAATGCCTGCTCCAACGTGTCGATGAGCGCCCGATACTCGCCGCTGGGTTCATCCTGGGACGAGATGCCCCACTTGCGCGACAGCGGATAGATCGAGCCGAGCACGGGCAACGGTACCCAGAGCCACTTCTTCACCGCCCGAAGCGGAAAGATGTGATCGGTCCACGGGAAATGACCGCCATGCGGCCCGGTGGAGCGGAGCGGATGGTGCGACACGACGGCCACGTGCCGTTCGCCCGCCGCCGCAAGGGCCGAGCGAAGCCGAGCCACCCAGCCTCCGGAAGCATCGGTGGCACATGGCGGAGCCGAGTCCACGGGCTTCGGACCGCCGTGGAGCAACCACTGGGTATCCAGCACGATGACGCGCAGGTGGGTCCCCACGTCGCGAACGGCCGGGCCCGGGCAGCCGTCACCCGGGAGATATTCGACCCGAGGGTTGCCGTAATTGCCGATGAAGGCCTGCTCGCGGAGCACCGATTGCCAGCCGCCCTCGCCGCCTTTGGCCCAATCGTGATTGCCCGGGAGCAGGATCGCGCGAGCGTCGGTGCCCGTCACAACATCGGCTTGGGCGGCGAGCCGGCGTTCCCCTTCCGCGCGATCGACGGCTCCGGTGTCGGGAAGGCCTCGGGGGTACAGCAGATCCCCCAGGAACACCACAATCGTTTCGACGTCCCGGTCGGCGATGTTGGACTTGAGCGCCTGAAATACCGGTTCGCCGCGGGGGTCAGGTGCCCCTGCATCGCCAATGAGAATCAGGCTCGAGGAGATCTCCTCGAGGGCCGGAACCGGAACCGGGACGGTGTCCGGGCGTGCGCGTGTGGCGCAGGCCCCGGCGGCCACCACGAGCGCCGTGATGGCAAAGCGGACTATACGGTGCAGGCTTCGAGTACGGGGTCGTAACATCGCGCGCAAGCCTCACTGGCAACCGTTCACGGTGTTTCGCCGCCGACAAATCGGCAAGCGTCGGAGTTATCGCCAAGTCGTGCACGGGTCAAGGGCTCCCGTCTCGCCGCACCCGTCGAAGCCGGTTAGCTTCCCCGAAGCCGCCGCGATGCGGTCCGCCCCACCACGAGGTCGAGGATGATCAGCGAAACGCTCAGCTTTCCCGGCACGTCCGGCGATCAGCTGGTGGCCCGCTTGGAGCGGCCCGACGACGGGCACTGGGCTACCGCACTGTTCGCGCACTGCTTCACCTGCTCCAAGGACTTGAAGGCCGTCCGCCGGATCAGCCGCGCCCTGGTCGATGAAGGGGTGGCTGTCTTCTCGTTCGACTTTACCGGATTGGGCGAGAGCGAAGGCGACTTTGCCGACACCAATTTTTCGTCCAATCTCGCGGATCTGGAAGCCGCGTGCCGTCACCTCGGCACGATCCTGGAGGCCCCGTCGCTTCTCCTGGGCCACAGCCTCGGCGGCTCCGCGGTGCTCGCGGTGGCACAGCGGCTTCCCGCGGTGAAGGCGGTGGCCACGATCGGGGCGCCGAGCGACCCGGCGCACCTAGCCGAAAAGTTGGAACGCGCCGCGCCTGAGCTGGAAAGCGAGGCGGTTGCCCAGGTCTCGCTTGGCGGGCGTCCCTTCCGCATCCGTCGGCAACTCCTCGCGGACCTGCGCGCGCAGCGCCTCCACGCTGCCATTACAACCCTCGGCCGGCCGTTGCTCATCTTCCATTCGCCGACCGATGCCATTGTCGGCATCGAGCATGCGCGGCAGATCTACGACGCGGCCAAGCACCCCAAGAGTTTCATCTCGCTCGATGGTGCCGATCATCTCCTGCTTCAAAATCCGGATGATGCCGCGTTCATCGGCCGGACCCTGGCCGCGTGGATGACCCGGTATGTCCGCCCCACGGAGCCAGCAGTCCGGCCGCCGGCAGGGCTGCCCCACGGCGAGGTTTTGGTGGAGGGTGGGCCGTCCGGATTTGCCAACTCGGTATGGGCCGGCGCGCACCATCTGCTGGCGGACGAGCCGGTCAATCTGGGGGGCACCGACACCGGCCCCAACCCCTACGAATTCTTGCTGGCTGCGCTCGGAGCGTGCACGTCGATGACGCTTCGCATGTATGCCGATCGGAAAGGCTGGCCCCTCGAGGGGATCCGGGTGCACCTTGCCCACGGAAAGATCCATGCGAAGGATTGCGGCGATTGTGAGACCAAGGAAGGCCGGATCGATCGGATCACGCGTGATATCGAGGTCGCCGGCCCTCTGGATGACGCCCAACGGGCGAGGCTTCTGGAGATCGCCGACCGCTGCCCCGTCCACCGGACCCTGCACTCGGAAGTGAATGTGGTTTCAACCATGGGGCAGGGAGACCAGTCACCAGTTTCATGAGGACAACCCGCCATGCCCGAAAGACTTGGATTTGAAGTGCAGCTGAGTGCTCCGTACCAAACCGCGATCGACCGGGCCCGGGTGGCCCTCAAGGCCGAGGGTTTCGGTGTGCTCACGACCATTGACGTCAAGGCGACGCTCAAGGAAAAGCTCGACGAAGAGTTCCGCCCGTACGTCATTCTCGGTGCCTGCAACCCGGTGCTGGCGCACCGGGCGCTCAACCACTCGGCGGAAGTGGGGCTCATGCTGCCGTGCAACGTGACCGTCGAGGCGCTGCCGGAGGGCGGAAGTCTCGTCCGCATCGGCGACCCCACCGTGCTCATGAAGGTTGGGAACCTCGGTGCGGATCCCGTCGTGCGCGAAATCGCGGACGAGGCACACGCCCGGTTAGAGCGGGTCGCCGCGGCACTCGCGCGCGCATGACATCCGGGTGGTAACCAACCCGCTCTCGCGCGGATGCAGATTCTAGGGTTCGTCCTCCTCGCGGCCGGGATCATTGGCTTTGGGGCCGTGTCCGGACGGGCCCAGCGGAGCATCATTACCCCGCCCATGGTGTTTGCGGCGTATGGGTTTGTCATCGGACCCTCGCTGCTCGGCTTGCAGAGCTTCAGCATCGATGCGCCGTGGATCCATGGCCTGGCTGAGTTGACGCTCATCGTGGTCTTGTTCACCGATGCGGCGCGTATCGACCTAGGGGTGCTCCGACGCGAGCACGACATCCCGGTCCGTCTCCTGATTGTCGGATTGCCACTGACGATTCTGCTCGGCGCCGTCCTGGCGCTTGGCATCTTTGGCGCCGGGCTCGAGTTTTGGGAAGCGGCGGCCTTGGCGGTTCTGCTCGCGCCGACCGATGCGGCCCTAGGACAGGCCGTCGTGTCCAGCAGCCTGGTGCCGGTGCGAATCCGTCAGGCGCTGAATGTCGAAAGCGGCCTGAACGACGGAATCGTCTTGCCCGTGCTCCTGCTGGCCCTGTCCTTCGCCGGTATGTCCGAGCAAGGAGGCGGGGCAGGGTACTGGGGGCGCGTCGTGGTGCTCCAACTCACGCTCGGACCGCTGATCGGTCTGGGCGTCGGATATTTCGGCGGCCGTCTGGTCGAGTGGTGCGGGCGAACCGGCTGGATGACGCACAGCTTCCAGGATCTCTCGGCCCTGGGGCTGTCCCTCATGGCCTTCGGCCTCGCGGAGCTGGTTGGTGGGAACGGATTCATCGCGGCATTCACCGCCGGGATCACCGTCGGCAACTGTTGCCGATCGATCTGCACCTGCCTCTACGAATTCGCCGAGGCCGAAGGGCAACTCCTGACCCTCCTCATGTTCTTGATCTTCGGCCTCGTCATGGTGCCGCTCGCCTTCGCGCATATGACCTGGCAGTTGGCGAGCTACGCATTTCTCAGCTTGACCGTCGTTCGCATGGTGCCGGTAGCCCTGAGCCTGGCTGGCCTGAGACTGCGCCCGGCCACGACTCTGTTCATCGGCTGGTTCGGGCCCCGCGGCATCGCCTCGCTTCTCTTCGCACTCCTCCTGGTCGAAGAGTTCGACCTCGTGGGGGAGCAGACGATCCTGGCGGCCGCCGTGATCACCGTGCTCTTCAGTATCTTCGCTCATGGCATCACGGCGTTCCCGGCCGCAAAGTGGTATCACGACCACATCGCCGCGCGGGCCTCCGTCGAGGCCGAGCACCGGCCCGTGGCGGAAATGCCGGTGCGGCTGCCCATTTCCGGGTGACCGGGGAGGCTGATGGCGTGCGAGCGCGGCTACTTGCCGCCGGGGCCAGGCGATCCGGCGCTCCACGCCGCAAGCTTGTCCCATACCTGTGGGCGCACGTCGTCGACGAACAGCTGGAGGTGCGGGTAGGGGATTTCGATGCCCGCGGTGTCGAGCGCGATCTTGCAGGCCTCGAGGGTATTGAAGAACACCGACAACTCCTCCTTGGCATCATGGATCCACACCCGGACCTGCAAATTGACGCTCGATCCGCCCAGCTCGCTGGTGACCACGTCCGGAGCGGGATCGGCCAGCACGCCCGGCGTGGCACGGGCTGCTTCCAGCAATATCGGCCTGGCGCGGCGGATGTCCTCCTTGTACGCGATTCCCAGGGGGATGTTCACGCGCATGTGACCGAGCATGGAGTGGTTCACCAGCAGTTCGCCGATAATCTGTTTGTTGGGGAGGACGACAAAGGTATTCTCCGGCGTCCGGATGCGCGTGGTGCGCATCGTGATGTCCCGCACTTGACCATACTTGCCCAGGGTGGTGACGAAGTCTCCGACTTCGAATGGCCGGTCCCAGAAGATCAGGAAGCCGGCAATCATGTTGGCGATCGTTTCTTGGGCCGCGAAGCCAACCGCGATGCCCACCACGCCGATGCCGGCCAGGGCGGCGGCGACATCGATGCCGAGTTGGCTCGCCGCCATCACCAAGGCGATGGTGAAGAGCGTCCAGCGGTACACGTTGTCGACCAGAAGGTGGATCAGCGGCTCGGCGAACCGCGCCCGGACGAGCAGCCGCCGAATACCGGGCGTGGTCACCCGGGTCAACACCCAGAAGACGGCGATAACCAGGATGGCGGCAATCACCTTTGGCGCGAAGGTAATGGCCACGCCCAGCACGTTGGATAGATTGAAGTACGCGAGGAGATCTTGCATCAGGGGTCTCCGGGTGAATGTCGCTGCCGGGGCGTGGCGGCCTGCGCCCGGCGTCAGGGAATGACTGTCCTTGGAGTCGATGGAATATCGGCGGGACCGCCTCGTTTGGGCCAGCGACGCCACCAATCCGACATCCGGAAAGAACGGCAGCTATGACGCGACCATCCTTTGTTCCCCTGGCCGGATACGAGGAGCACCCCCCTGAGGAAATGGAGCGCCGCGCCGCGTCCTTCGCTGCGGCCATGGCCCGACGGCGCAGCGTGCGGCACTACTCGACCCGTCCGGTGCCGCGGCCCGTCCTCGAGGAGTGCCTGCGGGCAGCGGGCACCGCACCGAGTGGAGCCAACCACCAGCCCTGGCACTTCGTGGTAGTCGAAGATCCGGCCGTCAAACGCCGGATCCGGGAAGCGGCGGAGCGGGAGGAGCACGCGTTCTACACCAGGCGCGCCCC
>DATHRW010000303.1:0-2252 GCA_035464955.1 Gemmatimonadales bacterium
GGCGCGGCGAGTCGTGCCGGCTGCCGGCCGTACTGCCCGGAAAC
This sequence comes from Gemmatimonadales bacterium, assembly GCA_035464955.1. Lineage (GTDB taxonomy): Bacteria > Gemmatimonadota > Gemmatimonadetes > Gemmatimonadales > GWC2-71-9 > JABDII01. The sequence goes on from DATHRW010000303.1 coordinate 45, forward strand.
ACCGGTGACGCATGCCATCTGAACCCCTCCTCCAGCAGCTCGACAGTGGCGTTTATACCCTGACCCTGAACCGGCCGGACAAGCGGAACGCCCTGAGCCGAGCCATGATCGATGCGCTGCACGAGGCGGTGGAGCACGCCGATTTGAGCGCCGATGTCCGCGTAGTGGCGCTGCGAGGCGCCGGCCGGGACTTCTGCGCCGGACTCGACCTCAAGGAGCTGCTCGCGACCGCCGACCAGTCGCCCGACCGGAACGAAGAGGACGCGATGCATTTGGGCTCGCTCTTCATCAAGCTCCGGACTCTGCCAAAGCCGGTGGTCGCGGTGACACACGGGCGCACCCTGGCTGGGGGGTGTGGGCTCGCGACAGCCTGCGATCTGGTACTCGCCTCAGAAAGCGGCACCTTCGGCTATCCGGAGATCCAGCGCGGTTTCGTGCCCGCCATGGTCATGACCATGCTCCGCCGGGCGGTCGGCGAGAAGCAGGCGTTCGACCTTGCCGCGACCGGGCGGTTGGTGAGCGCAGCGGAGGCGTGCGCGATGGGCCTGGTCTCCCGAGTTCTTCCCGACGAAGGGTATGCGGAGAAGACCGGCGCCATGCTCCGCACCATGGCGGCGAGCAGTGCGTCGGCCCTGGCGTTCACCAAACGGCAGCTCTACGAGCTGGACGGTCTCTCCTTTGCCGACGGGGTCGCCCTCGGCGCGAGGATCAACGCGCTGGCCCGGAACACACCGGACTTCCGCCGCGCCATCGAGGGGTTCCTCGAGTCATGACGCGGGCCAAGTACGGGCTCTCGATGGCTGGGATGGCGCTCGCCGTCGTGGGTGTTGCCACGGGAAACCGCTACGTGGTCTGGGCCGCGATGATCGTTCTCGGGCTCGCCGTCGTGGCCCGGATTGTCATGCGCCGTGGGCACGGCGCCGACGAGTCCGAGCCGGCCGACTAACCGGCACCCCACCACTACTCAGCCGCTGACGAGGGAGTTGCCGCCGTGCAGCGTTGGCTCGCCGTCGCCAGAACTATCGACCGCCTGACCGACAAGATCGGCACGATGGTGTCGTGGCTGGTGGTGCTCATGGTGCTGATCGGCGCCTACAACGCCGTCGCCCGTTACCTCGGCCGGTTCCTCGGCGCCAATCTGAGCTCCAACCTCTACCTCGAACTCCAGTGGTACCTGTTCAGCGTGCTGTTCCTGCTTGGGGCGGCCTACGCCCTGAAACAGGACGCCCACGTCCGCGTCGATGTCCTGTTGAGCCGGCTCTCGGCCAAGTGGCGCGCATGGATCAACATCCTGGGCACGGTCCTGTTCCTCATTCCGTTCACGGCATTCGCCATCTGGCTCACCTGGCCCGCCGTCAGGAATTCGTGGGCGGTGCACGAGGCATCGCCCGATCCCGGTGGCCTGCCGCGCTATCCGTTGAAGGCAGTCATTCTGCTGGGCCTTGCCCTGCTGCTGCTCCAGGGGGTGGCCGAGCTGATCAAGGAGATTGCCAAGCTGCGCGGAGCCATGGGAGAGACACCGCACCGGCCTCCGACCCACGACGGTGTGGCATGAGCGGCGACTGGCTGGGGCCACTCATGTTCGTGGCGGCGCTCATCCTCATCTTCACCGGCTACCCGGTGGCCTTCGCGCTGGCCGGTACGGCACTGATCTTCGCCTTCATCGGTGTCGAGACGGGATACTTCGACTGGCATCTCATGTTCGCCTTGCCCGAGCGCATCTTCGGGATCATGTCGAATTACGTCCTGCTCGCGGTCCCCTTTTTCATTTTCATGGGGATCGTGCTCGAGCGAGCGCGATTGGCCGAAGACCTGCTCACGACCATCGGCAAGTTGTTCGGGCCGCTCCGCGGCGGCTTGGCGCTCGCGGTGGTGTTCGTGGGCGCGTTGCTCGCCGCGGCCACGGGGGTCGTGGGAGCCTCAGTCGTGGCCATGGGTGTCATCTCGCTGCCGGTCATGCTGCGCTACGGCTATTCCACTGAATTGTCCTGCGGTGTCATCCTGGCCTCGGGCACCCTGGGGCAGATCATCCCGCCGAGTGTGGTGCTCGTGGTGCTGGCGGACCAGATGGGCATTTCGGTGGGCGATCTCTTCGTCGGCAGCTTGGTACCGGGGCTCATGCTGGCCGGGCTCTACGCCCTCTACGCGATCGGGGTCGCCGTCGTGCGGCCGGCCGCGGCACCCGCGCTGCCGATCGAGGTGCGCGAC
>DATHRW010000304.1:0-2327 GCA_035464955.1 Gemmatimonadales bacterium
ATCGAGCAGAGCACGAATCGTCTCATCCGTGCCCAGCAATATAGGTGGTGGAGGAGACGAGGATGTCGTCAGGCTGCGCTAGGCGCGAGCTCCTTTCTTGTAGAACTGGGCTTCTTTGGCGTAGTCGGCCGTGAGGGCCGAGATCCGCTCGAGGGCCGATGCGCCGGCCTGCTGGAACTCGGCGGCAATGGCAACGTTTTCCTCCAGCTGCTCGACAGTGTCACACCCGACGATCACCGTGCTCACCGGTTGGGAGAGGACCCAGTGCATGGCTTCCCGCATTGAATTGAGCCCGCCCTCGCGGAACAGTCTGCCCCGGGCCGGGATCTTCATGGCAATGACCCCCATGTTCTTCTGATTCGCGAGCGGGAGCAGCGCTTCGGTGAAGGGGAGGTAGTGCGGGTCGGCGGCGTTGAGCGCCATGAGGATGGTGTCGAACTCGAAGTCGCTGATGGCCTGCATGAGCACGGCCGGGTCGTAGTGCCCGGTCACACCGAGGAATCTGACCAATCCCTCGCTACGGGCTCGTTGCAGAGCCTCGAGCGCGCCACCAGGACCGCGAATCTGTTCCCACTCGTCGGCTCGGCCGAGCCGATGGAGCTGCCAGAGGTCGAGATGATCGGTTTGGAGCAGCCGGAGGCTCTCGTCGAGGAGCCGCATCGAGCCGTCGTAGGTTCGGTCGTGGGTCTTGCTCGCCAGGAAGACCTCACGGCGGCGCATGGCCATCACGTCGCCGATATAGCGTTGACTCAGTCCTCGTCCATAGGCCGCGGCCGTGTCGATGTAGTTGACGCCAAGGTCGATGGCCCGGTTGATGATGGCGACCGATTCGTCCCGTTTGCCTGCCTGCTCGAGGGCGGCCTGCCCGCCTAGGCTGAACAGCTTGACATCGTGCCCGGTCCGTCCGAGCGGCCTGGTCGGCATGAGGGCGTCTCCGGCGGTCGCGAAGCCGGCCTTGGCCTGGAGGAACACCGCGGCCGCACCCGCAGCCCCGACCTTCACGAAGTCCCGTCTGTTCAGCTCGTGCTCCGTCATGACCGCCTCCGCGCGGCGAGTATTGTCCCCACTGCTGGCTACGACGCCCCCTCGAGCCCAATCATTTCCCGGTTTGCGTTAAGCGGTCATGAAATCCGCATGAAGGGACCAGCCGTGTCCGGATCCTGGGCTGCGGCCTGGTTCCTTCGCCGTTACATTCACGGCGGGAGCATCACGGTTGGATGCCGAATGCCTATCGGCCTCCGGTATCAATCACCACGGAGTCTTGACCATGGGAAAGACGTATCAATCCATCGTGATCGACGCGCCGGCCGACCGCGTGTGGAAAGGTATCCGCAACTTTCACGACGTGAGCTGGTGTCCGAATGCGATCACCAAGGTCGAGCAGGTGGGGGACATGCCCGGAGACCACGTCGGAGCCAAGCGGGTGCTCAATGGGGCATTTCATGAAACCTTGCAGGAGCTGAAGGACGAGGGGCGGACCTTCGCGTACTCGATCACCGATGGTCCGTCGCCGGTGTCCAAGGCCGAGGTGAGTAACTATGTGGGCCGGGTGACCGTCCGACCCATTACCCAAGGGGGTGGCACGTTTGTCGAGTGGTCGTCCAGCTGGGAGAAGAACGACCAGGCCGCACACGACTTCTGCCACACCATCTATTGCGCGCTGTTGAGTGAGATGAAACAGAGCCTCGAGTAGGGACGGCGCATGAAGGTCTCACGCCGGCTCTCGTTCCTGGATCGATTCCTGACCCTGTGGATCTTCCTCGCCATGGGGTTGGGCATTGCGATCGGTTATCTGGTCCCCGGCGCACCTGCATTGATCGAGCGCTATCAGATCGGGACTACCAATATTCCGATCGCGATCGGCCTGATCCTCATGATGTACCCGCCCCTGGCCAAGGTCCGCTACGAGGCCCTCGGCCACGTGTTCCGGAACCGCCGGGTCCTCGCTTTGTCCTTATTCCAGAACTGGGTCGTCGGCCCGGTGGTCATGTTTTTGCTGGCGATCCTCCTGCTCCGCGACTTGCCCGAGTACGCGGTGGGCCTCATCCTGGTGGGTCTGGCGCGGTGCATCGCGATGGTCCTGGTGTGGAACGACCTGGCATCGGGCGACCGCGACCTCGTGGCCGGGCTGGTGGCATTGAACGCCATCTTCCAGGTGCTGTTCTACGGCGTGTATGCCTACATCTTCATCACCGTGCTCCCTCCGCTCTTCGGAATGAAGGGGGCCATCGTACCGGTGACGATCGGCGAGATTGCCCAGAGCGTGGCGATATACTTGGGTGTCCCGTTTGTCGCCGGCTTGATCTCCCGCTTGAGCCTCATCCGCG
>DATHRW010000305.1:0-2167 GCA_035464955.1 Gemmatimonadales bacterium
GCCCTGAGGGGTGAATCGACAGCAGAACGGCAGCAACTGGGCGGCCGGAAATAACTCCCCAGGCCAGCGGTCAGTAGTGGGCGCTATTCAATGAAAGGGCAATGGAGTCATGATTGAGCCCGCTGGCTCCCGCCCCGTGGGCGAGCATCCAGCGAGATCGCTGCCACGTCCTATCCCTGCAGGGCAGTGGTTCGATTGAAGTAATCCGCGAGGCAGGGCGGTCGGATTCCCCTACCTTCGGCCCGCATCGAAGTTCTCCACGATGTGCACGTCGGGCCTCCGCTCGATCACGGCGCACACGGCCATGGAGACATCCTGCGACAGAGCGAGCTCTTGGGTATCGCAGTCCTCGGGCAGGCGGGCGTAGAGCCGGGGTGTACCGCCATCCGGGTCAATTCGGTATAGGACGGGGTAGCGCTTGCCGGACGCCGCGGTCTCCGCGCGAGCGAAGTAGATCCAGTCCTCCGTCCAGATGAGGGGCCGGTCGCTCTGTTCGGTGAGCTGCTTCGCGTGTCCGTCCGGCAACGTGACAAGCCAGAGCCCGGCTTCACCGTTGAGCACGATTCGGCCGCCGTCGGGTGAGTACACCGGAATTGCAGCAATGAAGTGGCACGTCGTGTCGCAGTCCAGTGCTACAGTCACCTCGCTCGAATCCGGCAGGTTCACCAGAATGAGCTGGTCCTGAGCCAATCCGGCCGTGGCGATCTGCATGCCGTTGGGCGACCAGCCGAGCGACAGCTGGTTGCCTGCGACCGGGAGCTCGGTGGTGCGCCCGGTCGATATGTCGAGGACGATCAGCGTCGTGCGTTCCACCTCACCCAGCTGGTAGAATGCCAAGCGGCTGCCGTCGCTCGATATGGCCGGCACTGTGATGATCCCGTACCCGCTCAGCTGCGTCACGAGCCGTTCACCGCCGCCACTCGTGGGTCGGCTGTAGATGTTCGTCCCAGCCGCCCCCGTCCTCCGTTCGAAGATCACGGTCTCACCTTCGGACGTGAGCGCAGCGGACCTGTTGACGGCGGTCCCGCTGGTCAGCATGGAGGTGGAGTAGTCGGTGGCCTGGGGTGCGCCCGCCAAGTCAATCGCTTTCAGGTTGCTGCTGGCTGCTCCCCCGACGTAGACCAGCGTCTCGCCGACGACGACAAGCGGAAATGTGCCAAGAAGCCGGTAGACCACCGTCGGATCGCCCGAGGGAACTCCCTGGGTGGGATCGATGGGAACGCGCACCAGGTCGGCGCCCTGGCCGACCAGCACCGGGTAATAGGCGGCCTCCCCGCCGGGGCTCCACCCAAGTGGAATCGGGAGGAAACCGGTCTCCTCCTCCGTCAGGACCGTATTGCGGGTCCCGTCGATGGAGATCAAACCACCGGTGATGAACGTTCCTCCGCCGTACTTGGTGTACGCGATCCAACGGCCGTCCGGGGATGGAACCACCCCCATAAGCAAGCCTCCGCCGCCTCCGACTCGGAGCACCGTCCCGTCACCGGCCAGGGAGTCCTCGCGCACCCACCGCAGAGACGCGGGGTCGGCGCCGAGGTAGATCCACGGGCCGAAGCTGATGACGTACTCTCCCGCCGCCGTGAAGCCCCAGAAGTTGGCATTGGGCCGCCGCAGGGGCAGGAGGTCGACCTCGGTCCGCAGCTCTCCGCCCAACCGCGGCACGCTGGCGATGACGTCCGATCGCTCCTGCACGTCGATCAGATTGAAGAACACCCGTGAGTCGCCGGGGCCCCAGTACGGCTCGCGCATCACCAGCTCAGGATCGTCGAGATGCACCAGCGTGTTCGATCCGCCGCCCTCCAGGTCCTGCACGATCAGCGCGCGGCCATCCTCGGCCTGGAATGCGACCGTGCGGCCGTCTCCCGCTAATGCGGCTGCCAGAACGTCGCCGCGAAACGTGACCTGGCGGTCGATGGGAGCCGAGCCTCCGGAGGCCTCCCCCGGGCCGCGCAGCAAGAACCCGGCGGCCGCGACCACTCCCGCACCGACGATTGCCGCCGCCATCAACGCCGCATTGCGGTTGCCCACTCGCACGGCAGCTGTTGGGCGAGTGTGGGTCGGCGTGATCCCGCCACTCGTCGTGGCGAGCCCCTCCAGCACGCCGAGCATCTCTTCCGCCGACTGCCAACGGTCCGCTGGCTTCTTGGCGAGGCAGCGCATCACCAGG
>DATHRW010000306.1:0-4138 GCA_035464955.1 Gemmatimonadales bacterium
CATGCCCTGGAATGCACGCGCCTGACCGAATTCGAACGTGGCAGCGTCGTAGCCCTGCTGGCTCGCTGCCACGAGCAATGCGGCGCATGTCCCGATCACCACCAGGAATGCAGTCCAGCGGCCGACGAATCGAGCGATCCCGGCCGGTGCGCGGTCCGCGTATCCGATATAGAACTCATCCTGCGGATAATGAGTCATGATTTGGGGAACGTTGCCGGCACGACAGGAGTTCCAGGCGGATTGGGATGAGGGTCGACCAGCACGCGTTGGCCAATCACCCGCACGTTGAACGTAGGAATCCGCTCCGTGAACGGCGGGGGCGACTGGCCGGACTCGGGATAGTACTGATACCCGTGCCAGGGGCAGGTGATGCAACCGTCGATGATTCTGCCCTCCCCGAGGGGCCCGTTCTGGTGCTGGCACACGTTGGAGACACAGGAAATCTTGCCGTCGTACCGGAACACCGATACCCGCTCGCCACCAACTGCAAACACCCGCGCCCGATTTGCCGGAATCTCACCTGCCGCGCAGACATCGACATAGCCCTCGGACGTCATCGACCTGATATCACGATCGACCCGTCGCTCTCGGACTGCGGCGGCCAGGTGGAGCCCCACCACCCCTACCATGCCGACCCCGAGGAGTATGGCCAGGACGGGTTGAGCCTCGGCTTGCAGGGCTCCGAACGCCACGTGACCAACCACCAACGCGTAGGCCACGTACACCAGCATGTGCAGGGCCTTCCAAACCGGCGCCGTCAGGTTGGCCAACCAAAAATCGTGACTCGTCGCCGCCAAGAGGAACAGGATGCCGAGCGCCGCCAAGCCGAGTGGTTGGAACGGGAAGCGGGTGAGGGCGGCGAAATCGCCGTCGCCGCTGAGGACGCTCACCAGCGGGTGGATGTCGCCCAGCGCATGGAACTGGATGATGGCGAACAGGCCGTGTGCGAGGGCAAACGAGAATGTCGTGACACCGAGATGGCGGCGGTTGTAGAGTAGCGGAAGAAACCGGGGGTCGAGCCGGCTGAGTGGCCCGATGACGAGGATAACGTGCAGCAGCACGATGGCCACCAATCCGAACCCGCGGATCAGGATGGTCTCTGGAGTGGCGTCCGGCTCTAACGCGACGGTGGCCGCGGCAAAGGTGCCGAGCACGGTGACGGCGCCGGCGAGAAGGATGGCGTCGTAGATCCGCTTGTGGCGGGTCCACCCGACCGCCCGGTAGCGTTCACTCATCGGATGGCCCCGACCGGGGTTCAGAGATGGTCAACGCGCCGAGCACCCTGCCATGGGCCACACTATAAAGGACGAGACTGCCCTGGGTTGCCACCGCTTGGGGCGGGAGCTCCAGGCGCTGGGCGCCGATCTTCCCGATGGTGCCCACGAGGATCGCATTGCGTGGCAGCGTTTCGGGTGCGGCGCCGGTACGGGCTATCCAATAGACCGCAACGTCGGGCTCCGAGAATGCCTCGGTGAGTGTGAGCTCGACGCCGAGGCGCGACCGCAGCGAGTCGGACGCGAGCATGCGGAGGTGGATGGGGAGATCGACCCACTCCGTCTCGGTGCCCGCGATGGGGTTCCACGTGCCGAGGCTGGGTTGGTTGAGCGCCGGAGGGAGCCGATCGACAATGGGGGCACGCCGCTTGACGCCGATCGCCGCCACCAACACGAGGGGTAGGATGACGGCCAGGATCGCGAAGATCCAGAAATGACGGCGGCGGTGGGATCGGATCACGGCGCAGTCTCGATCGAGCGCCGAGGGGTAGGGCGTTGGTGGGCCGTGCGCTGGCTGGGTGGTTGCCTGCGGCCACCGGCCCACCGGCGGAGCAAGAGCGGCCAGAGCGCGATCGTGCCGGGGATGATCAGGATGCGGAACCCGATGGTGCCGGATCGGGCGACCGGATCGATGCGCCCGACCCCTCGGATGACGAATGGAATCGCGAAGATGAAGCCCGCGATGGCGTAGAGGGAGAGCGCCCAGACGAGTCCAGTGGCGATCGGTTGGGACATTCGCGGCCGCGGGCTGGGCGGAAAGCGAAAAGGACCGAGTTGGTGGCCCAGTCCTTCCCGTGCACGTGCGTGCCTTCCTTTCGCTATGATGGGCGGTACAAGATTCGAACTTGTGACCTCTACGATGTCAACGTAGCGCTCTAACCAACTGAGCTAACCGCCCGAAAAGCACTGTAGGACGATACGGTGGCAGGACGGCGCCTCCTTACCGTCTTACCGCCCTACCGTCCTACCTGTCAATAGCGGGGGTGGGATTTGAACCCACGACCTCCGGGTTATGAGCCCGGCGAGCTACCAGACTGCTCCACCCCGCGATGATTCCGATGCGAGAGCGGGAAACGGGACTCGAACCCGCGACCCCAACCTTGGCAAGGTTGTGCTCTACCAACTGAGCTATTCCCGCATTATCGCGGCCTGGATTCTAGCCCATTGCCCCAGGCCGGCGCAACCGCTGATCGTGGCCCGGGCACTCGACTCCGGGCCTCTGGAGTGGAGGCGAGGGGGATCGAACCCCTGACCTCGTGAATGCCATTCACGCGCTCTCCCAACTGAGCTACGCCCCCCAGTATGTTGCCGCGCCACAATAAGTTGCGTCGCGGCAGACGGGGAAGCTAGCGGTGGCTTCCATAGGTGTCAAGCAGACTTCCACCGCTCTCTTTACACTCTCTCGGGCGCGGTCTACCTTGCAATTCGTGCAACATCTTCTGGCCGTCCGGGGCGCCGGGGTGGGTGGAGCAATCGAGCGAGTCGGCCACGCCGCGATTGACTCCCTTCGGGCCCTGACCGATGTCCGAACGTGGGCCCCGCTGGTCGTCGCCCAGATGCGACGCCTGGGGGTCGACTCGGTCCCCATCGCCATCTTCATCGCCGTCTTTACCGGCATCGTGTTGGCGCTGCTCTCCTCGTACACCTTCACGGGGGCGGTGCCGCTCTACTTCGTGGGCTCACTGGTGGGCAAGACGATCATGATGGAGCTGGGCCCCGTGCTCACCGGTATGGCCCTCGCCGGCCGGGTGGGGGCCAACATCGCCGCCGAGATCGGGACCATGCGGGTGACGGAACAGATCGATGCCCTGGAAACGCTCGCCTACGATACCAATGCGTTCCTCATCGTCCCGCGGGTGCTGGCCGGCGGCATCATGTTTCCCGTGGTCACGGCGTTCGCCGTGGCCGTCGGCGTCACCTCGGGCTGGATTACCGCCGTCAATCTCCTCGACCTGTCGACCCCGCAGTTTCTCAAGGGCCTGCGGCTCTTTTACGAGTTCAAAGACATCTGGTTCGGTCTGGTGAAGGCGGGAAGCTTCGGCCTGGCCGTGACACTCATGGGCTGCCTGCAGGGATTGCGCGCCACCGGTGGAGCCCAGGGTGTGGGTCGTGCCGCTACTCGCGCCGTGGTCCTTGGCTGCGAGTCCATCCTGGTGCTCGACGCCTTCTGGGCGATCGTGCTGCTCTGATGCGCCGGCCATGATACTGTTCGACGGGGTGTCCAAGTCGTTCGGACCGCGCAAGGTGCTGGACGGGTTTTCGCTCGAGGTACCCGACGGCCAGACCACGGTCATCGTGGGATTCTCGGGGTCCGGCAAGAGCGTCGCGCTCAAGCATATCGTCGGGCTGTTGCGCCCAGACGAGGGGCGCGTGGTCGTCGACGGCCAAGTCGTGCACGAGCTGGACCGGGACGGCCTCGCCGAGCTGCGGCGTTCGATCGGGTACGTGTTCCAGTTCGCCGCCTTGTTCGACTCGATGACGGTCGAGGAGAATATCCTGCTCGGATTAGCCCGTCGCGGGCTGAGCCGCGAGGAAATCGAGCGCCGAATCACCCAAAGCCTCCGGTTGGTGGAGCTCGAGGAGGCGCGCCAGCAGCTGCCCGCCGAGTTGTCGGGCGGGATGCGCAAACGGGCCGGCATCGCGCGTGCCATCGCCCTGGGGCCGCGGTACATCTTGTATGATGAGCCGACGACGGGACTCGACCCGATCACGTCCGCCGTCATCGACCGGCTGATGATCCGCGTGCGTCAGGAATCCGGGGCGACCGGCGTCGTGGTGACCCACGATATGCGCAGCGCCTATACCATTGGGGATCGGATCGCCATGCTCTACGAGGGTGCCATCCGACAAGTCGGCACGGTGGA
>DATHRW010000307.1:0-2481 GCA_035464955.1 Gemmatimonadales bacterium
ATCCTGTGGCCGCAGAAATCCCCGAAGTTTGGCGGATTAACAACCACGTCGACCGGCGCTTGGTTGGGAAGATCAACGACCTGGGCAGGCACCGCACCCTGCTGCGGGCGGGCCGCACGGTCGCGCGACAGTTGGCCCTTCTCCACGGCAGCCGAGCGAAAACGCTTGGCTGACGGCTGGGACCGTTTGTGAGGTTCGACTGGCGGCCTAGTTCGGCGGAGGTGCCACGCGGTGAGTGTGCGCAAGCAGGTCTCCACCCACCGCTCCGATGGCGTCAAACGTCTCCTGCGCTGCCTGCGTGATGATACGAATGTCCGCTTCACCGAGCGCAAGCTGTTCCATCTCGTCCTTGAATTCCTGCCATCGGCGCGGCTGGGCATCGCCGTAGGGATCGACATAGGCCGCGCCCCCCCCATCAGCCGGCAGGTCATACGCCGTTCGGAGGCGGCGCGCAATGAACCGCGCCCCGTTGGTGCTGCCTTCCAACACGTAAAACACGCCCAGCAGGGCGAGCGGGCTATCCGCCGCCAACGTGTCCAGGTATGCCAAGAACCGGCTGGTTGCGGGCACGGGCTCGGTGTCGGCGCGAGCCTGATAGAATGCCAGATCGGCGAGCAGGAACGGGACTTTTCTGCGGTCATCGTCGAAGACCGCGCCCACGGCCGGATAGCTCGCAACCAACTTGGCCAGATGCTCTTCCAGCCCACGGTGAACCTGTAGCATCTGCCCCAACCACTCGGCGTAGGCTTCGCGAGACAGCGCTCCGCGCACCATCATCTGCTGGAATTCGTGTTTCTCGGCACGACGGTGATGCTCGGCCGTGGCAGTCTTGAGGGTCGTCATAACCCCCGGACCAGTGGGCGGGCCGTTCATCGAATCACCAGGAAGATGGCGGGAATGACCAGCCACATGAGGCCCTTCACCAGGAAGAAGACGAAGCCGGCCAAGCCGAGGTTGCGAATCCAGGGGGCAAGACGCATGATCGAGATCGGTGGTTGCAAGTTGAGGGCCGTAGTTAACCGTGAACCGACCCAACTGTCAAGCCAGGCGCGGGTGCACGCAGCCGCGCCGGACCGGCCTTCCAGACCGGAGTCGAGGAGAGGGAGGAGAGCATGCCCGTTGCTTCGCACGACCAGCCCCTACGCGTCGCCCTGCTTATCGTGGGTGCCATCTTTGTCGTGGGACTCTACCCGCTCACCGTGCTGTGGCCGGCCGGCTTCATGTGGGAACCACGGCAGGCCGAGTACGAGCAGATGATCATCGGAGTCTATGCCGTCCTGGGCATTTTCCTGATCTTGGCGTCGCGGAACCCTGCCGAGCACAGGAGTCTCATCTGGTTCGCGGCCTGGTCCAGTCTGGTCCACGGCCTGATTATGCTGGTCCAAGCACTTCGCGACACCGTAGAACGACCGAATCTCTTTGGTGACGTTCCCGCGCTCATTCTGATCGGGCTCGTACTCGCGATTCTGATGCGGAAGGCCGGCACCGGCTGGGCAGGCGGCACACGGACTCCGTGACGACCCGGAGGCCCGAGCGCCCCACGCTCGTCGGCCTGCCCTACGACGCAAGCTCCTCGTTTCGGAGGGGTGCTGCTGGTGCCCCGCCGACGATCCGCGCAGCACTTGCCTCACCCGCATCCAATGCCTGGAGCGAGTCGGGTGTCGAGGCTGCGTCAACAACGGTGCTCGCCGATGCGGGTGACCTCGAGCTTCCCTCGACTGGCGAAGCCCGTGCCCTGATCGAGGCCGGCATCCGTCGGATCGTCGAGCAAGGGGGGCGCCCGATCGCCCTCGGCGGCGACCACTCCGTGACCTACCCCGTGCTGCGCGCGTTGCGACCTGCCTGGCCTCATCTCACGATTCTGCACATCGACGCACATCCGGACCTGTATGACGACTACGAGGGCGATCGGTTTTCGCATGCCTGTCCCTTTGCCCGCATCATGGAGGAGGCATTAGCGGCCCGCTTAGTGCAAGTGGGCATCCGGACGATGAACGAGCCGCAACGCGCACAGGCCGCACGATACGGCGTCGAGGTCATCGACATGCCGGCCTGGTCGTCCGGCCGACGGCCCCACCTTCGAGGCCCGCTGTACGTCTCCATCGACATGGACGCCCTCGACCCCGCGTTTGCGCCTGGCGTCTCTCATCGCGAGCCGGGAGGACTGTCGATCCGGGAGGTGTTGACGCTGCTCCAATCTCTTCCTTCGCCCGTCGTTGGGGCGGACATCGTCGAGTTCAACCCATCGGAGGATCCGGTGGGACTGACGGCGCCCGTCTGCGCCAAGTTAGTGAAGGAACTCGCGAGCCATATGATCACGGACGGGCCGCTCCGTTCCCACAACCACGTCACAAGCGACCTGGCACTCTGACGGCCTCGCTCACCTCCGTCAATCCCGAAGGGAACCCTCGCGGTCGCAACAGATGTCCGTCTGACACGCTCGACTCGATCAGTGCAGGATCACTCGACGACTTGTTAGCA
>DATHRW010000308.1:0-3524 GCA_035464955.1 Gemmatimonadales bacterium
CCCCCCCGCTTCTTGTGTCGCCGGACCGGCCTCCCGGTAGGCTTCCGCGTGGGGACTGGCGCAGGGCCAGGACCATGTTATTCCTTCATCCGCTCACGAGCGACCATGCCGGCCACGTGGGAGCGGGGGCCGACGTCATACATCATCTCCCTACAATTCGGTGTTTTGGAGGCAGTATGTTCTCGAAGTCGCTGCATGCCGTAGCGGCGGTAGGTGCCCTCATGCTCATGGCCGGCTGCACCAACCAACGTGTTCCAGCCGAGGCCGCCCTCCAGGCGGCAGAGCAGGCCGTGGCGGCGATACGCCCGGAGGCTGAGCACTACGCTTCGGACGGCCTGAAAGCGGTGGACGACGAGCTCGCGTTCATCAAGAAGAGCATCACCGAAAAGAAGTACGGCGCCGCCATTACCGCGGCCAAGAATGCGACCGACAAGGTCAAGGAACTGGAGCTAACGATAGTGGCCAAGAAGGACGAGCTGACCAAGAGTTGGGGGCCGATGGCCGACAGTTTGACCACGATGGTCGGTCAGTTGGAGACGCGGGTTGCCCAGCTCTCCTCATCCCGCCGCCTGCCGGCCGGGATGACCAAGGAGCAGGTATCCGAGGCCAAGGCGTCGGTGCAACAGCTGACGGCTTCGTGGACCCAGGCTCGCGAGAGCTTCACGGGCGGTAAGCTGGCCGAGGCCATGACCATGGCCGCGAATGTCAAGGCGAAGGCAGCCGAGCTGATGAAGAAGCTTGGGCCGACGGGCGCCTGACCCAGACCGAAACGCTGTAGCAGATGAGGGATGCGGGGCCCAGCCTGGTAGGCTGGGCCCCGCGTCCCTCACTACCCTTGCCCCAGAAGCGCCAGCTTGCGCGCGCGGGAGAGCCGCTTGATCTCAGCCTCGCGTTTGAGCGCCGCGGACCGGCTCGGCGTGTGTTCCCGATAGACGACCGAGACCGGGGTCCGGGATCGGGTGTACTTGGACGCGGTTCCGTCCCGGTGTGCCGCGAGCCGCCGGGCGACGTCCCGAGCGATCCCGGTGTACAGCGAACCGTCGCGACACTCGAGCATGTACACCCACCAGCCGTCGGCATTCACCCTGCGGGTGGCCACCGGCTTCCGGATCACTCCGGCTGGGTGAGCGCCCGAACTTCCTCGGGCAACGCGAACACCGAGTCTGGCACGTCCCCGCTCTCAATACTGGTAAAGGTCATGATCTGCTCCATGCCCATGACCCGCTGCACCGTCTTGTGCGGGAGCAGTACCCCACCAACGGGCTGCCAATCCGACACGAGGGACGTGGCCTCCATATCGCCCATCGCGGTCGAGCGGGTTCGGACAGAGCCCACGAGAAGACCCGTCGTTCGATTGAAGAAGTCGAAATATTCCTCGCCATTCGCGGTGGTTACCTTCACGCGGTAACACGGCGTGCCCTCGAACTCCTCCTCGCCGATGGTTTCGACCGCCGCGAAGAGCCGCTTGGGATAGAGCATGCTATAGAAATCCGCGCTTTGCTGCATCTGCTGGAGGGACAACCCATCGAGAAGCATGGGTCCTTCCATCGGATTGAGCGTCCACCCGACCGTTCCGTCAAAGCCATTCCTGACGGTTACCATGCCGGGGATCACGACCGTAACAGCCAGCTTGTTCGGTGCCTTCGCATAAACCTCGAGATCTCCCTCGACGCCTTGGGCCGGCACCTCGAGGCGACCCGTGACATGGCGGCCGGTCTGGCGCATGACGGCCGCTTCGCCGCCAACGGCCTCGACGAAACGGCGGACGACGGCGGGCCCGTCGGGCAACGTTCCGCCCTGGGCTACAACCGTCGTGGGAAGCAGGGCAAGCAACAGGGCGCCGGGGACGAACTGCACGCGAAGCTTCATCATAAGTAAAGACTCCTTCATAGTCTTGTCGGGCGGCGTCGAGTAATCCAAACAGCCGTTCCACAGATACGCCGAAACCACCGGCAAGTTTCAACGTCGAGACCCTCGGGATCTCGAGCCCACCCAGCACGAGACCATCGGAGCTCCCGCCAATACCGGCTGAAGGGTAATGAACCCCCGTGGTGTCGCCAAGGAACACGGCAGTGGTGCCGGTGGGGCCCACGACTATCTTCCGCACTGCGGCCGATTCGGAGTTCGATCGCGCCGGCAGTCCGTACATGGCATGGAGGAGTGGCAATGGTACAGCGCACAACACTCGCGAGCGCCGGGTTTGTGTTCAGTCTTCTCGCAATCCCTGGTGTCGCGTCGAGCCAGGCTCCGCCCACCCAGGTCATGGTTCGTGTCACCTCCCACGATGCAAAGATCATCGGGTCGGGCGTCGGCGGGGCGACGGTGACGATTCGCGACGCCGTGACCGGACAGGTTCTCGCCCTCGGCAGACAAGAGGGCTCGACCGGTGACACCCGCCGCATCATGACCGAGCCGCGCGTGCGGGGCGGCACCGTCTACGCTACCGAGGGCGCTGCGGGGTTCCTCGCCACCCTCGAACTCGACGAGCCGACCCTGGTGGAGATCAGCGCGGAAGGCCCCCTCGGCACTCCGCATGCCAGGCAGCGGGCCTCGAAGACGATGCTCCTCGTACCCGGTAAGGACGTGTTGGGCGAAGGCGTCATCCTGGAACTCATGGGCTTTACGGTGGTCCTGGAGGCACCGAGCGACACAGAATCGGTGAAGGCGGGCCAGACATTCGAGGTGCGCGCGAGCGTAACGATGCTGTGCGGCTGCCCCACCGAGCCTGGCGGACTGTGGGACGCGGACAACATCGAGATCGTGGCGGTCATCAAGCGTGCAACGCACGTCTTGGCGACGGTGCCGCTCGCGTATGCGGGGAAGCGGAATACCTACCGCGCGACGGTCGTGGTCGACCAGCCGGGGCCACTACTGATCCAGGTACTGGCGATGGATCCGGCTACGGCCAATTTCGGCATGGCTACAGGCACCCTCGACGTGCTGCCGCGTTGATCACTGGCCACGAGACGCCGGATCGCTGCCGAGCGCGATCTCGACGGTAACGATGCGATACGGCGCGAGTGTTACCCGGAGCACCCTGCCCTCGGCAACGAGTTCCTCCTGGCGCGCCTCGAGGACATCTACCAGCCACGCTCCCACGATGTTCAGTCCGAGCGTGAGCGTTTCCTCAACAGGCTCTGCCGTGAGATTGTAGAGCCGGACGACCAACGAGTCGCGGGCCGCATGCTGTTTCACGGCACTGATGGCCGTCGACGCAGATGCTTTCCGCAGGAAACTCGCCCCACCCGCGATGGCGTTGTCGGCAACGCCCTGGACCACGAGCACCGGGGTGCGCCAGCCGGCGGCCATGCCTTTGATGTCCGCCGAGATGCAGTCACCGGCAAAGGGCACCAGCGCATAGCGAAACCGGTGTCGACCTAGACACTGCGCATCCGGCGTCGCGAGAGTGGGACCGGCGTTTGCAAAGTTTCGCGTCGGGAAGTCGTCCCTCGAAAGCCACCCAACCGCCCGAAGCAGTGTCAATGACAGGACGACCCCCGACGCCGGCGGCGTTGCCTCAGCCG
>DATHRW010000309.1:0-5571 GCA_035464955.1 Gemmatimonadales bacterium
CGACCCGATGACCCGTACCCAGATCGTGGTATCCTGGGGCGCCTCATTGGGAACGGCCTCGTTCACCTTCACCGGGGAGCTCGGGCCTCCACCACCCCTCGCGGCAAGAATAGCGGGGTCGCTCGGACTAGTCGGCTGGGATTCGGTGCAGGCCAGGAGGCCCGCTACCAGCCACCCCACGGCCACCATGCTGCGATGAGAAAGAAGATGCCGCTTCGTCATGGGGACCTCCCCGCAGTGGACCTCGAGGTGAGGTGAACAGGAGTTACAGAGTCCGTCGCTTTCTTAAATGGCACGGATATTCGCGCCTGAGTGTGCGGCTGCCGGTGGCCGTTGTAGCCGGCCAGCTGGTAGGTGGCCCAGTAATACGGGGAGCCATATCGCTCGTGGGCCAGCATCGCGCGCTGGGCCCTGGCCAGGGCGAGGGCGGGAGAAGTGCCCGTCAAATTCCGATAGAACTGCTCGGCGAATGCCGCTGCCCCGGCGTCTTCCACCGGCCAGAGGGTCGCGATGACACTGCCCGCCCCCGCGTGGAGGAACGCCTGGGACAGTGTGGCGAAGTCCTCGCCCTGCCGGAAGGTGGTGGAATGGGCCGCTCCGACCCCGGTCTCACAGCCGGAGAGAAAGACCAGTTGCGCGTGGATGGGGAGGTTCAGCAGTTCGTGCACCTCGAGTCGCCCGTCGTCGGCCGGATCGCCACCATTGGTGCGCGCCAACTCGAGCCGGGAGAACATCGGGTTCTGCGCGTTCAGGATGCCGTGGGTGGCCACATGCACCAGGCCTGAACCTGTAAGCGCGGTCCGCACGGTCCGCTCGGTCGCTCGGGAACCCACGTATCGGCTGATCCTCGCGTCCTCCGCACGCACGGCCCCGACCTCGCGCCGAGTGCCGGGCAACCGATCGGGGAACGGCGCGAAGGCCGAGACCGTGAGCGTGCCCTCCCCTCGATCAGTCTTGCGATCGGCCAGCACCGGAAGCGCGGCTGCGGAAGGCAGGACCCGCAGCGAGAAGTCCTGCACCAGGTAGCGGCCGGTAGTTGGATCCCTGAGTGCCGCGAAGGGCAGGTAGACCAACACTTGATGCGGCACGATCATGAGTTCCTGCACGTCGCTCAACAATCCGGCACCCAGCAGCGGGGCGATCAACGCTCGGTGCAGCGCTTCGAGCACGCGGTCGAGACGCTCCCCCGCGCCATCGTTTCTCGCCATCAACTCGCGCGCGAGCCGCACCCGACTGGCGACGTTCTCCACGCTGACCGGGCTCTCCAGGGCCTGGACCCGATCGCGCGTCACGAGAAAGACGACCACCTGACCTTCCAGCGGGACGAAGTACTCGACCAAGAGTTGCCCCGGACCGAGCGCCGCGCGAACAGCCGGGACATCGGGACGAGCGGCGCCAAGGAAGGCGGCCGCATCGCGGTCCGTTTCCGCCGCCTGCACCAGGAAGCCCTCGTACTCGCGCCGGGCCCGCTTCAACCGATCATAGAGCGATGCCAGTTCCCGCGACTCACCCGGGCTGAGCTCACTCGTCGGGGTCTCTTCGATGTAATCGATGCTCTCCACCAGGCGGTCGATCTCGCTCAGCAACATCTCGCCCTCAGAGAAGGCATCCGCGGAGGCGGAGTGAGCAGATGAGGCCTGTCCCGCAGCCGCCAGTCGCTCGAGCAGCACCCGGCCCCGGGCGGCGTCAGCCACGCCGAAGGCCTCGTCGATTCGACCCAACCGAAGCAGCACCGAGATGAGGTGGGCGTAGACCTCGCGCTTGTCGGCGACGAAGGCGGTGCGCAACATCCCCGAGCTGAAGTTGCCCCGTACCCCTTCGACCGTCGCCAGGGCGCGACGCCCGGCTACGGCGGCCTTCTCCGTTTGTCCGAGTCGCTCCAGTGCCCGCGACTCGAGCAGTCGCGCTTCCCACTCGGCGGCGTAGCCGCCACGCGCCAAATCGGGCTCGATGCGCTCGCTAATCTTCAGGACCTCACGAGAGCGCTTCTGCCGGTCCGCGATTCTCGCCTCGGTGAGGCCCAGTTCGACCCGTGCGACACGGGCACCGACAGTGCCCACCAGGGCCCGCGCTTCGTCCAACCGTCGCTGGACTCCGTCGCCGTCCTCTAGCCGGTCGAGGATCTCGGCCAGGATCGTGAGGTCACCGAACACCTCCATCGGTGCCCCCACGGCGCGATGAATCTCCAGCGCCTCGAGTGCTGATGTGCGGGCCCGATCCAAGTCTCCCAACCGGACGTGGATGTCGGCCTCGCTCCGGAGGTCCACCCCGGTCTCGAGGTCCAGTCCCAATTCGGCGTTGATAGTCTGAGCGGAGTCGTACATCTCGAGCGCACGACGAAAGTCACCGGCCGCACGGTACAGGTCGGCCATCGCTTCGAGAATGCTGGCCCGTTCCTGCTCCAGCCCCTGTCGTGTTGCCAGGGTGAAAGCGCTATCCAGCACGACAAACGCCTGCCCCGGGTCACCGAGCGCCATGTACGCCATCCCGAGCTGCCCCAGGGCGCTCTGAACGCCGGTGGCGTAGTCGGCGACTTGATAGCTGGCGAGCGCCCGCTGGAGGAGCGGGAGCGCTGCGTTGGGGTCGCCCAGTCGAATCTCGAGCATGCCGAGGTTGGTGAGCGCGTTCCCCTCGAGCCGCGCATCGCCAAGCTCGGCCATGGTAACCTGCATCGCCTCAAAGCCCGTGCGGGCCTCCCTGAATTGCCCCAACTCGGTCTGTACCAGCGCGAGGTTGCCGAGCGCGGTGGCTGCAGCGCGACGGTTCCCCGTCTCGCGCGCAGCAGTGCCCGCCTTTCCGAACCACACGACCGCGTCCGACAACCGGTTCTCGGTCCAGGCCAGGAGTCCGAGAGCATTGTATGACCGGAAATACTGATCGGTGAGGGCATGTTGCTGCTTGAGGGAAAGCGCCGCCTCACCGATGCGTCTGGCTTGCTGGTGATTGCCCAGCTTGTAGTGTGCTAGTCCGATCCAGGTGAGGGCCCTCGCCTCGGCGGCCACGGCGCCCTCTTGCGTTGCCCGGTCACGCACCCGCTCCAGGATGGCCGCGGCACTGTCGTACTCGCCGGCAAAGTAGATGGCCTCGACTGCGGCAAAGACCGAATCGTATCCGTTCTGGGTCGCGATGGAGTCCGTAGCACGTCCGGTGTGCAGCCCTCCCACCGCCGAAGCATCCCTGGTCTGATCGGAACAGGCCAGGATGCACGAGCAAACCAACAGCCAGGCCAAGCGGTGGCGCACGGTCATGGTCGGATGCTGAACTCCCGGACTCCGGTGGTTGACGATCGGGCATCGTCGAGGAGCGCATCGACGTACCAGTAGTACCGATGGCCGGACTTGAGGGCGACGCCACGCGGCAGCTCGAGGCTGGTGTCGGACGTCTCCGCGGTCCACACCACGTCGCCGCTCTCATCCGTCACGGTCAGGACGTAGTGCGCGCCGTGGCCCTCGCTCCGCCACAGGAATATCAAGCTGTCCACGGATACCGGCGCCTTCTCGGCCGGCATCACCGCGCTGAATTGTCGGACACCCTCATTGCCTGGGCCGCGGGTGACCATTCCGTCGGGGCGCCCTGCTTGGCCGGGCAGGAGGAGGAATAAGGCCACAGCCGCCGCAGCCGCCGGGATTCCAATAGCTATCCAGCGGCGTGGTCTTGGATCCGCGGTGAGTGCCGCGGCTTCGGCCACATCCTGTCGGCATTCGGCGCACCCGACGAGATGGCGCTGCGCCGCTCGATGTTCTTCCGCCGAGGTCTCGTGGGCTAGGTAGGCGGCAATGAGTTCAGGGCTCAGATGCTGAGGGTCCGTCAAGGCCATATCCTCTTTCTGATAATGGTGTTCCGTCTCTTCCTATGAAACGGATATGGCAGCCCAGAGGTGCGCCGGTTCATGGCTCGGTGATGCCATGGGCCTCGAGTCCGTCCTTCAGCCGAGCCAGGACGGCCGTCAGCCGGCGGTGCACCTGAAAGCGTGACCGTAAGCCGATCATCGGTCCGATCTTGTTCAGCGGGACCCCATCCTCGAACCGGAGCGTCAGGAGGAGTTGGTCGGCGACGTCGAGAGTTGCGACGACACTCCTCAGCGCCGTCCGGCGTTCCTTTCTCAAGACCTCCGCGTCGGGATAGGGGCGTTTCCCGTCCCGCATTTGCTCCAAGTCGATCTCCGCCGCGACGAAGTCCACCAAGTTGCGTCTCGCGACATGTTCCAGGGCCTGGTTGGGGTTCGACTCCTGCTCCGCGTGAACCCGACCATGGGTGCGACGGTGGTGATCCACACACAGGCGACGCGCGACCACGACCAACCATGTGGTGAACTTTCCCCGACCGTCTGCCGCGAAGGCACGGAGCCTACGACATCCGTCGTCACGGAGTTGATCCAGGATGAAGGCGTACCGATCCATGGCGCCGTCATGGCTCGGCGCGGTCCTTCGGGCGACCTTGAGGAGAAGTGCGCTGTACTGGTCGAGGAACACAGCCCACGCGTTGCTACGGGTCACGTCGTCGGATGCAGCAAGCACGGCGGCGAGTTCTGGTGGGATAGGTGCTGACACGTACGGCCGCCTTGGGGGATTGATTACCCATATTGGGTCCCGCACCCGGTGAGAATATCGTGAAGAATTTTTGAAGAAAGCTTTCGCGATATTCCGGCCCGCCGGGTCACGAGGTTCGGCGGCGGCGTGACAGCACGAGGGCGGCCCCGAAAGGCACCGCCCCATGCCGGTTCCCATGGTGGTACTCAGCGTTCTCGTCGCGCAGCTTAGTTCAATGAGATCTGGCTGTTGTCCTTGATACCGGTGTTCCCATTGTACGTCCGATTCCAATGCGCACTGAAGGCCGCGTCGGCGCCATTGGCCAGCCTCAGGGTCCCATGGGCGCGATACCCGAAGGCGTTGGCATTCGACCGACCGGCCCCGTACCCACGGTTCTCGGTATACACCAGGTCGGATACACCGGTCGCCAACGGGTCGTAGATGTCGAGGAGCTGGCAGCCGGTAAAGCCTGGGAAGGGCCACACCGTCGTCCTGAGATCCTCGCCTTGCAGCAGCACCAAGGTTCCTCTGTCATCCGGCAAGTTGACCTCCTGCATCGGGATGATGTCGTAGTCGTAGACACCGTTGCAGAAGTCGCGCGGATCGATGCCGATGAACACGAAGATGCCTTCGTCCCAGTCCGTCCAGCCGGGGAAGACGCCCCTTTCGGTCCGGATCACGATGCCGGATCCCGGCGGCGCGTCGTCGATGGAGTAAGCCGGGGCCCCGTCAGCCGGGCCGGTGGGTGCCGCGGTGGGCTCGCCACACCCGACGGCGAGAAACGCCACCAGCGCCAGGGAGAGAGCAGTGGTACGCATGAGCACCTCCAGAGCAGATGAGTCATGAAACAACCCGAGACGGCAAGAGCGATCGGCAGTTACTAAGCCGTACCGTCTGTTTCCATGACACGGATGTGTTCGGTGGATGGTGCGCAGCGCACCCGTCGCCAAACGGCTGGTAGCTCTTGGCTATTGGCTATTGAACTTCCTTACTCCTTACCTCCTTACTCCCTACTCCCTACTCCCTTCTCCCTGCTCCCTAC
>DATHRW010000310.1:0-12689 GCA_035464955.1 Gemmatimonadales bacterium
TCAGATTCCGCCGTGGGTCCCGCACGCCGGCACGGAAGGAAGAGATCGCAATGGTCGGGGTTGTGACGGCCGATGACTCCGGTTCGGCCAAGACCAAGTCGAAGGAAACCGCCGCCGGGACAAAGTCCTCGAAGGCAGCCAAGAAGCGGAAACGGTCGCCCCGAAAGAAGACCGCCAGCGGGGCCAAGAGGAAGACGACGCGCAAGCGAGCGAAATCCGGAGCGGCTGCGAAGGCTTCGAAACAAACGGAAGAACCACCGGCCTCGCCGGACCCTTCCGCGTGAGTACCCGGCTCGACCGGGACTTCTTCCTGCGGCCGGCCAACCTCGTGGCCGCGGATCTCATCGGCATGCTCATCACATCGACGGTGGCGGGCACGACCACGGTCGGCCGGATCGTCGAGACGGAAGCATACCTCGGCCACCGGGATCCAGCCTCGCACGGCTACCGCTTTCGCCGGCATGCGGGGAATGAGTCTCTCTATGCCGCGCCAGGCACGTGGTACGTGTACCGCTCCTACGGCGTTCACTGGTGTGCCAACCTGGTGTGCTCGGACACCGAGGGGGACGGGTCCGCCGTACTCATTCGAGCGCTGGAACCTCTCCGCGGGCTCCGGGCTATGCGCCGCCGCCGGGGGATGCAGGTCGACACCGCCCTCTGCTCCGGACCGGGAAAGCTCACTCAGGCTCTGGGGATAACCCGCGCGCTCGACGGGAGACCAATGGCAAGCGCGCCGGTCACGGTCGAGTTGGACTCGACCAGTGAACCGGCGCGCATCGTAGTGACGCCGCGCGTCGGGATCACCAAAGCGGCTGACTGGCCCCTTCGATTTGCGCTCGAAGGGTCGCGCTGGCTATCGCGACCGGCTAATGGCCGGCCCTTGTCCCCTCTCGCGACCCACCCAGGCTAAACCGCAGTCCGCCCGAGAAGGTGTGCGTCGGGCCCTTGATCAGTTTTTCCTCGCTCGGACGGGTGGTGATCTGGTACATGCCAAAGGCCGCCACCCCGCCGACGCGGAACTGAAGCCCCCCGACGAACGTCCCGAACCCGAAACTGCCGAAATCCTCGGCAAGGGCCTTGGCCAGATCGGGGTCGGCCGCTCCGATGGGGAAGGGGTTATGCAAGTGCATGAACCCGAACCCGACGCCGAAGAACGGGGTCACCGACGAGCGGAACGGATAGCCGATGATAACCGCGCTGTATTTCCGGATGTCGTTGAACCCGACCTGTTGCACGCCCGCCGGGGCGGTGGCGTCGGTGTAGGCCGCGCGTTCATCCGATCCAAACCCCTCCTCGACCGAGAGGAGGAGACCCGTGCGCTTGGCGGTGATGAGCATGTGCCCGCCGGCCATCGGGATCCCACCTTGGGTTTGGGCGTCCGTCTCGTAGACCGTCACGCCCCCATGAGCCCCAACGAACCACTGAAAGGTTCCGGAGCTTCCATCCTGGCCCGCCAAAGACGTCGTTCCCAGGAGCGCCCCGAGCGCGAGCGCCAAAAGACTGCGGGAAAGGATACGCATCACTGTGCCTCCGTAGGGTTGTGGCAGTGAATTACGGGGACGCCGGCCGGTTGCGGAGCATTCCTCGGCCTTCCCGCCGCGAGCCGCTGGTCCTGTGACCCCCCCGGCCAGTAGCAAATCTCTTGCCTAGGGGCTGGATTGCGCATGGTTCCGGGGTCCCAGACCAGCATTAGCAACGAAACCAGCCTCCCTGGTGGGCGAAAACAGGGTTTGCCCTCCCAAATTCGAGGTCATAGCCTGGCGATGGGCCGGGATCCGTTGCATTTGGCAAGGCCGCCCAGCCAAGGGCAATCGTCCCTATCGCTTGCGAAATACAGCACTTAGATCACATCCAGACGCCGTCCGACTCGCTGGAATGCGTCGAGCGCCTGGTCGAGATCCTCTTTGGTGTGGGCCGCGGATATTTGACAGCGGACCCGCGCCTCTCCCTTGGGCACCACGGGGTAGCCGAACCCGGTCACAAACACCCCGGCATCGAGTAGCATGTCGCTCATCTGGATGGCCTTTGCCGTGTCGCCCAGAATGACCGGAATGATCGGTGTCTCGCCTGGCAGCGGCGAAAAGCCCAACGACTGGAGACCTTCGCGGAAATAGCGAGTGCTCGCCATGAGCTGGGCGACGCGTTCGGGGTGGCGCTCGAGGAACTCCACGCTCGCGAGGGCACTCGCCGCCACCGTCGGCGGCAGCGCGTTCGAAAAGAGCTGTGGTCGCGCCCGTTGCGTGAGGTAGTCGCACACGGTCGCCGACGCGGCCACGAAACCGCCCGCGGCACCGCCCAGGGCCTTGCCCAGGGTGGAGGTGATGATGTCCACTTCTCCCAGCATGCCAAAGTGCTCGGCGGTGCCGCGTCCGTGGGTTCCCAATACGCCGGTCGCGTGTGAATCGTCGACCATCAGGAGCGCGTCGTGCGCCCGACAGAGTTCCGCGAGGCCTGGAAGGTTGGCTATCGCCCCCTCCATGGAGAACACACCGTCGGTAATCACCAACTTGATCTTTCGGTCGCGCGCCGCCTCCAGCTTTGCTTTGAGGTCGTCGAGATTGCCATGATCGTAAACGACGGCGTCGCACTTGGCGATGGACTTGGCTAGCCGGATGGCATCGATGATCGAAGCATGATTGAGCTGGTCGCTCAGAATGATGTCGTCGGGACCAAGAATGGTGGCCGGGAGCGCCTCATTGGCGTTCCAGCAGCTGACGAAGCTCAGGCTGGCTTCCGTTCCCACCAGCCGTGCGCAGGCTCGTTCGAGGTCTCGGTGGACGGTGAACGTGCCACAAATGAACCGAACCGATGCGGTCCCCGCGCCGAACCGGTCCAGGGCCGCCTTGCCGGCTTCCACGACCTCGGGCTCAGCGCTCAATCCGAGGTAGTTGTTGGACGACAGGATGATGACCTCTCCCCGGCCGTCCATCGTGACCCGGGGGGCCTGCGGGCCGTCGAGATAATTGAGCCGCTTGTAGACACCGTCTCGTTTGAACCCCTGGATACCCGTGTCCAGTCGTTGGTTTAGGCTCCTATTCATCCGCCGATCTCCAGAATGACCTTTCCCGCCTTTCCGGCCTTGATCACCTGAATTGCGTCCGCGAAGCATTCCAGCGGGAAGCGGTGGGTGATCACCGGGAGCGGATCCAGCAGCCCGCCGCGGAGGAACCGCTGCATCTGATGCCAGGTCTGGTACATTCGCCGGCCGGTGACCCCGTACAGGGTCAATCCCTTGAAAATGATGTCCCGCGCGAAATCGACTTCGGTGGTCTGCGACGGGGTTCCAAGAAGGTTGACGCGGCCGCCCAGCCGGGCGACGGCAAAGGCTTGGGCGTGACCGCTCGGGTGCCCACTCATTTCGCACACCACGTCCACTCCTTCCCCGTCGGTCAGCTCGAGGATTCGCGCGGTGACGTCGTCCGACCCGGCGTTGAGCGTGCAATGGGCGCCCATGGTACGCGCGATTTCGAGGCGCCGCTCGATAATGTCACTGGCAATGACGAGCGATGCGCCGGCCGCTCGCGCCACGCCGACCGCAAAACAGCCGATGGGGCCGCAGCCGAGAACGAACACGGTGCGTGCCGTGACGTCTGTCTCGAACACGGTATGGAAGGCGTTGCCCATTGGGTCCATGATCGCACCGATCTCGGTCGGAATGCCTTGGAGCTTCATGACATTCGACTCGGGCATGGCGATGTAATCGGCAAAGGCGCCGTCACGATCGACCCCAATGATTTGGGTCCGGCGGCACAGGTGAGCGCTCCCGGTGCGGCATTGAAGGCAGTGTCCGCACACGATATGGCCCTCGGCCGTGACCGTATCGCCCACTGCCAGGACCCCCGTCGCCTCCGCCTCCGGGCCCAGCTGCGTGATCACACCGGCGAATTCGTGTCCGATAATCACCGGCGGTTTGAGCCGCCGGCTCGCCCAGGCATCCCAATTCCAGATGTGCAAGTCGGTGCCGCAGAGGCCGGCATGATGCACGCGGATGAGGACATCGTTGGGACCGCATGCCGGCTGAGGCGCATCCTGCAGCTCCATGCCGGGTCCAGCCTTGGACTTCACGAGGGCTCGCATGTTCCTCCGATGAGTGCGCTTCGGGGCCCCGCTACTGGATTGCCCGTGCCAGTCCTCCGTCGATGCTCAGCGCCGTGCCCGTGATGTAGCGCGCCCGCTCCGAGACCAAGAACGCCGCAGCCCAGGCCAACTCCTCCGGCTTTCCAACGCGACCCAGCGGGACGGATCGGGCCATTTCGTTCAGCACCTCATCTCGCGGCCGGTTCTGGGCTCGGCTTCGCGCCTCCGCCAAGGCCACCAGGCGCTCCGTTTCAATGTAGCCCGGGCACAAGGTGTTCACCGTGACGCCGTGTGCCGCGACCTCGTCCGCGAGGCTCTTTGCGAACCCGAGCACCCCGGCGCGTGCCGTGGTCGAGAGTATCAACCCAGCGGCGGGTTGTTTGGCGGCGACCGAGGTCATGCAGAGAATGCGACCCCACCTCCGGGCGATCATCAGCTCGATCGCTGCGCGACATAGGTGCACCGTGGACAGGAGATTGAGCCGCAGCGCGTCGAGCCACGCCTCGCCCGGGAGGTCGCGTGCCGTGCCCGGAACCGGTCCGCCCGCATTACACACTAAGATATCGACGGAGCCGAATTGCTGCGCAGCACGCCGCACCAGGTCTTCCGCCTGCTCGGCCACCGACACGTCCGCGACGAGCCGAGCCGCCGGGGCCGCGCCGTCTCGCGCCAGCGCGGCCTCCGCGGCCGCCAGCCGCTCGTCGTCGCGGCCATTGATGACCACGCGGGCGCCCTCGAGGGCGAGCGCCTTCGCGATGGCTCGTCCCAGCCCGCTGGAACTGCCACAGACGAGGGCGACCTTGGAGGCGAGACCGAGATCCATCGTCACCGCCCCCGGCGAGCGCTGCTCGGAGGAATGATCATGCTCATGGGGATGCGGGATCGAAGTGGCGATGCCGCATCATGACCTCAGCCAACGGTCCCGACCGGGACCGCCTCCACACGGACCGCGCTGACCTTGAACGACGCAATCTTGGCGTACGGGTCGAGCTTGGGGTTCGTCAACAAGTTGGCGGCCGCTTCGCGGAAATGCATGGGGACGAATATCTGTCCCGGCGCTTGGCGCTCCGACAGCCGAGCCCCGATTACGATCGAGCCGCGACGGGACGTGATCCGGACTGTGTCCCCATCCGCTACGCCGAGCGCCGCCGCATCGGCTGGGTGCATTTCCACCACCGGGACAGGCTCCCGGGCATCCAACCCCTCAGAGCGTCGGGTCATGGTGCCGGTATGCCAGTGATACATCTGCCGCCCGGTCCCCATGACGAACGGGAACTCCTCATCCGGCAACTCGCTCGGCGGCAAGGCCTCGACCGGGACGAAGCTGGCACGCCCGTCCGCAGTCGGGAAGCCGTCGGCAAACAGGAAGGGGGTCCCGGGCGAGTCCTCGTCGGGAACAGGGTATTGGAGCCCGCCGTGACGCGTGATCCCGGCGTAGGTCACGCCGCGCCATGATGGCGTCACCTGCGCGATCTCCCGCATCACATCCTCGGCGGTGGTGAACCGAGTCGGCAAACCGAGGCGGTTGCTCAGATCCACCAGGATATCGAGATCGCGCCGGCAGAGTCCCGGCGGGTCCAATCCGGGCTCGCTCAACTGGATTCGGCGTTCCGTATTCACGAAGGTGCCTTGTTTCTCGGCAAACGACGACCCCGGGAGCACCACGTCGGCCCAGCGAGCAGTTTCGGTGAGAAAGAGGTCGTGGACCGCCAGGAATTCCAGGCTGCGCACCCAGTGTTCGGCATGCGAGATGTCGGGATCGGACATCACCGGGTTCTCACCCATGATGTAGAGTCCACGCACGGGGCTCCCTTCCTTGGGCAGTTCCGTGACCATGAACCCCTCCTCGAGCGACAAGGCCTCTTCCGGGACTCCCCACACGCGCGCGTAGTCGGCTCGGTGCGCCGGATCCTTGACCGAGCGATAGTCGGTGTACACGAAGGGGATGGCCCCCATGTCGCTCGCGCCCTGCACGTTGTTCTGGCCGCGGATCGGGAACATGGCCGCTCCCCAGCGGCCGATCATGCCTGTGGCCAAGATCAGGTTGAGCAGCGCCGCCACGATGTCCGTGCCTGTCGAATGTTGCGTCAGCCCCATGGCCCACAGGGTCGAGGTGTTGGGGCCCGACGCGTACATCTCCGCTGCCTGGCCGATCAGGTGGTGGGGAATGCCGGTCAGCTTGGACCCGACCTCGAGGGTGTAGGGGGCTACAGCCGCCGCGACTGCGTCGAACTCCCGGGTCCGTTCGGCGATGAATGCCTGATTCACCAGCCCGTGCTGGATGATGTGATTCAGCATCGTGTTGAACAGCGCCACGTCCGTTCCCGGCCTGAGCTGCAGGTGGATGTCGGCCATGGCCGCGAGCTCCGTCCGACGAACGTCGGCCACGATCAGCCGGGCCCCTCGGGTGACCGCTCGCTTGATGAGGGCACCGAACACGGGGTGTGATTCCGTGGTGTTGGCCCCGGCAATGAAGATGACGTCACAAGCCTCCTCGATTTCGCGCATCGAGCCGGACGCCGCGGCGGTACTCATGGCGCGGTTCATGGCTGAGACCGACGTCGAGTGACACAGCCGGGTGCAGTGATCGACGCTGTTGGTTCCCAAGCCCGCCCGGATCATCCGCATGAAGACGTAATTGTCCTCATTGGTGCATTTGGCCGAGGACAGTGCGGCGAGGGCGTTCGGCCCCTGTGCGTTCTTGATCCGGAGAAGTTCCTGCGCGGTGAGGCTCAGGGCCTCGTCCCAGGTGGCTTCGCGGAACGCGCTGAACCACGCGGCCGGGGTCGAGGCCTGGTCCCGGATATCGCTTTCGGGTGTGGTGCGTCGTCCTGTCTGGGGCGGTTTCCCCGTGCTTCGAAACGGCGGACGTGGCTTTCCCTCTCGCCCCAGTTCTTCGATCGTGTGCCACGGGCCTTCCCGATAGCGTGGCGTGGCTCCGGTCCAGCGCCAGGCGCTCCCGTCATGCACCCAGCCCTTGCGGATGAGCGGAGTCTTGAGCCGGTCTCGATGGTGTCCGAAGTCGTATCCGAAGCGCCCTTTGACGCAGGTGGAGCCCTGGTTGGGGGTGGTCTCCTCGATCCACGGCGAGGTGACCCGCATGAGCTGTCCCTGCTTGACGTGGAGGTCGACCTGGCATCCCACCCCGCAGTAGGGGCAGACCGACCGGGCGACCGTGTCTGGGGCGAGCAGCGCCTGGCGGCCGAACCGCCGACTGGGCATGAACTCGAAAATGGCGTCCGTGGGGCATACTCGGACGCACTCACCGCACCAGGTACACCCGGCGTGATCGGGATTTCCATCTCCGCCCACAATGATCTGGGCGGCGGGCCCCCGCTCGGCCACGTCCAGCACGCCGACTTCCTGGATGTCCTCACAGGCTCGGACACACCGGGTACAGAGGATGCACCGGCTCATGTCGTGCTGGATCATGACGTCGCCGGGCCGCTCGTCTCCCGTGCGGAGTGGCAGGACCCGACGGTCCGGAATCGGGACCTGGTACTCCACCACGTATCGCTCGAACTCGTTTTCCGGTTGGGCTCGTCCGCCGTTGGCCAGGTGGTCTCCAGGGTAGCGCTGGAGCAGGAAACTGAGAACGGAACGGCGGCTGGCGATCGCGGCCGGACTGTCGGTCTCCACGGTCATGCCGTCGGTCGCCGGCGTGGCGCACGCGGCGATGAGCTTGGGCTCGCCCTGGACGCTCACCAGGCAGATTCGGCAGTTGCCGACCGTTGGGAGCTTGGGGTACCAGCAGAGCGTGGGGATGCGGATATCGGCGGAGCGGGCGGCATCCAGGATGCTGGCACCGGGTGTGAAAGCGATCTGCTGTCGGTTGATTGTCAGTGTCCCCATGCGTCCGCCGAAGAGGGGTTTCGTTCCGAGAATAGAGCCCTTTCTGGCGACAGGCAAGGGCACTCACGCGATGCGGCTACAACGATCCGATGTCTTGCACGAGAGGGCGATGCCATTGCGATTTGCATGACTCACAGGGTACCTCGCGACATGAATTGGATGCACAGCCGCGGTTTACGGAGTGGGACGCAACGAGACGAATATTGCTTAGGGTATTGCGCGAAACGAAAAAGTTTCGATTTTGTACATGGACGCAGTACGTGCCCGTGATCGATTTCGGATCCCGTGGGGCACGATGCTCGGTTCGGCGATAGGACAGCAGCGCAAACTTCGACTGAAAGATCACGCGCTCTGAATCACTAGCTGAACGTCGAGGATCAGGTGCCCAGTCGATCATGCTTTGCCTTGCGGCGAGTGCGGATCAGCCGCCCCGAGTTTCCCGGTCATCGATGTGATGGACGGGGAAGTGCGGGAGCGACATCGCTCCCCATGCAGGCCCGTCCGGTCATAGTGTCCGCGACGGTTTGTACTCCAATTGGAGGAGGCAAAGATGGCAGCTCGTAAGAAGGCGAAGAAGGCTAGGAAGCCAGCGAAGCGTAGGAAGAAGGCAACCAAGAAGGCGACCAAGAAGCGGAGACGGAAGGCCGCCAAGAAGAAGTAACTTGCCTTCTGAGATGCAACGGGGCCGGCCAGCTGCCGGCCCCATGCATTTTCCCCCTCCCCCCGATCCCAGAAAACAACGGAGGCCCCTCGAATGGGGGCCTCCGTGGCGTTGGAACGGGGGGTCCCGCCGCTAGGGGTGGCGCGCCACCGGCACCCGTTCGTGCCAATGCTCCCCAGCCGCCCCATCCTCATCCCAAGCCCAGAGAAAGGCCCACGAGCGAATGGGCCGCGCCGCGCCCTGGCGCAGGCGGACAATGATTCCGACGGGCTCATCGAGAACGGGAAGGGGAACACTCGTCACGGCAACCTCTTAGGCGGAAATCTCAAGGGCAAGTAGGTCCGGCGGACAACACCAGGCTCTTCCTATATAAGGAACGCAGAAGGCATGCCGTGGTGTTGCTATTGTCTAAATTATTCAGTAGAAACAACTTAGATGAGGGCACCCCAAAGTGGGGTGTGTTAGATCGACACAGACGCGTCCTCGCCGTGTGTGTCTGATTGACGCAGTGGCTTTTGGAGTATCAGGCTCCCGGTCGGCCGGCCAGCCGGGTGGGTTCGGTGGGTATGCCAGCCCTCGTAGTTACCGCGCAAGGCCTGGGGCGAGAGGCCTGATCTCGAGCCGATCAGTACGTGGACGCCGTTGGGGTTGGTCCGGTTCTGCAGCTCGCCAATGAGCTCTGCCCGGGTCGGCGGGCCCACCTCCTCGAGTGCGCTCGTGTCGATGGCCACCACATTCAGCCCTTTGGTATCAGGAAGCCACGCGCCAAGCTGGACGACGAAGGTAGCCAGCGAACCGGTCAGGGACTCGCCGACGGCTCGGTTTTCGACCCGCTCGACACTGGCCAAATCGAGGGCGAGAAAGGTGACAGCCACCTCGTGGGCGGCCAGCAAGAAGGTGAGTGGCTCGGTCACGGCGCCGATGAGCATGGCGGTGTCGCCGGGTTCCAGCCGCGGCAGCAGAGATGTCACCGGATCGGCAGGGTCGATGCCCCAGTGAGTCGGCTCCCGCTGAGCCTCGCGGAGCGCCACGTAGTGGCGGCGCCACTTGGGGTAGGAAGGAAGTGAGAGTCGCTTGATGATCATGCGGTCCACTGAGTCCAGCAGCAGCACCTCGGTGAGGACGAACTGTCCCTCGGCCCCGGCGGCCAGCTCGGCGACAGCCTCATCTCCCAGGCGCAGGAGCTCCGTCCTGGTGAAGGAGTCCTTGTAGGCCTCGACTCGCTCGAGGATGTACTCCTGGTACAGCTGCTTGAGCGAAGGGCTGTGGCGCCGTCGCTGGCGGCGCTGTTGGGCCTGGACCAGGGTCAGCATGGCTCGACGTGCACCAGGATCTCGTGCAGGTCCAGGGTGGTGCGGAGCCGCTCCTCCACGACATCGGCGATCTCATGCGCCGTCGCGACGCTCTCCGACCCATCCACCGTGATCGTGAGCTCAGCAAATCGCTTGGCCGCCGCGGCTCTCGAGCGAATGTCGTACGCATCACGCACACCGGGAATCTGTGTCGCCGCGCGGCGAATCGCCGCTCCGTCCACCGCGGCCTGGTCGACCAAACTCGGAATCACGCGTCCCACAACCTGGACTCCGATTCGTACGACCATCACCGAAACTACGATGGCCAATACTGGATCCGCCCAGGTTAGGCCGAGGGTGGCAAGGGCCAACCCGATGATCACCGCGATGGTGATAAATACGTCGGCCCGGGTATGGGCCGCGTCCGCCAGCAGGATCTCGCTCCGGAGCCGCTGCCCCGCACGGGTTTCGTACCACACGACCCCGATGTTGACCAGCAGGGTCGCGACGAGTAAGCCCGCCACCAGCGGGGACAGAACCGGCGCCGCGGCGCCCTGCCACAACCGCGTAATGGCACCTTGGAGCAGCTCGAAGAGGGTGACCGAGAGAAAGACCACGACGATGAGGGCTCCCAGCGTTTCGAACTTACCGTGTCCGTACGGGTGATCTTCGTCCGGCGCCTTGGCGGCGAAGCGAACGACGATCATGCCAAAGAGATTGTTCACGGCATCTACCGAGGAGTGAACGGCGTCTCCGAAGACGGCGAGCGAGTTTGCCGAGAGCCCTACTGAGATCTTGACGACGACGACCGCCAGATTGGCAAGCAGAATCCCACCGAGTACCCGGCGGACCTGCCGAGCGCGAGCGGCCTCACCGATACTCATGGTGCAAACTGATACAGGCCCGACAGGCTGTCAACGGGATGGCCAGCAAGCGCGCGGTCACCGGTCGCGCGCTGGGTGTCTGTTGCCCCCACCTGGGCCTCGAAGCATGTTAGGTTGCCTGGACAGTAATCGCATGACATGCCACTTCAAAGCTCACGAGATCGGTCTCGAGGTGGGTTGGCGACATGAATGCTGCTCCGCGCTGGCCACTAGTCATCGGGGCCCTGATGTTGTTCCCTGGCGCACTCCAACCGCAGGAAGAGCCTGTCTCTGACCGGGTCGAGGCCGCCCGGTCGGTCGTCCGGGCGCTCGCCGACCGGAACTTCGCCGCCGTCGTCGAGCGATTCGACCCCACCATGCGCCACGCACTATCCCCAGCCCGGTTGTCTGAGAGCTGGGACGCCCTGGTGGGGCAGGTGGGTGCGTTCGACGCCCAGGGCGAGGCTGTCTCGGACCGCGTGCAGGACTTCGACCGTGTCACGGTGGCCTCAACATTCGCCCGAGGCTCGATCGATGTCCGGGTGGTGTTCAACCAGTCCGGTCAGATATCCGGGCTCTGGTTCACCCCACACGCACCCGCCCCATCATCGCCGCCCGCGTACGCCGACACAGGAGCGTTCCGCGAGGTCGCCGTGACCGTAGGGCAGGGCGACCTGACCCTTCCGGGCACGCTGTCGATGCCGACATCCGCGGGTGCACATCCGGCCGTGGTGCTCGTTCACGGCTCAGGTCCGCACGACCGCAACGAGACCATTGGCCCCAACCAGCCGTTCAGGGATCTCGCTTGGGGGTTGGCCTCTCGGGGGATTGCCGTTCTTCGCTATGAGAAACGCACCCGGGTTTACGCGTCGCGGATTGCGGCGGCACCAAGCGGCTTCACCCTCCGGGAAGAAAGCGAAGACGATGCGCTCGCGGCCGTAACGCTGCTCAGGATGATGCCGGACATCGATCGCACCCGCATCTTCATCCTCGGCCACAGTCTTGGTGGCATGCTCGCTCCCAGGATTGCAGCACGGGATCCCGGCATCGCTGGCGTAGTGATCCTGGCCGGCTCGACCCGCCCGCTCGACGAGATCTTGCTGGCCCAGGTCGACTACATCGCGAGGCTGGACGACTCGATTTCGAGCGAGGAAGAGCAGCGCATTACCGCTCTCCGAGAGGGCCTCGCGGCCGTCGCGGAATTGACGGCCGCCGACACGTCGTCGCCGACCTTGCTGCTCGGCGCCCCGCCGAGTTATTGGCTCGACCTCCGAGCGTACCACCCGACCGAAACGGCCCGGACGCTTGCCAAGCCAATGCTCGTGCTGCAGGGCGGCCGAGACTACCAGGTCACCCTGGACGATCTGCGCGGCTGGGAGGCAGCATTGTCAGGCCGCCGCGATGTCAGGTTCAGAGTCTTTCCGGACCTGAATCATCTCTTCATTGCCGGACGCGGCCGCTCAACTCCCGCTGAATACCAGATCGCCGGCCATGTGGCCCGAGAGGTCATCGAAGAGATTGCAGCCTGGATCAATCCGTGAGCGGTGCGCCACCGCTGACCCGGGCGCTTCGTTTGATGCTCGTGACCGACGACCGGTTGCTCGGAGACCGCGACCTGGTCACGGTCTGCCGGGACGCTGAAGCGGGCGGCGTGACGAGTATTCAGGTCCGGTTGAAGCACGTGCAATCCCGCCATATGCTGTCGCAGGTACGCGCCGTGATGCATGCGGTGCGGATACCGGTCTTGGTGAATGACCGGCTCGATGTGGCTGTGGCCGCCGGGGCCGCTGGCGTCCACCTTGGCCCTGACGACCTTCCGGTGCCCCTGGCCCGCCGAATTGTGCCGGTCGGGTTCTGGCTCGGTGCGTCGGTAGGCCAGGAGGCCGAGGTTCCGGGAGGAGCGGCGGCTGACTACTGGGGCATCGGACCTGTGCGGAGCACGTC
>DATHRW010000311.1:0-5006 GCA_035464955.1 Gemmatimonadales bacterium
GAAGATCGCCGAGTTCCCCGCCGCCTTGGCTGTGGCGCTGGCGAGTGCCGAGCGGGTGTTCGATCTCTTGGATCAACCGGAACGCGAGCGGGACAAGCCGGGTGAACAGGAAGCGCGGTTCACGCGGGAGATCCGCTACGAGGGTGTCTCGTTCAGCTATGGAGCCGGGCCGCCGGTACTGGACCGAGTGTCCCTGACGATCCCGAAGGGTCACGTCGTGGCCATCGTCGGACCATCGGGAGCCGGAAAGACTACGCTGGTGGATCTCCTGCCGCGCTTTCACGATCCGTCCGCCGGCCGCATCCTCGTCGATGATGTCCCGGCCACCGAACTCACGCGCAGCTCGCTTCGGCGGCTCCTGGGAGTGGTGGGTCAGGAGACCATCCTGTTGAACGACACGGTGCACGCCAACATTGCGTTCGGCACCTCGGAGGCCTCGCGGGCGCAGGTGGAACAGGCCGCCGCTGCCGCCAATGCCGACGAATTCATCCGGCAGCTCCCCGAGCGGTACGACACCATGCTCGGTGAGCGCGGCACCCGGCTGTCAGGCGGGCAGCGCCAGCGGATCGCCATCGCCCGCGCCCTACTCCGCGACCCGCCCATTCTCATTCTGGATGAGGCCACGAGCGCCCTCGACCCGGTCTCCGAGCGCTTAGTCCAGGAGGCGATCGAGCGACTGGTGCGGGACCGGACGGTGTTGGTCATTGCGCACCGCCTCTCGACGGTGCGCCATGCAGATGAGATCGTCGTGCTCAATGAGGGACAAGTTGTCGAACGGGGCGATCACACCGCCCTCTACCATGAAGGGGGACTCTACCGGCGGCTGTACGACCTTCAGTTTCGTGACGAGCCGATGACGGAGCACCCATCGCCCGGATCGGTTGCCTAGCCCAGATGGGAGAGTCCACCGCCGGCCTCCGCGTTCTCTTCATCAGTCCGTTCGACCAGGCCCGGTACTCGCATGCCGCGCTCATAGAGCGGGCCCTCGAGCGCCTTGGCTGCCGGGTTAGCCCGCTCGACCTCTTGGCGATCGCTCCGTGGTGGCGCCGGCTCCGTCGCGAGCGGGTGGAGGACCGGGTCCAGCGGGCAATCGCAGCGGTGTCCCCTGACGTCGTTCTCGTGATCGGCGCCGATCACTTGAGCGCGCTTGCCGTGCATGCCTTGCGGGATGCGACGGAGGCGTTGTGGGTGAACTGGATTCCCGACACCGAGACGCCGCTGGAAACGTGTGAACACGCAGCCTCGGCGTACGATCATCTCTTCGTGTCGGCCAGCGAACTTGCGGCCCACCTCGTGGAATCGACCGGCACGGCTGTGAGTTTTCTGGCCCCAGCGTGCGATCCCTCGGTGCATCGGCCGCTCCGGGCGCGGGACCAGTTTCGCGCGAATGTCGTCTTTGCCGGCACGGCGACGCCGAGGCGCGAAGAGCTGCTCACGGAGCTGGTGGAATTCGGGTTGGCCCTCTGGGGGCCCGGCTGGCGGAAGACCAGCCTCAGAGATTATTGCCGTGGCGAGTTGGTCGAAGTGCAGGACTACGTCCGGGCATACGCCGGGGCGAGCGTGGGGATCAACATCCACCATGACGCGGCACCCGCCGCAGGTGGTGGGTGTAATGCGCGGGTGTTCGAGCTCGCCGCGATTGGCACGGCGCAGGTGGTCGACGATCGGGCCGACTTGCCGCTCCACTTCGCTGTGGGAAGCGACGTGATCGCGTTTCGCACGGTCGAGGGGATGCGCACGGCCGTGCGGGAGCTGCTGCATGAGCATCGCCTCGCGGGTGAGATGGGGCGGGAAGCCCGCCGCAAGGCCCTCGCGAGCCATACCTACATGCACCGCATGGTCACGCTCCTCTCGGCGCTCCAGTCGAAGTTGCCCGCGAGGGACTGACGCGGTGTGGCGCGAAACGCCCACCAGCCTTACGCCGTCCGCGCAGGTGAGGGAGGCGTAACCTCGAAGACAAAGAGCGTTGCGCCGCGTTGACGGACCGGGATCACGGTGCGCAGCGGCGTCCGGTAGGAACGGGAAATCTCGGCCCGGCCTCAGGGCGCGAGCGCGGCTCTACGCGAATGGACATCAGAGGCACGGTTGTGGTCGGGATCTCCAAAATGGCGACCGACCGGCGTCGTGCCGATGAGCCGACGAGCCAACGAGCAGCGGCGTGGCCATAGACGAGGTCGAACTACCCGGGCTTGGGCAGCTGGGTGGTAAAGGTCGGTTGGTCGGCGTCCCCTACGAAGTCCTGAGCCTGGGCGATCGCTGCCGCCAGCGCCAGTACTGGTGGTCATACTCAGGGGAGTTGGTACGAGCGTCCATCGAGCAACAACTCCAACCTGTGGGCATACGTGTGATGTGCCAGTGCGTGCGCCCGTCCGGCCGCTGCAATCTCGGCTCGCGCGTCGGGCGCACCCAGGTACCGGCGCACGAGGCTCACGGCGTGCGGGACATCGCGGTACCATGCGCAATGTCGATTGTCCTCGGCAAAAGCCTCGATACCCTCGACGAATGGACCGAGATAGAAGCCGCCGCACCCGAGGATCTTCCACATTCGATTCGAGGCCGACGCCCGATCCCGGTCCTGGGAGGGAAGGGCGTTGGCTCCGAGCGAGATCGCGGCGCCCCGAACGGCCTGTGCAAACCGGACGCCACGCACGCGCCCTCCGGCCACTGGCAAATCCGGCGTGGCGCCCTTCCATCCGGGCCCTCGGATCTGCAGGTTGCAGGCGCCGGCGATCGCGCGCAACACCTCGTAGCGGTGCGGGTACTGCCCCGACCCGATGAATGACGCATCGCACACATAGCGCTTCGGGGTATGGGCGGCAGGCTGGTCGTAAGCTGGGTCGACTCCCTGGGGCAGGAACCGGACCTCCGGAATGCCGGCCGAGCGGTAGTCTTCGATCTGCGCGACGGAGGTGATGTACATCGTGCCGACGAGTCGGCCCAACCTGATGACATTCGGGTTGGGGCGAGCATCGAAATACCAGAATGCGCTCCGTCGAGACGCGGTGAGTCTCCCGACCGTGTCGTCCCCGGCGAGGATGGCGTGCCGGGTCAGGAGTACGAAGGCCGGGTCGAATGCGTCAGCCAGCCGTCGCACCAGCGGGCCCGCGCCGCGCCCGAGCCGGCGATGCCATGTGACGACGTTGATGTGCCGGCATACGTGACCCAAGGTTCGAGCGGCCCGGGCAATGGCCGATTCGGTCTTGTAGCGGCCGCCCGCACCAAGCACTAGGATGCGCACTGGAGAGCACCATTCCACGCGCACACGCTCAGGCGGATTCTGGGGTCGCGGCTGAAGAGATCTGGCATTGGGCAGGGCGGAATATAGCGGAGCGGGTAGAGACCATGGACGATATCCGTTGGTTTGCCCCGAACGATTACACGAGACTCATTCTCTCGGACCTTCGCAACCGAGGCTCGATCGATCACCATCGAGCAAGCAGGGCCCGGTTCTTCCAGGCCTTGGTGCCGTTGCTCGACTGCTGACGACGATGCCACGCTCGCACCTCCTCCTCACCTACGATTTTCCTCCCATCGGAGGTGGGATTGCACGATTGATGGACGAGGTTGCCCGACGATACCCGCCGGGCACGCTGACCGTCTCGACCGGTCAGCAACCCGGCAGCCATGCGACGGACGCCGGATTGCCCAACCGGATCGACCGGCTGGGCCTCCCCGCCCGGCGGCTCAGAACGGTGCAGGGGTTGATACGCTGGTCCCACCGGGTCGGAAGGCTCGCGAGATCTACCGGATCGGAATTCGCGTGGTGCGGCCAGCTTCGACCCGCGGCGTATCCGGCGCGCTGGCTCCATGCCACGACGGGGATGCCATACGGGGTGGTGGTATACGGCGGTGACCTCCTCCGGCTGTCTCGACATTTGCGTTCAGCCAGGAAGCGAGCGGTTGTCCGATCGCTGCTCGGCAACACGGCGGCGATCATGGCAATCAGCCGCTGGACTGCCGACCAATGCCGTTCAGTGTGTGACGGCCTCGGGCTCACACTGGAGGAACGACTACGGGTGATTCCCTTGGGAACGGACCCCGCTGTCTTTCGGCCGGGCCTGGACACCCGTGGGGCCCGAGCGGCATTCGGCCTGCTCGAGGGACGTTGGTTGATCACCGTGGCGCGCCTCACCCCACACAAGGGCATCGACACCGGCATTCGCTGTCTGGCTGCGCTCGCACGGGAGATACCCAACCTGCGGTACGCGGTGGTAGGTACGGGGCCGGATCAGGCGCGGTTGGAAGCCCTGGCGCACGACTTGGGCGTCGGAGACCGGGTCCGATTTCTCGGTCTGGTTCCGGAGGCCGACTTGCCGGGTCTGTACAATGTCGGCGATGTGTACCTTGGCCCATCCCGGCTTCATGAATCCGACGTGGAAGGCTTCGGTATTTCCATCGTTGAAGCGTCGGCCTCCGGGCTGCCCGTGGTGGTTGGGAGAAGCGGGGGGACATCCGACGCCGTGCGGGACGGGGAGACTGGAGCGTTGGTGGATGCCGAGGATCCGGCCGCCTTTGCAGCCGCGGTACGGCCGATACTCGAAGACCCTGATCGGGCTGCCCGGATGGGAGCCGCCGGGCGGCGGGCGGTGGAGACGTTTTACAACTGGGACCGAGTCGTGCTGGCGATGCAAACCCTCGGGCGGGAAAGCGCGGAGGCTGTCAGGCCCACCTAGCCTCAGGCCGACGTTCCGTCTGCGACCCGCGCACTGATGGCGTAGGTAGGGCAGTTCCGAACGTAGTCCCCGTCCAGGGGTGACCAACTCTGGTCCGGCTCCAGGACCTCCGCCTTCCCGTCGGCCCCCAATGCGAAGACGTGTGGCGCCCGGAGCACGCATGCGCCGCATCCGATGCACCGATCCGCGCTGACGCGAATGCGCACGTGGCGGCGCGGATAGATGCCGCGCGCATCGTCAGGGAGCGGACCCCCGAATTCATCCAAGACCGCCTTGGTAGCCCGGTAGCCCTCGTCGATGAGTTCCCGGGTCCGGTCGAAGGCGAACATGGGG
>DATHRW010000312.1:0-2871 GCA_035464955.1 Gemmatimonadales bacterium
CTACGGGAGTGGTGGCACTCCGACCCAACAGCGCAAGACGCCTAACAGGCGTTAGCAGCTGACGCCTGCGCCGGACGTGGGCGTGCAGAGAAGCTTGCTGCGCTCGCCGCCGGATCGGCAACGTAGGGGCGCAGCTGAAACGCGGAATCGTTAGACGGCGAACTGCCCTGAGTGGAGGAATCGCATATGGCGAGGGACCGGACTCTGCTGCGATGGGGTGCCGTGTCCACTTTCGCGGCGGTGATCGTATTCGTCGTAATGCTCGTCGTGACCCAAGTCGAGGGAGGGCTTGATTGGGCAGCCTGGGTGCCCACGTTCAGCATCTTCACCTGCCTTTACGTGGTTTTTCTACTGGCCGGGTATGAGTACTTGGCTCCCAGCCACGGCGCCCACGCGAAGCTCGGTCTCGGATTTGGCCTCTTGCTCATCGTCGTTCTGTTCGCCGAGATCGCAGCTTGGAGTGCTGATCGGATGCTGTCCGCCATCACCACGGGCGACGCCGCGCTCAGTCCCATGCTCGCGCTTTTCAACAGCACGCACGTGTTGGCGATCTGGTTTCACGGGCTCTGGCTAGCTTTCTGGGGAGCCGCTTTCGTACAGATGTCAGGAAGGGCTCGCCTCGTTGGTGGGCTGATGCTGGCATTCGCCGCCTCGTACTCGGTTTACTACCTACTGCTCCGGTTGGGCTATCCGAGTGAGGCGGAGTGGGCTCACACGACAGGGCATGTCTTCATGGTTATCTCTCATTGGCTACTCGGATTGATGATGCTGAAGGCATCACGGCATCCGGTTGAGGCGGGATAGAAAAACCGGCTCGCGATCGCCGTCTAACAAGGAATTGCTGCTGTCCGCGAAGGCTGTTCGGTCAAGTCTGGTAGCGCCGGTGATTTGCCATGCGGGCGGGTGCGGCAGCAGAATTCCGAGACGTTAGGTTGCGCAAGTTGGCGGCTGAGACCACGGAGAGTTCAAGGGTGCAAGGGAGGTCCGGGGGGACTTGCCAAACGTCGAATTTTGGGGCGTGACTGCCTCCCGTCGGCATTCGAGCGTGTGTCTCGGGCGTCGTGGATTGATCAGAGGGATGCTATGAGGTGGATCGTTGCGCTTTTTGCGGGTACGCTCCTGGGTTGTGCGGCCCCCCAGTCCTCGGACTCGCAGGTTGTTGAGACGCCGACCAAGATCGTCCGCAGCGCACGCATCTTCGACGGCGAACAAGTGGTGCCCGGCACAACCGTCCTGCTGCGAAACGACCGGATTTTGGCTCTGGTCGACGAGTCGCAGGAGAGTGTCACCGTTCCCGACGGCGTCGAGGTTCTCGAATGCAAGGACTGCACGCTGCTTCCGGGTCTCATCGACGCCCATGTCCATCTCGTCGCGGAGCGCGAGCTGCAGCAGGCGCTGTTGTTCGGAGTGACCACTGAGCTCGACGTCTACACCTTCTTGCCGCTCGACGTGCGGGCCGAACTCCGACGGGAGCTGCAGCAGGGCCGCGCCGACCTGGCTGACTTCCGGATGGCGACCACCCCGGTCACAGTACCGGGCGGCCTTGGGGTTCTGTTCAATCCCGAGATTCCCACCCTCGACGACGCGGCCGACGCGGCCGCGTTCGTGGACGCACGGATCGCGGAGGGAGCCGACCACCTGAAGATCATGTTCGATGACGGGCGGACTCGGGGTCGGGAGCTGCCAAACCTCAGCCCCGAGATGCTATCGGCAACGGTCGACGCCGCGCACGCTCGGGGCCGCCTCGCCGTGACTCACGTCACCTCGCGGCATGGTGCCCGCGCCGCCATCGCTGCAGGGAGCAACGGTCTCGCGCACATCTTCGCCGATGAGCTCGCCGACCGGGAGCTCGTCGCGCACGCAGCGCGCCAGGGGGTGTTCGTCGTCGCGACCTTGACCACCGTGCAGGGCGTCTACGAGGGCCCGAGCGGAGCGGATCTGGCCGACGACAACCGATTCCATCCCTACCTCCATCCGGTGACGATCGCCAATCTGCGGTTTCGTCGAAGCGAAGCGGGGATGAGACTCGGATCGTTCGAGAATGCACTGGAGAACGTTCGTAGATTCCATGAGGGGGGAGTCCGGTTGTTGGCCGGAACCGACGTATCGAACCCCGGGACCGCTCATGGGATCAGCCTCCACCGTGAGCTCGAGCTCCTCGTGAGAGCTGGGCTGACGCCGGTGGATGCGCTTACGGCGGCGACCCGGGCCCCGGCCGAGGCGTTCGGTCTGGACGATCGGGGCAGGATCGCTCCGGACCTGCGCGCTGACCTGCTTCTTGTCCGAGGTGATCCGACCAGGGACATCCGCGCCACGCTAGAGATTGTCGCCGTGATCCGCGGGGGCGTTCAGGTGGATCGCGAGGCGCTTGGCGCAACGGTTCGCACCCGCCCGGAATAGGAGCGACAGCCAGGCTGCAACCGTCAGGACCAACGTCTCCGGGAGGTGCACCGTATCCGGCGAGAGGAACCTCAAACCGAGCTTGGCGTGCGGGCGCAACCTAACAAGCGCTTGCAGCGGACAGGCCGCTATACGGCCCGCCGCTGAAGCGCCCAGCCGTTAGACCGCCACATGCCCTAGATCCCAATGCCAAGCACTCCCACGGCTGACAAAAGCCCCTTCCCACTCCTCGGGTTCACCCGTGAGGAATGGGTTTTGGCCCATGGTGGCGACATGGCTGTGATCGAAGCACTCGAACGCTGGAGTACCGTGGCCTCGCAACAAGGCGGCCTGATTGGCATTGGCCCAACTTCTATGCTCGCCCTTGCTCAAGTATCGCCCAGCTTCGCCCGCAGGCTTCGGGATCATCTCCGTTCGCACGACCCCCACTGGGAAGCCCACATAGCGCTGTCCTGGTCTAAGTCGCCTTCG
>DATHRW010000313.1:0-15447 GCA_035464955.1 Gemmatimonadales bacterium
GATTGTACTGCCAATCCGGTTGGGCCTCATCTTCGCTCTCTGTGCAAAGATGCCTACCGACGGCCAATCCGCATTGTCGCGAGGGTGACGAGATCCGAATACCACCTCCGTCGGAGCGACTCGATCGAAGAGGAACAAGACCTCGATGTGGGAAAAGTCTTCGATACCTGTTAACGCGTCCGGCGTGAAGCGGTTCGAAAGAACGATGCAAGCGTCTTCGCCACCCCAATGGTCGTCGTCCAGTTGCTCTCGCACCGTTTCAACATGACCGATTGGTTCCATGGCCATCGCCATTGGTCTACGACCCCCGTCTAACGGCGGCAGCGCCCCACCGCCCGGCAGACTATCGAGTCCGTTTGGTCAACTCGTACAGCCGTACTTGATTCACGCCCAAGGAATCGACGAAGATGCCGAGAATCGTGTCGTCGCCAATGTCCGTCGGCTGAAAGTGCTGTGGCAACGTGACGGTGCCGAGCCACGCACCGTCAGGTGAGAATACTCTCCAGTTCGAGCCCCACAGGTTTCGGCCCCGGTGAGGGCGGTCCGGCGCAGGTAGGGAAGCCACCCAGATATTGCCACCGTGATCCACTACGAAATCGGCGTAGGCGGGCCGCCTTGTAGCACGCGGGAGGTCGTACAGGATCGACCGCACCACCGAGCGGAACTGGGCGGGGGCTCCAGCGACCCGACCCTCGAGCACGGTCGTGTACTCCTCGTCGCTGATGGTGAGATCTGCGTCCGGGAGCCGAATGATCCGGATGAGTTGCCCTGACAGGTCATACTCTCGTATCTCGAATCGATTCTGGTCGCCCACATAGATTCCTGTACCCCCAACAGCCACCGCAGGCCGGCGTCCGAACGGCGGCAAACCCCAGGGCCTCAGTTCACCGTCCTGAGAGACGTAGACCATCTCCGTGCCGGGGATCATGGAGATCGTGTCCCTGAGTTGACCGTCGCTTTCATATCGGAGCAGGGGAAGGCGGCCACGGTGAATGCCTCCATCGATCTGCTCACCGGGCGCGGGAAGATCGAACAGCGGTGTGACGAGCCACGTTCCGTCGGCCAGCCGTCCCCGCAGCAGCGCCCGCCATGGTGGTCGAAGATTGACCACCGCAGCATCCCCCTCCGACGTCGGGATCCACGTCACCCTCTGCAGTCCCCGGTCGAACACCCATGTCGAATCGCCTATCACCCCGACCGACTGGATGCGTTGGAACTCTCCCGGTCCCTCACCGGCGCGCCCGAAGATGCGTCTGACCTTCCCGTCCTGCGAGAAGAAACGAACCTCGGCCTGCATGAGGTCTGCGGCAACGATTCCGCCGTCTGGACCCAAACGTGCATCGACGACTTCCGTGAACTCGTACGCGGGATCGTTCGATACCTCCCCCAGCGAGAGAAGCGGTTCACTGCTCAGCCGCCAGGCATCAGCAGTATCCCATTGGGGCGAGTGGTTCTCGACGATTGAGACACCGTTACTGTCCCGCCGCTGAATCCCGTCAGGTATCGTCTCGCCTGCGCCGCAGGAAGCCGTGCCGAGTGTGATCAGCGCGATCGCAACCGCTCGTGCGGCTGTCTTCTGAGCACTGCATTGAGGACGTC
The DNA here is from genome assembly GCA_035464955.1 of Gemmatimonadales bacterium. Classification (GTDB taxonomy): domain Bacteria; phylum Gemmatimonadota; class Gemmatimonadetes; order Gemmatimonadales; family GWC2-71-9; genus JABDII01. Next base: position 1,600 of record DATHRW010000313.1, read on the forward strand.
GGTTCACAATCCCTCCGAAGTTGGATGTGTGACCGTCAGCTCCCAGCGCGCGTTAGGCCGCGCCGTTCGTTTCGGTGTCGTCAATCATCACGGCATCCGCCTCCATCTCTACCAGCCACAACGGTGCCCTATCCCGTGCACGGCTCAACCTCCCGATGCCAGCTTGGATCACCTGGGAAGTGGAGCATGGGTCGTGCCCGTGAAGATCAGATCCGGGAGAGCGCGGTTGAGCGTCCGTCGCCATCGCTGTTCGAGGTTATTGGATGCCCAGACAATCGTAACGTTGTCGCGCGGAAAGTGAATCAACTGCGTGGCGAAATCGTTCGAGCCTCCACCCTTGTCGATTCTGGCGCGAGACGTGTCAGTTGCAGGGCGAACATGCCACCCGTACGCCTCGAGAGATGGTGTTGGGGGTGGCAAGAAGAGTAGCGCGCGATACTGACGTGGCACGACTTCGCCTCGCTCCACTGCGACCACCCATCGATAGATATCACCCACCGTTGTCCAGACCCCTGCCGCTCCGACCGCACCCCAAGTGTAGGGATTCGGCGGCCCGGGCACCGGGCCGGATGGAGAGCCCACGTAACCTCGCGCGAATCTGGTGTCGGCGGCCGGTACGTCGGGGCGGAATACCGCGGATCGCATGCCTGCCGGCACGAAAATGTGGTGGCGCAGGTAGTCTTCAAAGGTCTGTCCCGATGCCACCTCGATGATCGCCGCGAGCAGCGAGTATCCGGCATTGGTATAGCGATATCGCTCCCCTGGCGGCGATTCCATCGGGGCGGCCTTCATTGCCTCCACGAATGCGTCCCGCGAACTACCATCCAGTTCCGTCCCGGCGACGGCGAGCCCGGCCGTGTGCATGGCAAGCTGCTCGACTGTGGCATCGCTTTTCGAAGCTGGGAATGGGCCGAGGTACTGACCAATGGGAGCGTCGAGTCGGATCTTCCGAGCAGACGCCAGCTGAAGGATGCTCACGCCCGTGAACATCTTGGTTATCGAATTCATCTCGAAGCGGGTCTCAGGTCCATTCCGCACGCCTCGAGGGATGTCCGCGAAGCCGTAGCCCTTGAGTAGCACGACCTCCCCGTGTCGAACGATCAACGCTGTGCCAGCGAAACCGTGGGCTTCGTAGGACGTGAGTAAAGAGTCCAGGTCCCGGCCAAGGGGGCCACGAACGTGCTGGGTCGCGAGAGAGTCTGGCGCTGCTTGCTGCTGGCGCGCGACGGCTGGCTCGGTGGTAACGTATGCGGCGCTCAGGACGATAAGGATGGACAGCGTTCTGAGTACGATACGAATCTCGGACGGCGCCCCCCCGACCGTCCGCTCGCTGCGATCCGTCAGCGCATCCATCGGCGAGTTTGTTGACACACTGCCTCCCCTTTCAAGCCACGAGAACCGGCGCGCCATGAACATGCTGCGCGCCACGGAGATCTGTCGAGCGGATTAACGCATCGCGGATAAGCTGCGGGCGCCGAAGGCGACCGTCAGCTTCATCGGCTTGTTAGCCGGCACGTCGGTCGGCCAGGAACCGCCTGGTGCGAACTCAACGACACGCTTGCTGCTTTACCGCACCGAGGCGATTACTGAACCACTCAGCAATCTGCTCGACGACGTTCCCAGGCATTCCGTGATCACTTCGCGGCATGACGAGAAAGTCCGAGCGGTCGCTGATGCCGAGCTCACGATATGTCGCCTGCACGCGGTCGTCCAACGGCAACGCTCCGGAGAGTACAATCTGCTGGTCACGGGCCCCTGTCACCACGAGGAGCGGCCTCGGCGCCATCAGAGGCAACACTGCGGCGGGGTTGAGTGAATCAAAGTAGGGGTATCGCTTCCGGTATGCCGCAAGGGCCGCTGTGGAGACCGCAGGAGTGATTCGCGCTGTCAGACCTTCCCAGTTGCCAAGCAAGGAGTCAAGCCCCAAGTCGTAGACGATGTCCTCAGAATACAAAGTGGGCAGCCACGCGGCGCTATTGAAGAGCGAATCTTGGTCCACAAGACGGGAAGCAAGGGCTGCAACTCGAACGGATGGATGGAGCACGGCAGCGAACATCCCTTCTTCCGCGCCCTTCGAGAAACCAAAGACTCCGATCCGAGCCGAGTCAACGTCGGCGCGCGTCCGCAGGTAATCGATTGCCCTCCGCGCATCGAATACGGGATCCGCAGTGGCGGAGAGATACTCCCCTCGCCCAGTATGCCGCGCCGTTTCGCGTCGGTCGATCGCGACCAACTGCAGGCCACGATCCGCTAAGAACATTCCGGGAACTATTCCGGATTCCTTGCGGCCCGGGGGGTTGCCAGACAAGTACAGAACCGTCGGAAGTCGACCGCACGCTGCGGCACGCCGGACGAGCAACAGATGGATGGAGCGTTCAGGCTCCGTTGCGATCCGCACGGCTTCCAGCTGATACGGGCCGATGCTTTCGCTCGATGTGGGGTGAGGCGAAAAGCTTGGCGATCTGGGGCGGTCCCAGTCGAGCAGTTCTGCAAGATGACGTTTCGCGCTCTCGTGTTCAGTTGCTCTGGCGGGCGGCACCGAAACGTCGGCGCTCGTTGGGCGCGTTCCTGTCCCACCTCGTATGCTCGGCCGAGGCAAAACCGCGAAACGTGTGATTTTGCGCGCCGTGAAATCCGGGAATGGGTCCTGCTCTGTGGGCATCGACGCCACGGGCCCATAGTAGGCAATCAACAGTCGGTATCCGTCATTCGGCAGTTCGTACTCGTAGACGAGTTCCGACGTCTCGCCCGGCTGAAGCAGGCGGTAGTGGCTCTTCTGCACCGCGCGCGATGGTGACTCAGCCCGCAAACTTACACCGAACGGGATGGGCGCCGAGGTGTTGTTGTGCGCCCTCGCGCGAAACACGTTTGTGCCAATTCGGGCCTCGCCTGCGTCGAAGTTGCTCACAGCAACGGGGTTGTCGTGAACGGATGGCAGAACCGCCGGTGCGGTGTCCCTCGGGTTACGAGTAGCACAGGCGACCAGAGCCAGGGTGAGAATCCCGACCATTCTGCGATTCCTGCGCATCAGTCACTCCTTCGGATCGTTGGCTGAGCCTCGATTCTCTTTTTGACAGGCCGAACGGCAGGAGCGTTGGACACCCGCCCAGCTGCTTCCGGTGAATCGCAGGGCTGCCCTGACGGTAGGTCGCGCCGGCTAACGTCGCGGGTTTCAGCTGCGAAGGCGCGGCCCGTCCCCGCGTTCTGCCGCTGCGCGACTGGCGTAGGACCGCGCCTTCGTCGGCTGCAAACCCATGTTGGGCGGCGCGTATCCTACCGCGCGCGTGCAAAACCCTGCCGCCCTCCTGAGTTCGATACGACTCGCGCGCACCGGTGGTGGACCAGCGCGGGCTGACGCTCTCGACCCAGCGGTTGCGAAATGTCGGGCAGAGCATCCTCGCCTCTCAACGTCGCGCGAAGCGAATGCCCTCCTGCCCCACGCCCAGCATCGCAGCGCTCACGCGGCCACCGTCCTGGAGGAAGCGCAGCTGCTCGTGACCATACAACGCGTAGCTCGGGAATGTGAACACGCCATCAGATACGGCCTCCAAGGGATAGAGAAACATCCACTCGATGAGGGCGTAGAGTCGTCCCTCAACATGACACACGACGAGCGGGTTGTGATCCTCGCCGTAGGTCCCCGCAAACCTCGTCTCCGTTGAGTTGGGCGTCGACGAACAGTTCGCAACGCGCGAACGGAGGTCGTCGAACGGAACCGGTGGTGACGTGTAGGAGGGTGCGGCGTCGCCGCGCCGTTCCGCGAGTGCGGCGAGCAGCGCCCAGTGCGCCACGGCCTGAACTGTCGGATTGGCCAAGTCGCGGGAGGCCACAGCGTACACGCCGAAGCCCTCTTCGGGCAGCAGCGCCAGTTCCGTCGCGAAGCCGTAGACGGCACCGCCGTTCCGGGCCATGCGGTACTGATCCGCGAACCTGCCATTGAGACTGAAGCCGAGTCCCACATCGAGCTGCCATGTCTCCCGCGGTGGCGAGGGCGTCCACATCGAGCGCAGCGTTCTCGACATCGCGACACGACCCTCTCCGTCCAGTAGGCTCACCATGAAGGACGCCATGTCTGCCATCGACGCGTAGAGATCGCCCGCAGGCGACATCCCGAGATCGAAGACCGGCGCAGCCCAAGTTGATCCGTCCGGCCGCTGCATGACGCCCATCGCGACGTCGCCTCCCTGGACCGACGCGCGCCCCACACCCGCAGTGCGCATCCGCGCAGGCTCGAACACCAGCTGTCGCAACACCGCCGCGTAGCTTTGACCGTACACCACTTCGAGGACGCGGCCGACGACGGCGAGGCCAGCATTGGAGTACTTAGTGCGCGAGCCGGGGGCCCAGATCAGCGATGTCGTATTCAGCGACCGGACAGTTTCCTCGAGCGTGGGGCTCGTGTCATCGAAGTAGTTGCCGACAGGCGGCTCCCGCACGAGACCGGCAACGTGTGTCATCAGCTGCCGGAGCGTGATAGGTGCGTCGAAGGGATTGGTCGGCTGGAAGTCGGGCAGATACCGTCGCACGTCGGAGTCGAGATCCAGCCGCCCGTTCTCGACCGCCACCATCACGGCCAGATCCGTCAGCGTCTTGCCGACGGAACCCGTCCGGAAGAGTGTGCTCCCGGTGATCGGGCCGCCGCCATCGATACCGGTCGTGCCGTAAGCGACGTCTGCGATCGGGCCTTCGCGGTCGACGACGACCAATGCAAACGAAGGAAAACCCTTCGTCGCCGCTTCCTGTGAGACGATGTCCTCGAGCCTCGACACCCATGCGGGTCGGTCCTGCCCTGACGCATCGTTCGCGAGGAAGGTGGCGAGGGCAAGCGCACAAGCCACACGGAAGACAAGTGCACGGACCGTATGGGCGAACGTCGTCATCGGCGGGTGCTGCGATGGCCGGGGATCTTGTGCACGGATTCGATTGGATACCTCCGACGCAGTGAACAGATGCTGACTGTGGTTCTCGCGATCGGTCATCGTAGGTTCGTGTCCGCCCAACGAATCTGTGTCAGCTGCGGGCGCGCATGCCCGCTGCCCACACAATTCAACGACTTCCTTCAAAAAACAAGCGCCCGTCAGCTGCACACGGTGGTTAGGGAGCCGGCCGCACCCCTCGGCCCGGACAGACCCGGGACTGCTCGGAGCGCTAGGGAAAACCCTAGCCAACCGCGGGCGTACCCCGAGCGGATCCCTCGGTTCGAGGAGCCGACCAGCGATACGAACACCACACAGTCTGGTGAGGAGTTGGAACTGAACCGGAGTTGCGGAAAGTGGAGGGCCTGGCCTGCCTAACGAATCCCGTGTCAGCTGCGGGCGCGCATGCCCGCTGCCCACACAATTCAACGACTTCCTTCAAAATACAAGCGCCCGTCAGCTGCACACGGTGGTTAGGGAGCCGGCCCCACTTCCTGGCCCAGAAGGGCCCGGGACCGCTCGGAACGCTAGGGAAGACCCTAGCTCACCTGGGGGCTACCCGGAGCGGTGCCGCATGCCATCCGAGCCCACCGCCGAGACGGACACAAGTACCTCAGTTGCTTTGAGGTGCTGGAACCGGATCGGAGGTGTAGAAGGTGGAGGGCCAGGCCTGCCTAACGAGATATAGACTGCAGAAAAATGAGCGAAGGCGGCAAGATCCGCCATATATGCCAGTTCGTGGTCGAGGTCGGCCCAGCTGAATTGCCACGCTAGGCCACGCGCAGGGGGACCATGGGAGGTAGGCTGCGAGCAGATCGACTGCGTGTAGCGCGGCCCAACTTTCCTGCAATCTCTTGTTCCCAGTGAACCGGCACACTATCGGCACACAAACGCAAGATGGCCACCGAAACCAGTGGCCATGCGTCGCTTCAATCTCCTTGTCCTACATCATCTTACGGAACTCCCGAGGAGGGACTCGAACCCCCGACCCGGTGATTAACAGTCACCTGCTCTACCAGCTGAGCTACTCGGGATCGCGTTCGGGAGGATAATCCCCGCCCATGCGGCGGTCAAGCACAATCGGCGCCGGTATCAACGGATCTTCCGGACCGCCCGTTCTCCACACCATTCACGCTGTCTTCCACCTTTGATCCACCTTATCCTCGCCGTCCACATGACGCGGCGCCACTACACCCGGAGGTCGCTCGTCCGGGTGAGGCTGGCACTGTGCAGTAACGCCACTATCACAACATCATCGATACATCGAGCCGCTGTGGGATGGTAACGTCCCAGAGAGGGGCACAATTGGAAACAAAGTAAACATTCACTTATATTATACTGCCGCCACTCGACCACACTGATGACAACTCTTGCACCGAGCAGCCAACGTAACATGTTGTGGAAAAAGATGTTACAAAACCAACCCTACCAATATCGTGGCCCGATTTTAGCTTCGTAGCCATGACATTGCACCACCTGGTCGGCCACCACGAGGCCAGACGGAGGCTGGCCCGGGCACACGCCCAGGGCCGCCTGCCCCAAGTCCTCCTGGTGAGCGGACCTAAGGGGGTCGGCAAGCAGCGCCTGGCTCTCTGGCTCGCGCAGCTGATGTTCTGCGAACAGCCGGATGAAGAGCCGTGCGGAGCCTGTCGGCAGTGCCAGCTGGTAACCGGGCTGGGACACGTCGACCTCCACTGGATGGTCCCCATCCTCCGCCCCAAGGCGGCGGACCACGACCGGCAGGTGGAAGAAGCGGCGCAGCTGGTGGCCCAGGCCGTGGACGAGCGGCGCAAGACACCGCTCTACGGGCCGCCGGACGGCATGGCCGGCCACGGGGTGGCGGTCGCCAGGCTCATTGCCCGGCGCGCGTCCCTGACCCCGGTGGAGGGACGCCGGAAGGTGTTCATCGTGGGCGACGCCGAGCGGTTGGTGTCACAGGAGGCGAGTCCGGAGGCCGCCAACGCCCTGCTCAAGCTGCGGGAGGAGCCGCCGGCGGACACGGTCTTCATTCTGACGGCCGCCGACCCGAAGGCGCTCCTGCCGACGGTGCGATCCCGCGCGGTGCCGCTCAGGCTGAGGCCGCTGGCTGATGACGAAGTCCGAGGATTTCTCGCAAGCCAGCTGGACCCGCCACTCGAGGGCGCGGTGCTGGATGAACGGGTGGCGTTGGCGGAGGGCTCGATCGGCCGAGCGCTGTGGGAGGTGGACGAGGCGGCGAAGGCCCGAGCCGAAGCGCTCGAGTTCCTGGGTGCGGCACTCGGCGACCGGGCTCAGCTGTTGGATCGGGCGCTGAAGCAGGCGCCCTGGTCGGCGCGGGGCGATTTCACCGGCATGCTGCAGGCCCTCGGCGAAGCCCTGTCGGACGCCGCCAGAGCGACCCTGGCCCAGGAACCGAGACGGCCCGTGCCGGGTTTCCTGCACGGACGCGAACCAGCCGCGCTGGCGCGGGCGCTGACCCTGGTGGCAGACGCGGAGGAGGCGGCTCAGGGAAATGTGAATCCTCAGCTTCTGCTCGCCGTACTAGGGGAGAAGCTGGGAGCAACCCTATGAAGCTGTCCCACGTGGACGAGGCCGGGCGGGTGAAGATGGTAGATGTCGGTGCCAAGCCGGAGACGGCCCGCGCCGCGGTTGCGGAGGGCATCGTCCGGATGTCCCGCGAGGCGTTCGAGCTGGTGGAACGTCATGCGGTCGCAAAGGGCGATGTCTTGGCCACCGCCGAGCTGGGCGGGACCATGGGGGCGAAGCGCACGGGAGAGTTGATTCCCCTGTGCCACCCCATCGTGCTCGACCACGTGGCGGTGAACGCGGCCTTGGCACCCGAACTCCCGGGTGTCCGGATCACCGCGAGCGCCAAAGCGGTCGGGCGGACGGGTGTGGAGATGGAAGCGCTGACGGCGGCGGCTGTCGCCTGCCTGACCGTCTATGACATGGTCAAGGCGGTAGATCGCTCGATGACCATCGAGCAGGTACGGCTGGTCGAGAAGACGGGTGGAACACGAGGAGACTGGCGTCGCGACTGACGCGGCTGCCATGACCAATACACGGAGGTCACTGCATGACGACTGCGGACCGGAACAGTAAGCGCAAGCGCCTCGGCACTCCGCCGCTCCTGGCGCGTGGCGCCCTGCTCGTCGGCGCAACGGTCGCCATAGCGGCCCTGGCAGGCTGGGGCCACCGGGTGCGGGCAAGCGACGGCAACGCGCTGCCCTCGTATGAGGTCCTGTCCCGCGGCGTGCGGAGTCTCTGGTCGGACCTCGAGACTGCCCGGGGCGAGCTGGCGACCACGCAGCTGGAATTGGCTCGCGCGAAATCGATTCTGCACTATTCGGAGCAATACCAGATTCCGGCCGATCTGACCGCCGCGATTTACGATATCGCGCTGAGTGAGGGAATCAGTCCGGATGTCGGATTTCGTTTGGTGCAGGTGGAGAGCGGCTTCAAGCAACGCGCCACCAGCCATGCCGATGCCGTTGGCTACACGCAGCTGCGTCTGGCCACCGCTCGGTTCTACGACCCGTCGCTCGTGCAGGAGCAGCTGTACGACCGGGACATCAACCTGCGGCTCGGCTTCCGGTTCCTGCGCGACTTGATGCAGGTGTTCGATAACGACTTCCGCTACGCCTTGCTGGCGTACAACCGTGGGCCGGCCCGGGTGCGCGAGATCCTCGCCGCCGGCGGCAATCCCGCAAACGGCTACGCCACGGCCATCCTGGGCCATAAGAAGTAGCGTACCAGAGCCTTCCGGATGGATGCGAAAGGGCGGGCGCCGAACCGGCGCCCGCCCTTTCGCGTTTCGTGACGCGTCCGCCACGGCGCATCGGCTCAGCCCGGTGGTGCCACCCGAAGGCGTTGCCCCACCTTGATGGTGCTGCTGCGCAGGCCGTTCCATTCACGGAGCTGTTGGCGAGTGATGCCATACCGATTGGCGATGAGCCAGATCGATTCTCCGGATCGGACCCGGTGGTACCGTGCACCGCTCCCGGCTGTCGGTTGGGGCGCAGAGCGCACGCCCTTGGGAATGGTCCCACTCGTTGGGACGATGAGACGCGTGCCGATCCTGAGCGCGCGTGGTTTCACTTTGGGATTGGCGTCGCGGAGTAGCGTCAGCGACACGCCGTACCGCCTGGCGATGTGCCCGAGAGTTTCACCGGACCGGACCGCGTGTTCGAGGAAGGTCACCCGGTCCTTGACGGGAAGCTCTGCGTACTTGGCCGCGGTCATGTCGCCGGTGCCCAGCGGCAGCCGGACCAAGGTTGCCCGACCCGGCGGGGTTGCCATGCGGCGTATTTGCGGATTCAAAGCCTGGATCGCCCGCACCGACGTGTCGGCCAGGCGCGCGACGACGTCCAGGCCGGTGGCGTCGGGCACGATGATGGAATCGTACACCAAGGGTTCCGGAGGCAACAGCGGCGGGAAGCCGTACTTTTCCGGCTCTTTGGCGATGAGGGCCGCGGCAATCAGCTTCGGCACGTAGTCCTTGGTTTCCCGCCGCAGATAGCGCGTGTCGGAAAGACGAAAGAAGGTGTCTTCGACGTCCGTGTCGACCTCTTCATCGGCATCGTCGGCCGGTAGCCGGCGGAGACCTCGCGAGACCTTTCCGGCGCCGGCGTTGTAGGCCGCCGCGGCCAGGTAGAGCGAGCCAAACCGGTCACGTAGATCGGCGAGATGGTGGGCGGCGGCTTTCGTAGCCTTGTAAGGGTCGCGGCGTTCGTCGATCCAGGAATCGACCCTGAGCCCGTACATGGTGGCGGTACCCTTCATGAATTGCCACATGCCCGTAGCCCGCGAGCGGCTCACCGCGGAATTCGAGAGGCCGCTCTCAATCAGGGCTAGGTATACCAGGTCGCCCGGGAGGTCGCGTTGGCGGAGCTCCTCGCGGATCATGTCCTCGTAGTGCGGGAGGCGCTGTAGCCAGATGCCGAACCGGTCCCGGGCCTTGCCTTGGAAAAAGTCGAGATAGAACTGGACGCGCTCGTGGTTCAGGTAGGGTTCGACGGCAATGTCCCACGTGACGGGCGAGGCGTCCAGTGCGTTGGGCCCGCCTGTCGCATCCATCCCGCGAACCGCGGCGATGGCATTGCCCTCGGGCCTCGATTCATCGAGCCACTCGAGCACCGCCGCGTCGGCCGCGGAGTCCTCCGTTGCCATGAGGAACTCGGTGGTTGCCACGCCCGGGAGATCTGGGGCGGGGGGCACCTCGACGGTGGGAGCGGGCGGCGGGCTCGCGGCCTCGGGAACGGGACTCGCTCCGGCACAGGCAGCGAGCACACAGACCACAGCCAGGACTGATAGCCGTTTCATTGCTGGCACATCCCTCCGGTTCTACGAATCAGCCTGGTGTGGTGCCGCGACTAGCCCATGAAGAAACGATTCCCCAGGACGCGATTGGTCGCATTCAGGACGGCGAGCGCGGCCGCTCTCGCCAAATCGTCCTCGGTCAGAACCGAGCCAACGAGGTGCTTCTGCTCACCTCCCTGCTTTGCCTCGAGCGATACGATAACCACGTGGGCGTCGAATGCCCGCACCGCCTTCGCGCCCAGCAGGTCGAATTCACTGCCGCTGTCCACCGCCTGGCTCAGCGCGGTTACACAGGCCTGAGCCGCGCAGCGCAACTCGCCGGCGCTCGACATCAGGCCCTCGGCGTCCCCTGTGAACTGCTCTCCGGTGGACCAGGTCAGCACCACGTGGGCCTGGCAGCGCCCGTTGGGGAGCCGCTCCATGGAGAACTCCGCGAAGCGAATGCGCTCGCGGCGCATGTCAGGTTGACTGGGCATGGTGCCGTTTGGGTCCGTCGAGATGGTGTTCCCCTTCGGGGAGGGTCATTGCCGGCTTCCGGCCGGCATTCTCCACCATCCAACGCGCAAACCGTGCCACTCTGTCGGCGCCCTGACGGCACCAGTATCTCCTTGTCCGCCAACGGCTTCTATCGCTGCACCCGGAAGCCCGGCCCCCGAGGATTCCCGAGATTCAGGGCTATCTGCGAGACCTCAGGCCGTCTGGCCGCTCGGCTCGAACCGGACCTCCAGCTGGCGGCCTCGTTCCAGCGGCTGCCGCACCACATCGACCTCCAGCCGGGGCTGCCCAGACTCGTCCAGGTTGACGCTGATGACCGTGATCAGCCCGTCCGCGAGTTCGACGCGAAGCTGCCGGAAATCGGACCGCATGATGGACTGGAGGATGGGCTGGCCTCGCAACTGGGCGAGGGCTTCCGCGACGCGCCGGAAGTCTTGCAACGGGACTTGGCTCATCGGACCCTCGATCCTTACTCGACGTGCTCGGCGAGCAATTCGGCCAACCGGTCATCAGGAATCCGTTCGGCCTGGGCAAAGAGGGACGATTTCGAGGATGACTGCAGCGGGTAGGGCTTCCAGAACGAGGTCGACGGCTGACCGGCCGAGCGAAATGCAAGAACGAGCTGCCACAGCGTCATGTTGGCAGATCGCTCCGCGGCCACGCTCACTTTCCAAACCTGGTCTTGATGCTCCAGTACTCGCCACGCCATGGGACTACCCCGAGTCGTTCGTGTCGGAAAGGGGCGGCCAATATGCCCCGTAATAAGATCCTTGGCAAGAGGCACGCCAAGCCGCCAGCACAGGCCGATTTCCACTCGACACGGCTCGCCCGGTGGGCCCAGCGGGGGTTTCCGCTCGAGCATTCCGTGATGTAGGTTAGTCGGGCCGACGCGACAATTGCAGGGACCGAGCAGCACAGAGGGGGCGGTGGGACTCGAACCCACGACCTACAGATTAAAAGTCTGTTGCTCTACCGGTTGAGCTACGCCCCCGACGCCCCAAACGTCGCACGGCCGCAAGCGAAACTCAAGACCGACGCACCCGGTCGCAACGGGCCGGAGCCCCTGATTTCCCGATATCGAGCCACTCATCAGCCATGTCAGAGGACCTGAAGCCCCGAACCGACTCGGACCCAGACGAGCCACCCAAAGCCGACGACGAGTCCGAGGCCGGGCGCCTGCGGCGATGGGACGAGACCCACCTCTGGCACCCCTTCACCGCGCACGATCGGCAGGCCGATGCGCTCATGATCGTGGAGGGCGACGGGCACTACCTCATCGACATCGATGGGAACCGTTATCTCGACGACATCGCCTCGCTCTCTTCCAACTCGTTCGGCCACCGTCGCCCCGAGATCGACGCCGCGATCACCGGGCAACTCGGGCGTATCGCCCACACAACCCTCTTCGGCAACGCCACGGACCAGGCGGTAACCCTGGCTCACCGCCTGGTCGAGATCGCGCCACAGGCACTGACCCGGGTCTTCTTCTCGGACAGCCCGGCCGGGGCCGTCGAGGCGGCGCTCAAGATGGCCTACCAGTATTGGCAACAGGCGGACGGCGGGCGACACGCCGCCCGGCAGGTGTTCCTGAGCCTCGGGAACGCCTACCACGGCGATTCGATCGGGGCACTGTCACTCGGCGGCATCGAGCGGTTCCAACAACCGTATCGGAAACTCCTCTTCACAACTCTGCACGCGCACTCGCCCTACTGCTATCGCTGCCCCAACGGCTTGACGCGCGACAAGTGTGTGAGCGATTGCATGAAGGAATTGGAGCAGGTGGCGTTCGACAACGCCGGCCGGATCGCCGGGATCGTGATCGAGCCGGGGCTCCAGATTCCCGGCGGCATGATCACCCAGCCGGAGGGATACCTCGCCAAGATCCATGACATCGCGGACAAGGTCGGGGCTCTGCTCATCCACGACGAGTCGATGCTGGGATTGGGCCGCTCCGGAACCATGTTCGCCTCGGAGCGGCTCGGCGTCACCCCGGATTTTCTGTGCATCGCGAACGGCCTCACCGGCGGCTACCTGCCGATGGCGGTGACGCTCACGTCAGAGAAGATCTTCCAGGCATTCGACGGCGGCGGCACCGCCACCAGGGCCTTCTATCATGGCGACCCCTACGCGGGTAACTCCCTGGCCGCGGCCGCAGCACTCGCAACGCTCGACATCTTCGAGCAGGACGGAATTCTCGGCACCTTGCCCGACAAGATCACCAGACTGGAGCGGGAGCTGACCCGACTCGGGCAGTTTTCCTGTGTTGGTGAGGTGCGGCAGTTCGGCCTCGCGGCGGGCATCGAACTGGTGGCGGATGCGGCCTCGAAGAAACCCTATCCTCGGGAGGAGCGCCGCGGCACGAGGACGGCGCTGGCTGCGCGGTCTCACGGCGTGTTTGTCGGCGCGATCGGGGATGTGGTGATTCTGATGCCGCCCCTCACCATCGAGGAGGAGGAGATCAAGTTGCTGGTGGATGCGGTGATCGCGGGAATCAGTGAGGTCTGCGGCTCGAAGATTACTGAAGCTCAAGAGGAAGAGGAAGAGGAAGCGGAAGCGGAAGAGCCTTGACCGACCCGGTTACATCACAGACAAATCCAGGGACAACTGACTCACCGGCTCGAAGCTGAACCGGTGATGCGCCGTGGCGCCGCTCACGGCGATCGCCTCGCGATGCTCCGCCGTCCCATACCCCATGTTGGAATCCCACCCATAAGCCGGATGCCGCCGCGCCAGCCGGCACATCAACTCGTCGCGGACTGTCTTGGCCACCACACCGGCCGCGGCCACCGAGTAGCACAATGCATCGCCATCGACTAATGCCTCGTGCGGCATGCCCAACTCGGGCATGGGAAGCCCGTCGAGCAGGATGGTGACATCGGATGGAAGCGGATCAGCCGGTCCGTCGAGAATGCCGGCAATGCGGCAGGCGCGGAAGACGGCGCGGCGCATGGCCAGCGCCGTGGCACGCCGGATGTTGAGGCGATCGATTTCCTTGGTTGAGGCCGCTCCAATGCCGATCGCGCGGGCGCGATCGCGGATCCGCTCGGCCAGCTTCCGGCGTTTTGCCGCGGGCAGTTCCTTGCTGTCCCGCACCCCGCGCACCCGGCGCACCCGGGCCGGAAACAAGACGGCCGCGGCC
>DATHRW010000314.1:0-2557 GCA_035464955.1 Gemmatimonadales bacterium
AGTTGGCCCACGATCCTGGGTCGCCAGTGGTCGGTGAAGCGCGAGAGCTTATCCGACAAGTTGATCTTTTCCATCGTAGAGTTTCCCCCTGCAGGACGTGGGAGGCTATCGCGGAACGATGGCGGTGGGCCGCGGAAAACGCCAGACGATCATCATGCCCGCCTGCGCCCTGCGACGCGCGCCGTCCGGCTATCGACTCAGGGACGACATCCGTATACTATTCCGCCGGCCGTCGTCTTGGCGGCTACACACCACCACCCACTCGCGCGAGTTCCATTCCGCGCACTCAGGGAGACACATCTCATGGATCGTAAGGCGGAAGCCCGCTGGAGCGGTGATCTGAAGAGCGGTAAAGGCACGGTGCACCTCGGGAGCCGTGCGTTCGAGGGTCCGTATTCCTTTATGAGCCGGTTCGAGAGCGGTTCAGGCACCAACCCCGAGGAGTTGCTCGGCGCGGCCCATGCCGGGTGCTATTCCATGGCGCTGGCGCACGCCCTGGCGATGGGCGGCCACCCGGCTACCAGCGTCACGACGACGGCCACCGTACACCTCAACAAGCAGGATGCCGGCTTTGCCATCACAGGTATCGACCTGGTCACCCACGGCGTCGTCCCGGGCGTATCGGCCAAGGACTTCCAGCGGCTCGCGGAAGAGACCAAGACCAACTGCATCGTCTCGAAGGCGCTCTCCGCAGTCCCGATGACGCTCGAGGCTACGTTGGCCTCCGGATAGTCAGACCGAGCGGCAGCATGTCGTGAGCTGAAGACCGCGGAGCCCTGACTACCAACCTGAACCGCAGGGCTGGTGGAATGACATGAGGCTCGATTCCGTTCGCTTTCTCGACGTCGGCCTGAGGCTCTGTTTCAGCGCCGTGGCGGGCGGTGCCTCCTTGTTCGGGTGTGGTGACAATCCGCTCGACGTGGCCGAGTTGCAGGACCTCGTGGTGGCGGAGCACCATTGGGCGGAGCACTGATTGGGTGACTACGCCTTCGTCACATACCAGTCGTGCTTCTGCTCGCCGGAGATGCCCTGCGCGTCGAGGTCGAGGTATGCTGTGGGCAGATTTTGTGGGTGTCGTTTGGGCCTTTCACTGCTTCAGGCGGGAGATCTCATGAATACGTTACACAGCGCTTCCAGTGGGCTTGTCGCTCTTTTAGTGACCACCAGCGCTTCGGCGCAAGATGGGAACATGATGAATGGCGGCAGGTGGGACAACGGCTGGATGGGCAGGTACGGTGGAAACTGGGTGCTCATCGTAGTACTGGCCGTGGTCGTCGGCTTGGTGATTTGGGTCGTCAAACAGCAGAAGAAATAGGCGCCGGCGTTGACGAAGTCCCTCCCGGAGAGAGTAGGAAGCTAGGATGTGGGATGTCGAGGACTCGATCACGCTAAGGCGGTCGCAGACCGCGCCTGCGTGACGAATCCCCAGCGGCTTGCAGAGAAAACCAAGACCAACTGCATTGTCTCGAAGGCGCTCTCTGCCTTCCCGATGACGCTCGAGGCTACGCTGGCCTCCGGATAGCCAGACCGAGCAGCATGAGGTGAAGGCCACGGAGCCCTGACTGGCCCACCTGAAACGCAGGGCCGGTGGTATGACATGAGGCTCGATTCCATTCGCTTTCTCGACGTTGGCCTGAGGCTCTGCTTCAGCGCCGTGGCAGGCGCCGCCGCCCTGTCCGGGTGCGGCGAGAACCCGCTTGACGTGGGCGAAGTACGGGACCTCGTGGTGGCGGAACACCGCTGGGCCGAGCGCGGGTTCGGCGACTACGCCTTCATCACCCGCCAGTCGTGCTTCTGCTCGCCGGAGATGCTGCTGCGAGTCGAGGTCGAGGTGCGGAGTGGGCAGATCGCGAGCATCCGCGACGTTGCTGCCGACACGCTGCTCTCCGCCAACTTGAACTCGTCGTGGTACACGATCGAGGACCTCTTTCAAATCATTCGGCAGGCGGCCGGCAACGATCTCGTCACCGATGTGGCCGTTACCTTCGATCCGACGCTCGGCTATCCGGTCTCCGCCGTCATCAGCTACGATCCGGACATCCTCGATGCCGGGAGCACGTATGAGGTAACCGCCGTCAGGCCGCTTGGGGCCGTGCCAACGGGCTTCCAGGAGCTGATGCCGGGATTCTCCTTTCCGGCCTGGTATGCCCAACTGACGGGCTTCACGCCGGACTCCACCTACTTCGGCGCGTACAGCATGGAAGCCATCGGAGGGACGCTCTACCTTGGCTTCGGTACCAACCGCCCAACGGCAGTGGACGGAGCGCTCCTCGCAGCGGTTGGCCACGCGGGCCTTCGCGTCATCGCGTCGTTGCCGGAACAAGGCTTCTTAGACATGGCCGCCGCAGGCGAGACGCTGCTGATCCCAGGGGTCGACCCGTGCTGCCCCGACGGCTGGGAGGCGGGGAATTTTTATACCTACACGACGCACGCCGGGCTGATCAAGCACCGCACGCTACCCAACGTGATCCACAGTTGGCGGTTGTGGTACGACGTGCCGGAAGATGCCACATATGTGACCACTGGCTCCCATCGCGGCGATTTCGCGACCTGGACC
>DATHRW010000315.1:0-6695 GCA_035464955.1 Gemmatimonadales bacterium
GGTCGGTGACCACAAAATACTTCCGGAAATACTTCTCCTTGGTTGGCCGGCGGCGGATGACCTGGAAGTCGATGAGCTGAATGAGGAGACGAGTATGACCACCGCTCGCCTTCCGCACGGTTTCGACGAGCGTGGCCAGCCCCGGAATGAAGCGGTCGTGCCCGATACGCATTAACGGTCCGCTTGGGACGTCCCGTATTCCGGTCGCCTCCACGACCAATGCCCCGGGCCGGCCCTCGGCAAACCGGCGATACCACGCCAAGATGGCCGGTGTGATGTGGCCGTCCTCGGTGGCTCGCCACGGGACCATGGCCGGGACCCAGGTACGTTGCTCCAGCTTCCGCGGCCCCAGCCGGATCGGGCTGAACCAGATCGAGTCGCGCGCCTCGGCCTCGCTCGGCCACCGGGCCTCGGGCAGCGCGTGCTTGATCCGCTCAGGCGGATGCCACATCTACGCCTCCCGCCCCGTCACGACGTGGCGGCTTTGATGATTTGCCCGGCGATGATCAACCGTTGGATCTCGGTGGTCCCCTCATAAATCCGTAAGGCACGCACCGACCGGTAGAGGCGGTCCAGTGGGTGGTCAGCCAGCACCCCGAGACCCCCGAAAATCTGGACCGCATCGTCCACGATGCGCTGTGCGGCTTCGGTGGCGAAGGCCTTGGCCATGGCGGCCTCGCTGGTGACGCGGGGCGCTCCCCGGTCGAGTTCCCACGCCGCCCGGTAGGTCAGCAACCGCGCCGCCGTGAGATCGGTCGCCATGCGCGCCAATTTGTCCTGGATCAACTGAAACTCCGCCAGCGGCTTGCCGAATTGCCGGCGACGGCAGGCATGGGTCGTCGCCTCGCTCAGCGCGCGCTCCGCCATGCCGCAGGCGGCCGCGGCCACGGTGGGCCGCAACTTGTCCAGCGTGGTGAGGCCCAGCCGGAATCCCGTACCCTCGGCCCCGAGCCGGTTCGCGACGGGGACCCGGCAATCCTCGAAGGCAATCTCGCCGAGCGGATGCGGAGAACTCAACACGAGTGGGCGGACGAAGCGAAGACCCTCCGCATTGCCGGGCACCAGAAAGCACGAGATGCCGTCCCGGCCCTGTGCCGCGTCAGTCGTGGCGAACACCGTGTAGAAGTCGGCGAGACCCGCGTTCGAGATGAGGGTCTTGGTCCCATTCAGTCGGTACGCATTGCCGTCACGCCGCGCCGAGGTGGTGAGGGATGCGACGTCCGACCCGGCCTCCGGCTCGGTCATGGCAAAGGCCGCCACTGCGGTTCCCGAAATGACGCGGGCGACCCACTGCGCTTTTTGCTCGTCGGTGCCGGCCAGCAGAATGGGAACCGTGCCCAACGCCTGGAGGGCAAACATGGCATCGGTCAGCGGGGACGCCGCTGCCAAGGCCTCACGGATGAGTGAGCAGGCCCGGAAATCCTGCTGTTCGATCGCCCCTAGCCATCCGCCTTCACCGAGGAGGGCAACCACCGTTCGCGCCTCGGTCCGGCACGCAGCATCGTCGGCGGGTTCGGGGCGCGACGCCAGCTTGGTCGCCGCCCACGCCGACACATTGGCAGCGAGGGACAGGTGGCGCTCTTCCAAGAACGCCAGGACCGCCTTCGGGTCAGGCACGCGGTGCTCCGGATCGGCTAGTCAAATACCGGGTCGCGCTTTGCGGTAAAGGCTTCATACGCCTCCCGAAAATTGGGGTGCTGCATGCAACGGGCTTGGGCCTGGGCCTCCGCCTCGAGGGCCACCGCGAGTTCCATTGCAGCCTCACGATTCAGGGCATCCTTGGTCACGGCGAGTGCCTCCGACGGGCCGCGAGCCAGCGCGAGCGCGGTACTCTGGGCTTCTCGCAGGAGGTCGTCGAGCGGGACGACCCGTTGGTAGAGCCCAATGGCTTCGGCGCGCGCTGCGTCGATGAATTTGCCGGTCATCAACAACTCGGATGCGTGGCCCAGGCCGATGATGCGCGGCAGGAGCCATGCTGCACCCATGTCGGCGCCCGAGAGCCCGACTTTGGTGAAGAGAAAGGCGATTTTCGCGGTGGGGGCCGCGATTCGGACGTCACACGCCGTGGCGATAACGGCACCGGCGCCGGCCACCGTTCCGTTGAGCGCGGCGATGACGGGCCGCCGACACGTGCGGATCGCGAGAATGAGGTCGCAGGTTAGCCGGGTGAACTCCAGAAGCCCTTTCGCGTCTCGCTCGAACAGCGCCCCGATGATGTCTTCGACGTCCCCGCCGGAGCAGAACGCTCGCCCCTGGCCGGTGATCACAATCGCGCGCACGGACGGCTCGGTGTCGAGCCGGACGAAAGTCTGCCGCAACTCGCGGTACACGTCGAACGTCAACGCGTTCAACCGTTCGGGGCGGTTCAACGTGATCGTGGCGACCCCGTGTTCGGGGTCGTGATCGTAGAGAAACGTCTTCGGGGCGAGGGGCATAGGGTCTCTGCTCCTAACGGCAGATGACACAATGGATTCAGGGTAGGACGGCGGTCGCTTCGATCTCGATTTGTGCCCCTTCATCGACGAGGCGTTTCACTTCGACCAGGGCCATCGCAGGATAGTGACGCCCCATGAGTCGGCGGTACACAACACCGATCGCTTTTCGGCCGTCACGGTAGGCGTCGAGGTCCGTCACGTAGATCGTGAAACGACCGATGTCTTCGGGCGTGCCGCCGGCTCTGCGCACGACCGTCAGGACGTTCGTCAACGCCTGTTCCCATTGTTCGACGAACGACGAGGCTGGGATTCGCCCGTCTCGAGCGACGGCAGTTTGGCCGGCCACAAAGAGTACCCGGCCGCCGGCCGGCCCAACGAGCGCGTGATTCCATCCTCGCGGGACGCCGAGCGATTCGGGGTTGATGATATCGAAGGTCATGCGAGGAGTGCTCCTCCGTCAATGACAATGGCCTGGCCGTTGATGCCCCGGGCTTGGTCATCGCACAACGCGGTCACCGCGTGGGCAACCTCGCTCGGGTCAAGCAGCCGGTGCTGCGGGCTAAGCGCGAGAATGGCCTCGAGGGCGGCTTCTTCGGACATACCGGTCGTTCGCCTGATCTGCGCGACCGACGCGCGCGTCATGTCGGTGTCGACATACCCGGGGCAGACGGCGTTGACCGTTACTCCTGCCTGGGCGACCTCGGCCGCGAGGCTCCGGGTGAACCCGATGACCGCATGTTTCGTGGCGCTGTACGCGGCCACGTACTTGGCTCCCGACAACCCTGCCACGGAAGCGATGTTGATCACCCGCCCCCACCTGCGCTGCACCATGCCTTCCATGAAGGCCTGGGTACACAACAGCGTCCCGGTCACGTTGACCCGGAACAGATGATCCCAGTCATCCAGTTGGATCTTCTTCACCGGGGCGGAATGGGCCACACCCGCGTTGTTGACGAGGATGTCCACATGCCCAAGGCAGGTGTTGGCGGCGTCAGCCATGTGTCGAACGCTCTCCGGATCGCCCACGTCGCAGGAGATGGCCCAGGCTTTGTGTCCGGCGTCACGCAATGCCCGCTCCACTTCGCTCAGCGTGCCGGTGGATCGTGCCGCCACCACGACCGACGCGCCGGCCTGGGCCAAGGCTTCCGCAATGGCCGCGCCGATGCCCCGCCCTCCGCCGGTGACGACCGCTGTCCGTCCTTCAAGCCGCATGATGGTCCCTCATGTGCGATCGGGCTCTGCGTGTGTCGCGACAACAGCATCCTCGAGAATACCGCCGAGGATGTCGATCACTCGCCTTCCCTCTTCCGTGCTTGCGTGGGCCGGGTTGCCAAAGTAGGCTCGCGGGCCGCCGGCCTCGCCGAAGGTATGTTTGCCCTCGCGAATCGCCTGCGACAACGACGCCGGATTCGGAGCCAGGCTCCGCCGGATCTCGTTCCGGACGAGCTCTGGACACTGTGCCAGAATGACGGAACTTTCATACTGACCGGCGTGACACGCCCCGCTTTGGAACTCCTCGGTCAAGCGGGGTGCCCACGGCCTCTTGGTGATGTTCGGGAAGATGACCCGGCCCTCGGTCGTGGCAGCCGCGGCACCCAGCGCCGCGAGATGCGCCGGGTCGAGGTGCACGTTGGCAAGCGCGAGATCGAGCCCGAACCGAGCGACACCCCGCGCCAGATCGGCCACCATGGCCGTTACCGTGCCCGGACCGACCGAGAGCGTGCCGGGAAACTCCGCTGCGAACGGGGCGGCGGTATAGTGAAGGCAGGGCAGCAGGAGACACCCGTATCCCCGCCGCGCCAGGCGCTCCGCGCCGGCCTGCGCCATTGCCTCGGCGATGAGCCCATCCGTCGCCAGCGGGAGATGGGGGCCGTGGGCCTCGATCGCCCCGATGGGGAGGATGGCCAAGGAGGCGGTCTCCTCGAGATCCCGAACCTCCTCCCAGGTCATGTCGGCCAGCCGGAGTGGGCGCATCGTCATTGTGAAGCTCGGAACGCGTGTGAGGACTGCCGGCATCGACTCCAATCGGTGAGCCACTCATGACCTTCGTCCCACCAGAGTCGTTCAATATGGCGGATTACTTTCTCGACGCCCGTTTGCGCGATGGGCAGGCCAACGCGACCGCCCTCCGCACCGGCACCGGGGAATGGACGTACCAGGCGGTGTTCGAGCTGGCGAACCGGTTCGGCCGCCTGCTTCAATCGGCCGGCGTGGAGCCGGAGCAACGAGTCATCATTGCGCTCCCAGACGGTCCGGAATTCGTGGCCGCTCTGTTCGGTATCTTGAAGATTGGGGCGGTGGTGGTGATGGTCAACCCACATCTCAAGTCCGATGCCGTTGCCTATTTCTATGACTATACCCGGGCCCGGGCGGCGCTCATCCATCGAGACACCCGGCGCGCATTCGAGACCGCGGCCACCGGGGCCCGCCATCTGCGGACGATCCTCGTCGTGGGAGAGGACGGATTTGCCGAGCAGCTGGCCTCGGTGCCCACCGTGCTCGAGCCCTTCCCGAGCCACCGGGACGATGCGGCCATTTGGCTTTTCTCAGGCGGAACCACGGGCCATCCCAAGGCAGTCATGCAGACCCACCGGTCGTTCGCGAACACGACGGAATGCTATGCCAAACAGGTAATCCGGTACCGCGAGAGCGACATCACGTTGTCGGTGCCGAAACTGTTTTTCGGGTACGCGACCGGCTCGAATCTCTTGTTTCCCTTCGCTGTCGGGGCAAGCAGCGTACTGTTCCCGGAGCGGGTCACGCCAGACGTAGTGTTCTCAAACATCGCGCAGTATCGGCCCACAATGCTGATCGCCGTCCCGACCATGATCTCCCACATGTTGAGCCACCCCGAGGCCGGGTCCCAGGACCTCTCGTGCCTCCGGGTGGTCACGTCTGCGGGTGAGGCGTTACCCGTCGAGCTGCACCGGCGGTGGCAGGAAATGTTTGGCATCGAGTTGCTCGACGGCCTTGGGACCGCCGAAATGTGGCACATCTTCATCTCGAATCGGCCTGGGGCGGTCCGACCCGGAAGCCTGGGCACGGTGGTGCCGGGCTTCGAGGTCCGCGTCTGTGACGAGGACGGGGCCCAGCTTCCCGATGGCGAGGTGGGATGGCTCCGGGTACGCGGACAGTCGCGGGCCATCGGCTACTGGCAACAGATGGAGAAGTCCGCGCAGGCGTTTCAAGGGGAGTGGTACATGTCGGGCGACATGGTGCAGCGTGACGCCGACGGGTACTTCACCTACGCCGGGCGTGGAGACGACATGCTGAAGGTCTCCGGCAAGTGGCTTTCTCCCCAAGAGGTGGAGAACTGCCTGCTCCAACATCCCGCCATCGAGGAGGCCGCGGTGGTCGGCATTATCGATGACGACGGCCTGACCCAGCCGCATGCGTTCATCGTCCCCGTCGGCGACCCGCCCACCGAGCACGAACTCCAGGCGTTCGTGAAAGAACGCCTGGAGTCGTACAAACACCCCAGAACCGTCACCTGCCTCGACAGACTCCCGCGAACCCACCTCGGCAAGGTCGATCGGGCGCGCCTCCGCAGAGTACCTGGCTAACGACTCACGGTCGTTCCCACACGTTGTTCTCACGATCGATGTCAGGCAACGCGCCGCCGGCATCGATTTCCACCTTCACAACCGGACGACTCGAATCGATGTCGAGTGTGGCGTGCGCCTGTCCCGTGAGCCAGCGCTCGACGGAGACCACGCGATTGTCCGTCGTACCATCATCGAACGTCACGGTCACGTAGGCGGGCATCGGCAGGTATCCCCGGTCCGCGATGACGATTCGGGTCCCGCTGGGAGTTGCCTCAACCGTCTCGATGGCCTGGTCCAGCGTCCATGTCTCGTAATACCAGCTGTGCCAAAACCAATCGAGATCCTCCCCGCTTGCCGCTTCCATCGTGCTGAAGAAATCCCAGGGCTTGGGGTGTTTGAACGCCCACGACCGGAGGTAGGTTCGCCATCCCCGAAGGAAGCGTTCATCGCCCAGATAGCGCCGGAGGGCGACCAGCGTGCTCGCTGGTTTGGAGTACGAGGCCACACCCCCCGCCCCTTGATAGTGGAAGTCGGTCCACCGCATCATCTCGCCTTCGGTCCCGCGTCGCGTCTGGGCGATATACGCTTGCCGGTCTCCCTCGTCGAAATCCTGTCCGGGAAAGAACTCCTTCGCTGCCTGGTTCTCGTGGAACGACGTCGAGCCCTCATCCATCCAGCCGTACCGCTTTTCATCCACCCCGACGATCATGGGCAA
>DATHRW010000316.1:0-2395 GCA_035464955.1 Gemmatimonadales bacterium
AATCGATCGTGTGTGCATAGAGACCTCCATGCCTTGCTCAGGCGGGAATGGCCAAGCTCGTGAATTGAGACCATGCATACCCGAACGCTCCCCTTCCATGTAGGAGGGGAGAGGAGGGAACCGAAGAGCGAGGTGTGGAAGCCTGAGACCTCGGGCTCATTTAACACCGTCGTGCCCAAGAGATCGTGAATCTCTCGGGAAAAGTCCTTCATGCTCAGGAGCAGCGGATGGGAGGCGTTCCCAGACGGCGACGCATCAATCCCGCATTCCTTGCGCCCTTAGGGCGGTGCGAGCCGGGCAAACCGCCGCGCCGAGGCCGGGAAGTCGACGCCCATGGCGAAGCCGGCCAGAATGCCATACAGGATGGCACCCACCACCAGCCTCACATCGAACGACAGAACGAGGCCCTGCGCGCGCGCGCCAGGAAACAGTGTGAGCGCGACACCGAATCCCATCGACAGAACTGCCATCCATTGGTACAGGCGCAAGCCACCGACACACGGCGTCTGCGGTTCGCCGCGGTAGGACTCTTCGATGAACCGTGCGACGCCTGCCAGCATGAAGTAGACACCCGCCACCAAGCCGACCGCCGCACCGAGCGACCAGAGCCGCCAGAGCACGATGCCGATCACGAGGTTTCCCAAAATGGAGTAGAGCGGGGTGGGATGTAGCGGGATGCCCTGGAGCTGGGCCAGCCCACACACCCTGGAGCGTGGTTCCCAGTACCTGATCCCGACGGCCTCGGGCGCCGCCCTGCCATGGCAGCAGCCCTGAACCAGGCAGCGCAGACGTCCGATGGCTTGGATCCACGGCGCGGCCATGGCGACGAGGGCGACGATGTACACCGTGTCTCCACCCGCGAGGCCGACGACGATCGACGCGGCCACGGCGCCGAGTACGCTCCCGTAGTATCCGAACGGGCGGGACAGATTGGATGAGCCTTCCAGTTGCTGGGCCCAAAGCGCGGCACCGAGCAGGCCGGCGAGATAGACAAGACCAACGTGCCAGAACACCCGTGGCCCGCCGAGCGATCCGGAAAGCCAGAGGCCTCCCGCCGCGGCGAGCGCGGCGTAGAGACCGTAGTTGATGAGCCGCACACCGTGCCAGCGCCATTCGTGCCATGAGTTGGCGATGGCCTCCACGCCGCGTCGCAGCAATTCGCACACGCGGCCGTAGCGGCGAACCGCCAGGAACACGAGGACGGCCGCGACCAGGTCGATCAGCGCATGCATTCCGGTCGTGATGCAACTGACGGTGATGAGCGCGGCCCAGACCCATCCGGCGGCACCCCAGGCACGGGACCGGGTGGCCCAGGCGTCGGCCGCAATGAGGCTCCAGATGACGTGAAAGGCGGGAAAGGCGCCGACCGTGTTCGACATCGCCCGTTCGAGTACGAGTGCCCGGCCGAGGATGTTGCTGGGCTCGAACGGACGCGGCGGCACGATCACAGGGACCGTGACGTAGATGAGGGTGACCACGGCGGTGGCGATGAGTCCGGTCACGGCCATGGTGCGGAGCGCGCGCTGGGTACCTACGACCAGCGGCGCTGCCAGGACGAAGAGGTACACGCTCGCATAGACCGCCTCGGTCCACTCGAGCACTGGCCACGCGCGTTCGAACGGGAGATAGCCGACGATCCCGTCCGGAGGCACACCCAACAAGTACACTGCTTCGAATGCTGCCGCCCAGGGCAGGAACACCAGCAGGTACACCGATGCGCGATCCCACCGCGTGGGTCGCTCCGGGCGATCCGGCGGCAGCGACACCAGCGGCCTATGTATGGCCCCCCTCCCAAAGCGGCGGATCAAGTCATGGCGTTCGTACCCCATGACGAGCGCCGTCAGCGCCAACGCCACCATCGGCGAGACGAGCCAGAGCCCGCTCGCCGACCCGAGCACGATGGACGTCCCGAAGCAGGACAGGACGAAGCCGACATAGATGGGGTGCGATGTCAACCGATAGATCCCGCGGGCCACGTAAACCGGCGGCGGGTAGGGGTTCATGGGAAGGCCGTGGCCGAGAACCATGAGGGCGCTCACACCGGCCGCGATCAGCACAATCCCGACGGCAATCACAGGAAGGCCAACCCAAAGGAAAGGGGTCGTTGGCAGCGTGACCGTCGCGGCGGTCGCCGCGGCCCACCACACGAGGAGCGCCGGGGCCAGCACCACGAAGAGGAATCCGTAGAGGAGTTTCCCTAGCATGGCTCACCCCGCGTCAACCGCACGACCTCGTGCACGGCCCACCCCGAACTCGTGCGGGTCGGGGTGGTCAACGTCCCGCGCGAGAGCCATTTGGCTTCGTCAGCGTGTCTCAACCCGCCGCGGAGCAGGAGCGACGCCGCAGGAATCGCCCGTAACGGACCGGTCAGCAGCCGCCCTTCCCGGAGCACGAT
>DATHRW010000317.1:0-1697 GCA_035464955.1 Gemmatimonadales bacterium
CAACTCGGTCACCGACCAGCCGGACCACGCGTTGCGGGCTGCCGCCTGCGCGCAGGGCGTGATGCGCGTCACCGATCCCATCTCGGCCCGTCACCCGGGCTGGCCACGCTTCCGGATCGGGCTCAACAGCGGGCCGGTGGCCTTGGGAATGGTCGGCACGGCCGCGCGACGCAGCTTCGCCTCGATCGGGGACACGACGAACCTGGCGGCCCGACTGTCGGGCGTTGGCGAACCCGGCCAGGTGGTCATCGGACCGGAGACCCACCGACAGCTCGCCGGCGCCATCCCGGCCGAGCCGCTGGGACCCGTATCGGTCAAGGGCAAGCGCGAACCGGTGGAGGCATGGAGGCTCGCAGCCGCAGCGCCGGAACTCGCGACCGGCTAGACGCTCACTGGCTGTCGCGCGTAGCCCTCGGCCTCCTCGCCCTCGTAGCCGCCGCGGTAGTCTGACGCGTCCGCACGCGCGATCTGCGACTGCGACACGATCCGATCTCGCAGGTGCCCGCGGAAGTCCTCCAGCCTCGTCCAGCCGCGCTCGGCGTTGCGATCCAGGAACTCGTTCATGCCGGTCGTGAGGTTGGCGATCACGTTCGGGCCGATGGCATGGTCGAGCATCGCCGCGGTTGCCACCTGGACCGTGCCGCAGCCGAGCATGAAGTAGCTCAGGGCCTGCTCGAAGCCGGAGATGCCGCCGATTCCCGAGAACTCGCGATCAGGGAAGGCCTGCACCAGTGCTGCCATCTTGGCCAGCGACAGGGGCAGGATGGCTGGCCCACCCAGCCCGCCGGACGAGACGAGGCCTTCGACGTTCACCTCGAACTCGCCAGTGGCCTGATCGACCAGCGGCAGGGAAGGGAACGTGTTCGAGGAGGAGACCGCATCGGCTCCGCCCAGGAAGCTGGCGCCGGCCTCCTCGGCGATGTCGGCGCCGGCGGGGGTGAGCTTGACCCACACCGGGACCCGGGCAGCCTCCTTGACGGCCTGGGTCGAGATCGAGCACAGGACCTTGTCCTTGCCGATGTTGGAACCCATGTCGATCCGGTCCATATGCGGGCACGAGAAGTTGAGCTCGATGGCGTCCGCGCCCGCGTCCTGCACGGCGCGTGTCAGCGTCTGCCAGTTCTCCAGCTCCTTGTCACTGCCCGAGCCGGCCATGATCGAGGCGACCAGCACCTTGTGGGGGTAGGCCTTCTTGATCGCCTCCAGGCGCGGGAGCCACCAGTCGAGCGGCTTGTCGCTGATCAGCTCCCAGTTCCATGAGGCCATCAGCGTCGAGTCCGGGCGCTTCGCCATGGAGAGCCGGTTGCCACCATTGTCCACTCGGAGGAACTTGGTCTTCGGGCCCCGGACGTTGACCACCGGGTGGAGGCCGATGGTCTTGGTCACCACGCCGCCCCAGCCGGCCTCGTAGGCACGCATGATGTTGGCGTCCGATTCGGTGGGCGGCGCGGAGGCGAGCAGGAAGGGATTCTCGAAGCGGATCCCGGTGAAGACGGTCGAGAGGTCGGCCACGATGCATGGCTCCTTGTGCAGAAGGACCCATCCTCGAACGACCCGCAGCGACGGCAACAGGGCCGGAGGTCACATGTTGGGCTCAGGCCACGGCTCGCAGGGCGTCCAGATGCCGCAGCGCACGGGATGGCCCCGGACTGCGCCGAAGCTCCTTCCCGAGTTCGCCTGCCGACCCCCGGAACCGG
>DATHRW010000318.1:0-3845 GCA_035464955.1 Gemmatimonadales bacterium
CGGTGTCCCCTATGGCACGATCGACGTGGATCGGCTTCTGACTTCCCTCGCCCTCTGCGAGGCGGGACCAGGGCGGTGGGAAGTCGGGGTGCACGAAAAGGGGATGAGCGCGCTCGAGTCGCTGCTCTTTGCCAAGTACCAAATGTACCGGAACGTGTACTGGCACCATGCCGTGCGCGCGGCGACGTGCATGTTCAAACGCGCCGTCCGCACGGTCGTCGCAAGCGGCACGCTCACGCCGGAGGGCATTGCCCGCGCGACCGACGGGAGCCTCATGGAGCGCTTGCTTGCCGCCGACCCGTCGGGACTCGCCGAGGCCGTCCACGGGCGGCGTCTCTTCAAGCGCGCGCTCGACCTGCCTGCGAGCGAGGTGCCGCACGACGCTCAGTCGTGGCTATCCGATGATCCCGACTTGACGGGCAAGGTGGAGGATGCGCTGGCTGACGCGGTGGGACTCGCGCCCGGGCACTTGCTGCTCGACTTCCCCGCCCGGTCGACGATGCTGGATGTCGATCTGCCGCTCCGGACCCGCTCGGGAACGGTGGAGCGCCTGACGGCGGCAGGACGTCGAGGCCACTTGGGCTTGACCCGAATCGCGGAGCCGCTCTACCAGAGCGCGAGGCGGCTGAGAGTGTTCGTGGCGGAGGCGCCGGCCACGCCTCTACCGGACCTGATGCCCCTGCTGACACTCCCGGGTGCGGAAGTGCAGCGGCGATTGGACGAGGAGGAGGTGTTGGTCCGGAGTTAAGCGCCCTGCGATGCCCCTTCGGGCACCGGATACTCGCCCGAGGTACTCTCCGTCGAATCGATCTGCACGATGATCGCGGTAATGTTGTCTAACCCGCCCCGGCGGTTGGCCTCGCCAATCATCTCATCGACCCACGACTGCGGGGTGCCCTCACTTTCGAGAATTCTCAAAAGGTCGGGGTCTTCCAACATCCCGGTGAGGCCGTCGGACGCGAGCAGCAGCAGATCGCCGGTATGGAGATCCCCGAAGTACACGTCGGGGACGACATCGCTGCCGGCGCCGACGCAACGGGTGATGACGTTCGAATATGGGTGGACCCGTGCTTGATCCGGCGTCAGCAACCCCGCATCCACCTGTTCCTGCACATACGAGTGATCCTTGGTCAGCTGCAGCATCCGGCCGTCGCGCAGAAGATAGGCCCGACTGTCTCCAACGTGGCCGATGACATAGCGGCCGCTCATGAGCGCGAGCAGGGTGGCCGTCGTGCCCATGCCGCGCTTGTCCTGCTCGGTAAGGGTCCGTTCGAAAATGGCGGCGTTGGCCGCGATCATGGCACGGTGCACTCGGCGGGAGATCTCTTCGTCAGTGGCGCCGCGAAGGTTGCCGACTTCCCGCGAGATAATCCCGACGGCCATCTCGCTGGCGACCTCGCCGGCGGCGTGCCCACCCATACCGTCGGCCACGATGAAGATGCCGCGGTCGGCAAGCATGAGGAAATTGTCTTCGTTGTCCGAGCGGACAACACCGACATCCGAATGGGCGGCACATGAAAAACGCACGATCGACCTATCGAAGGAGCTCGAGGAGTTTGTCCAGCAAGCCCAGGAAATAGGCCGCCACCGCCAGTACCGCCACCACGGCCACCGTCATCAGTCCGCCCCACGACCGGCTTGGCTTAGCGGAGGCCGTCACAAACACCGGCATCGGGCGGGGCGACGGTTGCGGGGCCTTGGCCGCGGGCGCCTCATCACCGGGGGCCGGCACGGATTCCTCGACCGGCGGCTCGGGAGGCGCCGCAGCATCGGGCGCGGGTTCCGCTGCGCGGGCTGGTGGGAGGTCGCCGAACTCTTCATCGATGAGCGTGTGCGACACCTCGAAGCGCTCCGGGGCGTGCGACGTGGCCTGCCATCCGGCCACCACCTCGGGCTCGGGCTCGGCTTCGGGCTCGGCTTCGGGCTCGACGCTCTCCGCCTCGTCGGATTCCTCGACTTCCGCCGCA
Organism: Gemmatimonadales bacterium; assembly: GCA_035464955.1. Lineage (GTDB taxonomy): Bacteria > Gemmatimonadota > Gemmatimonadetes > Gemmatimonadales > GWC2-71-9 > JABDII01. The sequence continues at coordinate 1,968 of DATHRW010000318.1, forward strand.
CGCACGACCCGGGTGCCACCGGACTGGAGGTGCGGCACTTCGACATCGGCCGGGTCGAACAGCAGTGCCATTTCCCCGAGCCGGATGGTGGCTCCCGGTGCGACGGCCATCTCCGTCACGACCTCTTCCCCTTCCACCAGGGTGCCGTTGGTCGAGCCCATGTCGCTCAAAAACCAGATGCCCTCGCGACACTGCAGCTTGGCATGCGACGCGCTAACGCTCGAATCGTCGAGCACGACGTCGTTGTGGTCGCCGCGGCCCAGGTGGATCACCGACGCCCGGATAGGCAGCCGCTCGCCGCGCCGGGGGCCTTCGCGTACGAGCAGCGACCCGAGCCCTGGCTCCGGACCGGCCGGCGCTGAGTCATCCAGGTCGTCCGGTTCCGAGTCGATCTCATCTCGAATGGAGGAAAACGGGATGCCGTGAAGCGTGTCGAACAGTTTTTGGCTGGCTCCGAGCGGAGCGTCAGACTGGGATTGGTCTGCCATGCCCTCCTCGGGTGCTGCAGGGTGCGCAGCCGGGCTCATGGTGGCGTAGAAGCGGAACTCTTCGGTCCCAATGCGGATCACATCGGAGCGAGCCAGGATCCGGTCGGCGCCAATCCGGAGCCCATTGACGAACGTGCCATTGGTGCTGTGATCGGCCAGCACATACTGATCGTCGCGGTAGACGATTTCCGCGTGTTTCCGCGAGACGTCCTGGCCGGTGACGACCACGTCGGCGCTGGCCTCCCGCCCCAACACGACCGAATCCCCGATGGGATACTCACGGCCGTCCGTCAGGCACACCAGGCGTCCCTCTTCGGCGGTCCATTCCGGCGCCGGCGCGCGGGCGGCCGCAGGGTCCGGGAGACCTGGGGCGCTCATGAATTCGGTGTGCCCCGCCCGGACGGAATCCACCACGTGCAACTCGACGTCTCCCAGGCGGATCTTGTCGCCGTGAAGCAGCGGGCTCGGGTTCTCTCCCAAGAGCACCCCGTTCACCATCACCTCGGCGTCGGGCGTGGCTTGGCGAATGGCGATCGATCCGTCGGGCATACCCTGCACCACGGCATGGCGCCAGAGTACGCCTTCCTCACTCAGCCGAAGAGCGCTTTCGGGATCGGACCCGATAAGCAGCTCGCCGGGCGGAATGGGGTGATGCCGACCGTTGTACTCGAGTTCCATCATGCGGTAGAGGCCGTCCCGGGGTTTCTCTAATCGTTTAACGTACCCGCCGCCCCGTAACCAGGCAAGCGAGCGGAGCTTACGCGCTCTCCGCCAGGCCCTGCCCGCTCAGCTGGAGGAGATAGAGCCGCTCGTAGGCGCCATGCCGCGCCAGGAGGCGGGCATGCGTCCCGCGCTCGATGATCTCCCCGTGGTGGAGCATGAGAATCTCGTCCGCGTGGAGGATGGTGCTCAGGCGGTGGGCCACGACGAGGCTGGTTCGTCCGGCCATCAGTTCCGCCAGCGCCTGCTGGATTTGGGACTCCGTCTCCGTATCGACCGAACTGGTCGCCTCATCGAGCACCAGAATACGAGGATCGAGTGCCAAGGCGCGGGCGAAGCTGAGCAGCTGGCGCTCGCCGACGCTGAGGCTCCGCCCGCGCTCACCGAGTTGGTGCGAGTATCCCGATGGGAGGCGCCCGATGAAGCGATCGGCGCCCACTCTCGACGCTGCCGCGCGCGCGGCCTCGGGCGCAATCGGGGCATCCAGGGTGAGATTGTGCAGGATGTCCCCGGCAAACAGGAACAGGTCCTGTTGGACCAGGCCGATCTGTTCGCGCACGATCGAGGTCGGCAGCTCACGAAGATCGATCCCGTCCAGGGTGATCCGGCCGCGTTGGGGGTCGTAGAACCGGAGCAACAGATTGATGATGGTCGACTTGCCGGCCCCCGT
>DATHRW010000319.1:0-2778 GCA_035464955.1 Gemmatimonadales bacterium
ACCGTCCTGGTGCAAGGTGCCGGTGCGGTGGGACTTGCCGCGGCGGCGTTTGCCGGGCTCCGCGGGGCCGGCCAAGTCATCCTGATCGGCGCGCCCGCCGCCCGCCTCGGCCTCGGTACGACCTTGGGCGCCGACCTGACGCTCTCACTGGACAGCACCCAGGCAGCGGAACGCAGGGCGCTTGTGGCGGAGCGAACCCGGGGCCGTGGTAGTGACGTAGTGATCGAGGCCAGCGGGAATCCTCGGGCGCTGACCGAAGGATTCGACCTCCTGCGCGATGGCGGGACCTACGTGATTGCCGGACACTACACTGACGCGGGGCCGATCGATATCAACCCACACCTCGATGTGAACCGGAAGCACGCCGATATCCGCGGCCAATGGGGAACTGACTTCCATCACGTGGCCCGGGCGCTGTACATGCTCGCCAAGCATCGTGATCGCCTGCCCTTCGCTAGCGTGATTGGAGGTCGGTACCCGCTGGAAGCTGCCGGGAAGGCCCTCGCCGACGTGGCGGAGCTCCGCGTCACCAAGGCGGTCATCGACCCGCGCCTTTCCCGATGAGCCTCCGGGACTCCCTGCAAGCCGAGCTGGTCGGCCGCTACAAGGTCGACGGCGAGATTGGGCGCGGCGCCACAGCCACGGTGTACCTGGCGGAGGATCTGAAGCACGACCGCAAGGTGGCCATCAAGGTGTTCCGGCCCGAGTTTGCAGTCTCGGTTGGCACCGAGCGGTTCCTACGGGAAATCCAGGTCGCGGCCCAGCTGCAGCATCCACACACCCTGATGCTGATCGACTCGGGTATGGCCGCAGATAAGCTGTTCTATGTCATGCCCTACAACGCTGGCGTTGCTGAAGGTGGACCCACCCTACCAAACGCTCCATGGCGACCGGAGGTTCGGAGTGTTGTTGGAGAAGGTCGGGTTGCCGTGATGCCGCCCCGCTACCCAACACCCTGTTACTAGCTGCCGCCCCACAACCCAACTCCCCGCTATCGGCTTCCGGTCATGCAGGGCTTAGCTTCTGGCTCAGCCCTAGCCACTAGCCACTAGCCACTAGCCTATCCTACTCCCTACTCCCCGCTTCCAACGAACAACTCCACCATCTCGAACTTCTCCACGTCCACCAGCCCCTGGTCTGTCAGCTTGAGGCTCGGGATTACCTCGAGCGCGAGGAAGCTCATGGCCATGAAGGGATCGTGGAGTGGCGAGCCTAATTGGTGTGCTGCTGCCAGCAATCGATCCATCTGCTCGCGCACCTCCTCGATGGGCCGGTCCGACATGAGGCCCGCGATCGGGAGGGGCTGAATGGCGAGGACCTCGTCCCCCTCCGCGGCCGCCTGCCCTCCCCCGGCAAGCGCCACCGCATGGGCGGCGGTGAGGATCGACCGGTCGTCGGCTCCGATCGCGATCAGGTTGTGATGGTCGTGCGCCACGGTGCCGGCAATGGCCCCGCGAGCGAGTCCGAGTCCCGCGACGAATCCGAGGCCCACGTTGCCTGAGCGGCCATGGCGTTCGAGCACGGCCATCTTCAGCAGATCTCGGGACGCGTCGGCGACTGCGAAGCCGTCGCGCACCGTCAGGTCCAGCTCCAGCTGTCGAGTCACGATCTGATCGGGGATGATTCCGATGACCCGGGCGCGCCGACCGCTGGCCGGAACGTTGAGGCTTACACGGGCCCAGTCCACCTGGACGGTGTGTCCAGCACTCGCTCCGCGCGACGGCAAGCGGTCATGGAGCATTCGGCCGTTCTCGGCGACGAGCCTGCCGGCGACGTACACCGCCTCGGCCCGAGGCTCCTCGAGATCGCTCAGAATCACCACGTCGGCCCGTCGGCCAGGCGCCACGGCTCCGCGATCGCGGAGCCGGAAATGCTCGGCGGGATTGAGGGTGGCCATACGGATGGCGGTCATCGGGTCCACGCCTGCCCGAATGGCCATGCGGATCATATGGTCGATCGAACCATTCTCGAGCAGATCGGAAGGCTGGCGGTCGTCAGTAGCCAGGCACAGCCGGCGCTCGTTTTGGGCGGTGACCAACGGGAGCAACGCCTCGAGGTTCCGCGCGTTGGTCGCCTCGCGCAGATAAAGCGTCATGCCGAGCCTGAGCTTTTCCCGCGCTTCCTCTACCGAGGTACACTCGTGGTCGGACGAGATGCCTGACGCGACATAGGCGTTCAGCTGCTGTCCCGTGAGTCCCGGGCAATGCCCGTCAATCACGTGGTCCTCGAAGGCGCGGAGCTTGGCCAGCACCCCCTCGTCGCCGCCGATCACGCCCGGGAAGTTCATGACCTCGGCCAAGCCGAGCACACGGGGCTCCATCTTCAGTTCGGCGAGGTCGGCCGCGGAAAGCGAAGCCCCGGATGTTCCCATATGGGTTGCCGGCACGCACGAGGAGGCGTTCACGAACATGGTGAACGGAGCGTCCTTGGCATCCTCCAACATGTAGCGGATCCCGTCGAGGCCCAGCACATTGGCGATCTCATGAGGATCGGTGACAACCGTGGTAACCCCGTGCGGCACGACTGCGCGCGCGAACTCGCAGGGGGGGACCATGGCGCTCTCCACGTGGACGTGGGCGTCGATCAGTCCGGGGCAGACGTAGCGCCCGGCCAGGTCCACCACCTCGCGGGCTTCGTAGCCCGGACCCACGCCGACGATTCGCGTGCCCGAAATGGCCACGTCCGCCAGGTACACCTCGCCCGAGAGCACGTTCACTAATCGGCCGTTCGTGAGCCGGAGGTCGGCAGGCTGGTCGCCACGCGCCACGCTGAGCAGAC
>DATHRW010000320.1:0-20994 GCA_035464955.1 Gemmatimonadales bacterium
CGCCATGGCGCGGCAGGCCGAGGCCGAGCGCGAGCGACGAGCCAAGGTGATCGCGGCACAGGGCGAGCTCCAGGCATCGCACACTCTCGCCCAGGCGGCGAATACAATGGCGAAGGAACCCATTTCGCTCCAGCTTCGCTACCTGCAGACCGTGATCGAGGTCGCCGCAGAGAACAACTCGACGACGATCTTCCCGATTCCGATCGACATGATCACGCCCTTCATGAAGCAGGGACTGTTCGGCGGGAGCACGGCGGCGGCCGCCGTAGGCGAAGGAGAGAGTGCACCGGCCCTGCCCGAGCCCAATCCGCTTACCATGCTCCCCCAGATCAAGGTGGAGGAGTCCAAAGTGCCGAAGAAGGAGCAGAAGGACTAAGGATGTCCGACTTGGTGCCGGCGCGACGGATCGATCGCGAAGCGCTCGAACGCATCATCCAGCGCGCCACCGAACTGCAGACCGGCGAACGGGAGATCGCGTCGGACTTGACGCCGACGGAGGTGTTGGCGCTCGGGAGAGACGTCGGCATTCCCGAACGCTACCTGCAGCAGGCGATGCTCGAGGAGCAGACGCGCCGCCCCGTTCCGGCAGCGGCCGGGCTCTGGAATCGGCTGGCCGGCCCCCAGACGGTCGCCGCCGAGCGGGTGGTGCGCGGGGAGATCGAGGGGCTGGAGGCGGTGCTGGTGCGGTGGATGGAGCAGAACGAGCTGTTGACGGTGCAGCGGCAGCAGCGAGGGTGGATTACCTGGGAGCCGGTCACCGGATTCCAGGCGGCCATTCGGCGGTCGTCCGCGGCCTTGGGCGGCGGCAAGCGCCCGTTCATGCTCTCGAGGGCCACGGTCGTCTCGGCCACCGTGACCCCGCTCGAAGAGGGCTACTGCCTGGTCAGCCTCGAGGCGAGCCTCCGGCGGGAACGTGGCTCGCGCGTTGCCTTCGGATCGATCCTCTCCACGACCGGGCTGGCCGGTACTCTCATTTTGGGTGCGCTCGGTGCCGTCTGGGCCGTGACCCCGCTGCCGCTCGTGGTCGGCTTGGCGGCGAGTTACGCCACCTTCCGCAGCTACCGGCCGGTCGCCGACCGGACCAAGCTTGGGCTCGAACGGGTCTTGGACCAGCTCGAGCGGGGCGAAGTCAAACCGGCACATCGAGTACCGGAAGGCGGGCATCGTGTGTGGGAAGTCTTGGCACACGAAGTCCGCAAGGCTCTCAAACCTTAAATTTCGACGAGTGCCCTCATGTCAGATATCAAGAAGGTTGGAGTGCTGGGCTGTGGGTTGATGGGAAGCGGCATCGCGCAGGTCGCGGCCACCGCCGGCTACTCCACGATAGTCCGGGAAATCGCCGACCCGATCCTCGAGCGCGGCAAGGCCGGGATTACCAAGTCGCTCGACAAGTTCGTCGAAAAAGAAAAACTGTCCGCAGCCGATCGCGATGCGACACTCGGCCGGCTGTCCTTTGTGACCGATCTCGCGCGCCTACGCGACTGCGATATCATCATCGAAGCAGTCACCGAGGACCTGGAACTCAAGAACAACCTGTGGAAGGAACTCGACGCGCTCTGCCCGGACCACACCATCTTCGCGTCGAACACGTCCAGCCTCACTATCGCCGCGATGGCCGCGGCTACCAGGCGGCGCGAGCTGTTCGTCGGCCTCCATTTCTTCAACCCGGTCCCGCTGATGAAGTTGGTCGAGGTGGTCCGAACCGTCACCACGTCGCCGGAGACGTTCGACCGTGCATTTGCCTTTGCCAAGCAACTCGGCAAGGAGCCGGTGGCGGCGAAGGACAGCTCCGGCTTCATCGTCAATCTGCTGTTGGTGCCATATCTGCTCGACGCCATCCGCGCCCTGGAGCATGGCGTGGCGTCGACGGTCGATATCGACACCGGCATGAAGCTTGGGTGTGGCTATCCGATGGGGCCCCTAACGCTCCTAGATTTTGTGGGCATCGATACGACGTACAAAATTGCGGAGATCATGTTCGACGAGTATCGCGAAGCCCGCTATGCGCCACCGCCATTGCTCAAGCGGATGATGCTTGCCGGCATGTACGGCCGGAAGAGCGGGTTGGGATTCTACGACTATTCGCATTCACCGCCGACGCCGGTTGACCTGGGTATCGGCTGACCTACACGCTCACCGGCCACCTACGACACGAGGTTTGCTATGCTGCTGCTGCACGGTGACGCCGTCGCCACGTTCCTGGGCTTCGAGCTGGTCCGGCTCCACGCCATGTTGAATGATCTACCAGCTGCCCTTCTGATCGTCGCCGTCGCCTTCGAGGCCCTGCATGTCTTCACCAAGCGTGAGGGATTCCGGTATGCCTCGTTCTGGACCCTGATGGCCGGGACCATCGGGGCCGCCGTCGCCGTCCTCTCCGGCCTGCAGGCCGAAGAGTCAATCGAACACGGGACCGCCATCCACGAGTTGATGGAACGCCACGAAACCCTGGCGTTCATCACGCTCGGCGTCTTTGCCGTGTTGGCCGGATGGCGGCTCCTGCGGGAGCGGAAGATGGGCATCCTCGAGCGGCGGGTAGCCCTGATCGTGGCTCTCGTGGGAGCCGGCGTGCTCTACACCACCGGGAAGCTCGGCGGCGAGATGGTCTTTCAGCATGCGGCCGGCATTTCCACCGACGTGATGGAGCACGAAATCCAGAACCGCGAGGCCGGGCACGAGCATGAAGGCGCCGACGCGGGCGTCGCTCCTGCGGCCATGCCAGATTCGACCGTCGATGCACCCGCAGCGGAACCAGACACGGTACCCGACCACGTCGATCCGCCGGGCGCGCCGCCGCACACGCACTGATGTATCGCCTTCTGGCCTTGAGTCTCTGCTCTGCGGCCGCGCTGTCCTGCAATCCCACCACCAGCCGGCCGCCGGTCCATCCCATGCTCGGCGCCCTGACCGTCGACGTCGACCTGGACGTTCCCGCCGCCACCCTCAAGGTGGCGGACGCGTTACGCACTGACTCGATTCCGGTGACGATCGAGGAGCCGCGTGACGGGTACCTCGAGACCCCATGGTTCGAAAGCGCCACGGGGGCGGCAACGTCTCGGCGCCCGCTGGGGCCGGAGGTTGTGCGCGCGAGAGCATGGATCGATCCGCTCCACCCCGGGCGTTCCCGTATCCAGGTCGAGATCGCCTATCGACCCTGGGCGGATCCCTCTCTCCCCGAGCGCGAATTGGAACGGCTGGTCCCGCTCAGCCATCCCGTGGTTGCTCGGGTCCAAGCCGCGCTCACCCGGATCGGCGGGCCTGCCGCCGTGGAGCAGCCGTGAACGCGGACCACGGGGTCTCGGACCTCAGTGGCATGGCACCGGCTGTCCTGCAGCAACCGGTCGCGGCACTGGCCCATCGCCTCTTCGATGTGGTGATCGCCGGGGCGGGGCCGGCCGGTGTGACGGCGGCCATCCGACTCGCGTCCGCCGGTCACCAGGTGGCCCTGGTGGACAAGCGCGTGTTTCCTCGAAGCAAGGCTTGTGGCGATGGCTTGCTCGGTGACAGTCTCCGGATGCTGCGGCGGCTCGAGCTGTACGAACTCGTCAGGTCGCACGGACACCTGGTCGACGCGGTCAGGATCTTCAGCCCGTCGCAATACGCCGTCGACATTCCCGGCGAGTTCATGACCATCCGCCGGGAGGTGTTGGATTTCTTGCTGGCCCGGGCGGCCGTCGACCGCGGTGCCACCTTTGCCGTAGCCGAAGTCACGAGTCTGGCAGAAGAATCCGATCGCGTCGTTGCCCGATGCTCCGGCACCAATGTGGGCGTGACCGGCAGGCTGGCAGTTGTGGCGACCGGCGCGGATATCCGGCTCATGCCGAGCCGCACGAAGGCGACGGCCGAGCAACGTCGCGCCACGGCACTGCGGTGCTATGCACGCTCCTCGGTGTCGCTCGACCGGCTGATTGTCACATTCGATCGATCCATTCTCCCGGGATACGGTTGGATCTTTCCGCTGGGCAACCAGGAATACAACCTGGGCTGTGGGGTGTTTGATCGGGGTGCCGGGCGCCGCCGCCCGAACCTACGCGACATGTTCCACACGTTGGTGGAGCGCTTCCCTCCCGCACGGGAGTTGATGGCGCACGGGGCCTTTACTTCCTCGATCAAGGGCGCCCCGCTCCGTTGCGGGCTCACGGGTGTACCCGCCTATGCGGGCGGGCGCATCGTGGTGGTGGGCGAAGCCACTGGAACCACGTTCCCGTTCACCGGCGAGGGCATCGGCAAGGCCATGGAGACGGGCGCACTCGCCGCCGATCACGTGAGCCGGGCGCTCACGGCGGGCTCGCTCGAGCCGCTCTCCCACTTGCCGCACGTGCTCCAGACCACCCTCGAGCCCCGCTACCGCGGGTATCAAGTCGCCGAACGCTGGTTGTCTCATGCCTGGATGAGCGATTTCTTGATCAAGCGGGCCGGCCGGAGCCCCTATCTGCAACGGGCGGCCGCCGGCGTGCTGAATGAATCGATCGACCCCGAAGAGATCTTTTCATGGCGGGGCCTCGTGACATCGTTAGCCAATTAGCGCGATGGCCGAGAACGGAGCCGGAACGGCGGCGAGCATCATGAGCCCCAACGCAACGGGTCGCGGGCAGGAGGGTCGGGCGTCGTCGAGTGCAGGGCGTGCGTTCTGCGCCGCCATGCTGCCCAAGGTCTCTCGGACCTTTGCGCTCTGCATCCGGCTCTTGCCCCGATCGCTGTCGCACTCGGTCACGGTCGCCTACCTGCTCTGTCGGATCGCCGACACCATCGAAGATGCGACTGACCTGTCCGTGGCCGATAAACAAGGACTACTGCGGGACTTCGGTGGTTGCCTGGACGACAACGGCCCTGCCGCCGACTCGGTTCGAACGGCATTCCGAAGTCGGAGGAACGACGAAGAGCACTTGGCCGCCGACGCAGACATGATCCTCGGCGAATTCCACGCGCTCTCGGCCCCCGAACGCGATGCTATCCGGCCATGGGTGCAGGAGATGTGCGCCGGAATGGCGGAGTTTGCCAGGGCGGGCCGGCTGGTTGCCGGGCGTGAACTCGAGACGCTGGCCGATCTCCAGGAGCTGGACCGCTACTGTTACTTCGTGGCAGGCACAGTGGGACATCTACTCACGGGGTTGTTCCGTCTATCCGATTCCCGAGCCGATGCAGCGCGTTATGAGGCGCTCGACCGCCTCGCGGCGAGTTTCGGGCTCGGGCTCCAACTCACCAACATCATCAAGGACGTCGCCGACGACCACCGTCGCGGCTGGAGTTTCGTTCCCCGTGACCTGTGCCACCAGGCGGGCGTGCCGCCGGAAAAACTGTTCGATCCGGCGTTCCGCACCGAGTCACTCCAAGTCATGGACGCGCTCATCGCCGAGGCGCGACGCCATCTGGCCGATTCACTCCGCTATTGCACCATGTTGCCGCGGTACCAGTATCGTATCCGGCTCTTCTGCCTGACCTCGTTCTACTTTGCCGTCCGGACGTTACGCCGCGCGGCATCCGACCGGCGCCTGCTGGAGCCCACTCACAAACTCAAGATTACCCGGGGCGAAGTGTACCGGACCGTGGCGGCGACACACGTCATCGCGCCCAGCAACTACCTCGTGCGTGCTTATTATCGGCGCCTTGCATGACCACAACCTGCTCCCCGCAGCCCTAGCAGCATGGTGCTTCCGCAGGTTCCGACACGGCCACCCGGCTTCCGCGGCGTGTTCCGAACGGACCAGCGGGCCCGGGCGGCGTATGCGGAAGGCGCCGGCATCTTTCGCATCATCCCCGCCGCCGTCGCGATCCCGGCCAACGACGAAGACCTCCGCCATCTGCTGACCTGGGCGGCGCGGCTGGGTATGCCGATCGTCCCTCGCGGCGCCGGCAGCGCCATGGGAGGCGGCAATGTGGGCTTTGGAACGGTCATCGACCTCACCGGCTTCGGGGCCGACCGGCTGGAGGTGATGCCCGACCGGCGCATGGCCCTGACCGGCGCCGGCGTAGCCTACAGCGGCCTCAACGTCGCGGCCGCCCGGCATTCGCTCAGGCTTCCGCCGGATCCGTCGAGCGGACGCTGGGCCACCCTTGGTGGCATGGTCGCGACCAACGCGGCCGGCGCTCGCTCGGTGCGCTTCGGCAGTGTGCGGGCTTGGGTGCAGGGCGTCGAACTCATGACTGCCGACGGATCGCACGGCTGGATCCGGCGCGGCGCGACCGGCGAGGCGGAGTCGGGGCTACCCGCCGTGGACCGATTCCACCAGCACGTCGCCCCAGCTATCCACGCGGCCGCACCCCTCATTGGTCAACGGTTTCCCCGCACGCGGAAGAACTCGGCCGGATACGCGCTCGACGCGTACCTGGCGTCGGGCGACCTCGCCGAGCTCATTATCGGCTCGGAAGGCACGCTCGGTATCATCACCGGCATCGAGTGGCGGTTGGATGGAACGCCCACACATCGGGCCGGTGCCGGGATCGTACTCCACGATCTCGCGAGCTTGGCCGACATCGTGTCGGCCATTCGGCAATACCAACCCTCGGCGCTCGAACTGCTCGACCAGACCTTTCTCGATCTGGTGCGCTCGGGGTCCGAGCGCGGCACGGCCGCCGACTGGGTCCCGACGTCGGCCGCGGGGCTGCTCCTGGTCGAATTCGAGCGCGATACGCCGGTATCGCTCCGCGGCGCCTTGGGCGACGCAATACGCGCGGTGGACCACCTCGCAGCCGACGTGCGTACCGCCCTGACCGAGGCCGAGACGGCTGAACTCTGGGCGTTACGCCATGCCGCGAGCCCCATTCTGGCTCGGCTGCCGGATCACCGGCGCTCCCTTCAAGTGATCGAGGATGGGTGCGTGCCGGTGGCCGAACTTGGCAGGTACGTGAGTGCGGTGCGCCGCGCCGCAGCCGCTCGCGGACTGGAAGTAGTACTTTTCGGCCACGCCGGTGACGGCCACCTTCACGCGAATCTTCTGGTCGATGTGCGTCGTGAGGGGTGGGAACGAGTGGTCGGCTCGTTGCTCGAAGAGGTGACCGCGGAGGTCATTCGGCTCGGTGGCACACCAGCGGGCGAACACGGCGCCGGTCGACTTCGCGCCGGATTTCTCGCTCAGCTCTACGGACCGGACATCCTGACCTTGTTCCGATCGGTCAAGCAGGCCTTCGACCCGGATGGGATCTTGAACCCTGGCGTGCTCTTGCCCAAATCGACCGATGCGACACCCCTGAACCATCTCAAGATGGGCACCCGAGCGGTCGCCCTCCCCGATGATATCGCCCAGGCCTTGCGCTCCATCGAACGGGAGGCAACGTACCAACAGTTGCGGCTGGCCCTCGCGGACGGGAGTCCCACGCCATGAAACAGTACCTCGATCTCTTGCGACATGTTCGCGATCACGGCCACGCGAAGAGCGACCGGACTGGAACCGGGACGTTGAGCATCTTCGGGTACCAGATGCGATATGACCTGGCCCGGGGGTTCCCGTTGGTGACCACCAAACGGGTCCACTTCAAGTCCGTGGTGTATGAGCTCCTGTGGTTCCTCAGGGGTGACACCAACGTGCGGTATCTGCAGGAACATGGAATCCGGATCTGGAACGAGTGGGCCGATGCGGAAGGCAATCTTGGCCCGATCTACGGTCGGCAGTGGCGGTCCTGGCCGGCGCCCGATGGTGGGTATATCGACCAGCTCGGCCACGTCATCGAACAGATTCGCCGGGATCCCGATTCCCGCCGTCACATGGTGTGCTCGTGGAACGTGGCGGAGCTTCCTGCCATGGCGCTCGCGCCGTGTCACGTCCTGTTTCAGTTCTACGTGAGCGAAGGACGGCTGTCCTGTCAACTGTATCAGCGGAGCGCCGATCTCTTTCTGGGTGTGCCATTCAATATTGCGTCCTACGCACTTCTCACCGCCATGGTGGCGCAGGTCACAGGCCTCGCCCCCGGCGAGTTCATCCATACGTTTGGGGATGCGCACGTGTATCGGAACCATCTTGCGGCCGTCGACCTGCAGCTGAGCCGCGAGCCACGCCGACTCCCGACGCTCCGGCTGTCGCCGACCGTCGCGTCGATCGACGACTTCGCCTATGACGAGGTCACGCTCGAGGGGTACGAGCCGCACCCCCCGATCCGAGCGGAGGTGGCTGTATAATTCTGTCGCTGCTCGTCGCCATGGCCGAGAACGGCGTGATTGGAAAGAACAACGCCCTCCCCTGGCATCTCCCCAACGATCTCAAGCGCTTCAAGGCGCTGACGTCCGGCCACTCCATCGTGATGGGCCGGCGGACGTTCGAGTCGATCGGCCGGGTGCTCCCGGACCGGCGCACAATCGTGATCACCCGCAACACGGACTTCGAGGCGGCCGGAGCCGAGGTGGTGCACACCCTCGAGGGGGCATTGGAACTGACCGCAGGCGAGGACGAGGTCTTCGTGGTGGGCGGCGCCGAGCTCTACCGTGCGGCGTTGCCGCGCGCCGACCGGATCTACCTCACGATGGTGCATGCCGCTGTAGAGGGTGACGTCCGTTTTCCGGCGTGGGAGCCCCCAGCGTGGCACTTGGTGGAGTTCGTCAGGTTCGCGCCGGACGATCGGCATGCGTATCCCTATAGTTTTCGCCGCTACGAGCGACTGAAACCTGCTGCTCGGGCTCGAGAGGGGTAGCGCGCGGACAGCCCATCTTGCATCTCGGAACCGGGTTCATAAGACTTGAATCAGAGTCATTGAACCAGAGGCGTTCGCAGGCGGAGCGAAGCGGTGTGAAGGACATGCCTGTCGAGCGTGCTGGCAACCGCCCGGTCGCTGCCGGGCGGGCGGTCGTTGGAGTGTTCGGACCCGTTACCGCCCGATCGCAGATGCCTGCGAATCCCGGGCTAGTGCCTGCCGGGGATCGATCGACCACTCGCTCAGGTGCGCCAGCCACGAATACGGATCGAGCCGCACACCTCGGAGGCGGTGGTGGACCGCCGCCACGTTGGTGGGGCTATAGAGGAAAATGGCCGGCGCATCCGCATTCAGCACACGGATCGCATCGCGCCACAGGGTCCGGGCCGCTTCGACCTCTGGTTCCTGGCCGACCTGCCGGACGAGCGAGTCGAACACCGGGTTGGCGTAGCGGCCGTAATTCAGCACCCCCCACCCAGCCCGGGTCCACTGATCGGTAAGGCCGCGCGGGCTCGGCTCGTCGAGCCAGGCCCCGATGTAGCCGTCGAACCGGCCGCTCCCCAAGCGCTCTTGGAAGACGGGGAAATCGACGGCCGCAATCGTGACCTCGACTCCGGCCACGCGCCACACGGCCTGGGCCGCCTCGGCCAATTGCCGCCGGGTTCGACTAGTCGATGGCACCAAGATCTCGAACGCCAGCTTCCGACCGTTGCGCCTCCGGATGCCATCGGACTCCCTGACCCAGCCGCGTGCGTCCAACAACCGGCCTGCCGCCGTCGTGTCATGGGGTAGCACAGCCATGCTATCGTCCCAGATCCACAAGAGTCGCGACATGGGCCCCGGTGGCACCGAGGTTTCCAGGCCGAACACCGATCGCGCGATGCTCGCCCGATCAAGTTCCATGGTGAGCGCCCGCCGCACGTCCCGGTCACCCAAGACCGGATGCGGCAGGCCTGAGGGGTCGAGCATTCGGAATCCCAGGAACCCGTACACCGCGGACGGATAGGACTCCAGCCGAAACACCGGATCCTCGGCGAGTTGGGCTACCTGTGCGGGTCCGCCTGCGGCCTCCAGGAGGTCGGCCTCGTGACTCAAGAGGAGATTCACGGCCGCGAGCGGGTCCTCGCCGAAGCGCCACACCACGCGAGGAATGCCCGGCGCGTGCGAGGCGTTGGGCCAGGACTCGAGGATGAGGAACTCGGGCCGGCGCCACTCGGCCAAGCGGTAGGGGCCCGACCCGACGATCCGCGCCAGCACCGTATCGGTGGGCCATGCGTCGACAGGGACGTCCTTCCATACGTGACGGGGAATGATCCGCACATGGTAAGTGGCATCGTACAATTGCTCGGGAGATGGTTCGACGAACCGGATGTCGACCGTGGCGGAGTCGACCACGAAAGCCTCGAGCCTTCCCTGGATAGCGGTGCGTGCCAGGGCGTCGATGACGGGGTCGGCAAAGGCGGCAAAGCTGAACCGGACGTCCTCCGCCGTCACCGGAACGCCATCCTGCCAGCGAGCACCCGGTCTCAAGTGAAAGCGCCAGGTCAGCGAGTCGCGGCGCTCCCACCGCACGGCGAGTCCGGGTCGGTAGGCTGCGGTATCGATCGGTGCATGACCTGACTCGAGATACGCCAGACGTTCGTAGATCTGGTCCGTGATATCGCGGCCCACCGTCTCGAAGACCAGCGGCGGGAAGAGGCTCGATGGCTCGCCGGTGGCGGCGATTACCAGCGTGCCGCAGCCGTCGCAGCGCAGGTCGCGGCCCCGGCAGCCCACGGCGGCCCAGCACAGGCCGGCCAGAACAGCTACCCGAACCCAATGTCCCCACCCGACTTGTAACATAGTGTTACACCATGCTCTATTTCGTGGCATCAGACCGCGGTCACTGGTGTAGGTTCACGAACCTAAGACACCTATTCACAATGGATTACAATATTTCACCCCACCGGCCTCACCCTTGCAAGCACCATCGTCATACGAAGATACGACCAGGGGCCGGGGTGGTGCGGTACCGCCCAGCCTGGGGGCTCTCAAAGTTCGTGCTTTTTGGGACGGGGTCAACGACCTCCGCGGGCACGCCGACGAGGATCGCGATTGCGACAGCCACGATCACTAAGCACGATGCAGCGCTCGGCGCGAGTGAGCCCGAAGCCTGCCGGAAACACCATGGCCGATCCTAAGCCCTGGATCACGGTGGTGCGGCTGTCGGACAGCTTCTGGACCACGATCCGGGAGCTGACCGGCGAACTCGGAGCGACCTCGCTGGAATGGGAACCTAGCGGCAGCGATGCACCGCCGAGCGGCGGGGCGGCCATGGTGGTCCTGGCAGGCGGAATGGAGGCGGACGCGTTGGAGTTGCTCGATCGGCTAGGGCAAACGGATGGTGGTCCATTCGTCATCGGGGCGACGGAAGATCACCGCCTCGCGAGCGGACTCCTTCGCAAGGGCGCGCGGGATTATTTCGCGCTGCCGGCCGATCTCGACCTGCTCCGCCGATCGCTCGAGCGCGAGCTTCGTAGCGCAAAGGGGCGGGTGGAGGCGGAGCGGTACGCCTCAGATGAACGGCGAACGCGCGGGTTCGAGTCGATCATCGGCCGGAGCAAGGCGGTACGCCAAGTCATCGATCAGGCGGCCCGGGTAGCGGTCCACGGTGAGGTGACGGTGCTGATCGGCGGCGAGACCGGAACCGGCAAGGAGTTGTTGGCGCAGGCCATTCACTACCATAGCCCTCGCGCTGCGGCTCCGTTTGTCCCGGTCAACTGTGCCGCGATTCCGGCCAACCTGCTGGAGAGCGAGCTGTTCGGCCACGAGCGCGGTGCGTTCACCGGTGCGGTTGCCGCTAAGCAGGGGCTGTTCGAGGCCGCGCACGGCGGCACGCTGTTCCTCGACGAGATCGGACACATGCCGCTCGAACTTCAAACCAAGCTGTTGCGGGCGCTCGAAAGCGGCGAAGTGCGCCGTGTCGGCGGGCAAGCCAGCCGGCAGGTGAACGTGCGGGTGCTGGCAGCCACGCATGTAAACCTGACCAAGGCCATCGCCGCAGGCATGTTCCGCGAGGACTTGTACTATCGATTGAACGTGGTGGCGTTGGAGCTGCCCGCCCTTCGCCATCGTGATGGCGACATCGAGCGACTGGCAGAAGCGTTCCTGAGCCAGCTCGCCACGCGCTACCGTGTCCCCGTGCCGCCTCTCACGCCGGAAGTCCGGCAGCGACTGGCGGACCATTCCTGGCCGGGGAACGTTCGGGAGCTGCGCAATGCGATGGAGCGCGCCCTGGTGCTGTCGCCACCGGGGACGCTGTCGATCGACGAACTCCGGTTGGAGGCGGACGCGGGCGACCCGCCGGCAATGGGGCCGCTGCCCTTTCCCGCCGACCTCGAGACCATCACCCGCGCCGCCGCCCGGGCCATGCTCGAGTTGACCGGGAGCAACAAGAGTGAAGCGGCCCGGCGGCTTGGCATTTCACGCCCGCGCCTCAACCGCCTCTTGGACGATGATTCGTAAACGCCCCACGGGGCCTCGTGTGAAGGATATGGTTATGAGCACCTGGAATACGCGATTCCTCCTGCCCCTGGGCGTCGTCGTTGCGTGTGGCGTCGGCTGCGGCGACTCGAACGGCTCGGGACCCAACCCGCCGCCCGAGCAGCGGCCGCCTGCTGCGCTCAATATCCTGAAATTGGCGCAGGCGAGCCCGCCGGTCTTCAATCCGGTCGAGACGTTCTGGGCCAAGAAAGGCGAGCAGGCCGAAGCGCGCATCTATTTCCAAGACGCCGTAGGAGGCCCGGGTGAGGAGTACCTCCGGCTCCGAATCGATGACATCTCGCTCGAGACGCTGCCCAACGGCACCCCGATCGCCATCGGGGATTCGGTGCTGATTACCATCCGCTCGGTAGATCCGACCCGGATCCTGTTCGAGCTCGAGCCCACCGGCCTCAAGTTCAACCCGCTCAAGCCGGCCGAACTGGACATCAAATACCAGGAGGCGGACGACGACTTCAATCAAGACGGCGTGATCGACCTGGAAGACGAGGCGATCGAAGACAGTCTGGCCATCTGGCGGCAGGAGAATCCGGGGGATGACTTCGTCAAGATCGGCTCGTTCCTGATCGAGTCGCTCGAGGAGATCGAGGCCGAACTCACGGGCTTCAGCCGCTACGCCATCGCCTACTGACCAAGGACCATTGACCCGTGACCGTACATCCTTCCGCCAACGATCCCAGCCGCGCCCTCAGGGATCTCGTGGCGGCCGGGCGCTTCCAGGAAGCCCTCGAGGCATTCGGAACCGGGAGCGGCGCGTCGCTCGATCGCGAGCCGGGCATGCTCCTGCTCGCCGCAAAGGCGGCCACGCGGGTCGGGCGGCTCGATCTCGCGGCCACACTGGCCGGGCGGGCCCTCGAGGAATTCACGTCCAAGGCCGATGCCGACGGGCGGTTGCAGACGACCAACCTGCTCGGCGCCATCGCCTTCGAGCGCGGCTTCATTGCCGACGCGGAACACCACTTCGGACGGGCGCTGCTCTTGGCCCAAGAATTGGACGACAGCCTGGTGGCGGCGCGCGCCAGTAACAATCTGGCTTCGGTGGCCCACTTGCGGGGTCGGCCGGATCTGGCCTTGAGCCTCTATCGCAGCGCGATGCTGTCGTATCAACGATTGGGCGACCGCCGCGGCACGGCGGAGACCTACCACAATCTGGGTCTCACGTTCCGTGACATGGCCGCGTTGGGCGATGCGGACGATGCCGCAACGGAGGCGGTGCGGCACGCAGCGATGGTCGGGGAGAAGGGGTTGATGGCGCTCACGCTCATGGGCCGGGCCGAAGTGCACATGGCCAAGGACGACGTGCGCCTGGCCCGGTCGGAACTGGAGCAAGCCTGGAAGTTTGCCACGGAGGCCGGCGACGAACTGGGCACGGCGGAGGTTGGCAGGCTTCGCGCCCTCGTCGCGCTCGAAGAGGGCAAGTTTGCCGAGGCGCATCGGGCAGCGGAAGCCGCCCGAACCATCGCGGCCGGCTATGGCAGCACCTTACTCCAGGCTGAATCCGCGCTGGCATCCGCCCGCGCGCTCCACGCCCTCGGCGACGCGCCGGCCATGGCGGAGCGGCGCGACGAGGCCAAGCGTCTCTTTGAATCGCTGGGTGCCAAGGCGCTGCTCGACGAACTCGAGCGCGTGCTTCCCTCGTCATAAACCAAGCGTCCCGCGCCGAGCGGGGCGCGGGACGCTTGCATTGCAAGGGAACCAGCTCGGACTAGGTGTTCACCAGCTCGGGCTTCTTTGATTCGGCCGCAACCTTGGCAGCCACGTCAGGCGGCGCCTCGACGTAGCCGTGGAATGATTTCCGGAATGTGCCACGGCCGTGCGTAATGGAGTGGAGGTCGGTAGAGTACTTGTACAGCTCCGCCTCCGGCACGATGGCCTTCACCTTGACCAACCGGCCGTCGGGCTCCGTGCCGAGGATCTGTCCCCGCCTGCCACTCAGATCGCCCATGACATCGCCCAGGACCTCATCGGGCGCCCAGATCTCCAGATCCTGCAGTGGCTCGAGCAGCACCGGTCGACACTTGGCCGACACATTCCGAAACGCCAGGATACCGGCCATCTTGAAGGACATCTCGTTGGAATCCACGTCGTGGTACGATCCGTCGTAACATTCGGCTCGAAAATCAACCATCGGAAACCCGGCGATCGGGCCACGCTGCGCGGCCTCTTGGATGCCTCGGTCCACGGCTGGGATGAACTTCTTGGGGATCACGCCGCCGACAATCTTGTCGGCGAACTCGTAGCCCGACCCGTGGGCCAAGGGTGCCAGCCGGATCCAGCACTCGCCGTATTGGCCGCGGCCGCCGCTCTGCTTCTTGTGTTTGCCTTGGCCTTCGGCCTTCCCCTTGATGGTCTCCCGATAGGCCACTTTGGGGGGAATCAGTTCCGCGTGGACACCGAATTTCCGTTCGAGCCGTTTGAGCAGGATCTCGAAGTGCCGCTCCCCCATGCCATGCATCAAGGTTTGGCTCAATTCGGAATTGTACTCGAAGTGGAAGGTGGGGTCTTCTTCATGCAGCTTGTGGAGCCCGCTCGCGAGCTTGTCTTCCTCGCCACGCTGCTTCACCACCACGGCGGACGTGGCCACCGCGTCGGGAAACGGAATGGGGTCGAGGTGGACGGGGTGCTCCGCCAAGCAGAAGGTGTCGTTGGTATGCGTGTCCCGCAGCTTGGCGACGGACCCAATGTCGCCCGCCTGGAGTTCCGGAACCTCGAAGCGTTCCTTGCCTTGTTGGATGGACAGGTGGTTGAGCTTTTCGGTGACCTCGTGCTCGGCGTTGAACACCTCGTCGCCGTTGCGGATCGTGCCACGGTAGATGCGGAAAAACGAAACGTCTCCCACATGGGGCTCCGACATCGTCTTGAACACGCGGCCCACCAGGGGTGCCTCGGCCGGAGTGGCCACTTCGGCCGGCGACGGCAGGAGCTCGACGATCTTGGTCAACAGGGCCTGGGTTCCGTAGGTCAGCTCGCCGCTGCCCACGAAGAGCGGCACGATCTCGCCGTCCGCGATCGCCTTCTTCACCACCGCAATGACTTCGTCCCGGCCAATCGTCTTCCCTTCCAGGTAGCGTTCGATCAGCCGATCGTCGGTGGCCGCCACCGTCTCGGTCAGCAGCTCGCTGTACTGTTCGTAGAGGGCCTGATACTCGTCCGGGATGGCGACCTCGTCGTATTCCCCCGACTTGGTGCCCGCCTTGAACATGTGGGCCTTGCCCGAGAACAAATTGATGATGCCGTGGAACGCCGGCCCGTTCCCCACCGGGATCTCAACCGGGAGGACCTTGGGTGACAGATGCTCCTTCACGTCGGCGAACACCCGCTCGAAATCCGCGTGCTCCTTGTCCATGAGCGACACGAAGAGCACTCGGGGCAAGTGGAGGTCGTCGCATACGTCCCAGACCTTCTCGGTCCCGACTTCGACGCCGCCGGTCCCGCTCAACACGACCACCGCCGCGTCGGCCGCATAGAGTCCGGTAATGGCTTCGCCGAAGAAATCGGAAAAGCCCGGCGTGTCGATCATGTTGATCTTGGTGTTCGCCCATTCGGCGTAGCCGAGGCCGAGGCTGATGGAGTATTGCCGTTCGATTTCGTCGGGGGAGTAGTCGGTGAGGGTAGTGCCTTCCTTAATCGATCCGTGTCGGCGGCTGGACCCGGAAACGAACGCCAGGGCATCCACTAAAGTCGTTTTGCCGCTGGCGCCGTGACCGACGAAGGCCACATTCCGGATATGTTTAGGGTCATAGACCTTCATGGTCTTCACCTCCAGGGCAGTGGGAATGTGGAGTTTGCATGCGGGACGGAGGGTTGTCAAATGCCCGCGGGGGGACGCGTGCAAACCGCCCCTGGGGGCCACCGTTTGGTACGCCGGACGCCCGGCGATGGCCCAAGTTTGCACCATGCGATTCGTCACCGACTGGGTGCTGCCTCGCCACGCCGCGGATCTCGAGGCACGGCTCGAGGCCGTGCTGTCAAAGCTCCCGATCCAGCGGCGGCGGGGGCTTCAGCGCCTGCTGCGCCAGCCACTCGAGTCGCGCCAACTGAGCGTACTCCACGCATTCGCCACCCTGGCGGAGGCCGAGGGGTGGCTCGACGCCACGGAAGTCATCACCATCCGGAAATTGGCGTACCGGGTATCGTTCTACCTCCGGCGGGCCGAGTCGCACGGTAAGCCGCGATCCCCCGACATGCCGTAACCGGCGGCGCCCATCTTTCGTGCCCAGCCTGTTAGTATTCCGGCATGGCAGCCACGTCCACCGCATTCGTCACCGGAGCCACCGAGGGCATTGGCCGCGCCATTGCGTTTGCGCTGGCTCGGGCCGGGTATAACGTCGGGGTATGCGCCCGAAACGAGCCGCGTGTCGAGTTACTGGTCACGGAACTGCGTTCGCTCGGCGTAGCTGCGGCCGGGGCAGGCGCGGACGTGAGTTCCGAACGCGACGTCGCCCGGGTCATCGGGCAGGTCGTCGAGACCCTGGGCCCGATTGAAGTCCTGATCAACAATGCGGGCATCGGCATCGTCAAACGGATCGAGGATCTCGAGCTCGACGAGTGGGATGCGACGATGGCCACCAATGTACGTTCCTTGTTTCTCACCACCCGCCAGGTGCTGCCCGGCATGCGGCGGCGGCGCGCGGGGACCATTGTGAACATCGCAAGCCTCGCCGGCCGCAACGGATTTGTGGGGGGAACGGCCTATGCCGCCTCGAAACATGCTGTGTTGGGGTTCAGCCGGTCGTTAATGCTCGAAACGCGACAAGACAATATTCGCGTCATCGCCTTGTGTCCGGGTTCGGTCGATACCGCCATGCTCATGAACCAACCCTTACTCGCGCGAGACGCCAGTAGCATTCTCCAGCCGGAGGACGTCGCCCATTTGGTGTTGCAGAGCTTGGCGCTGCCGGTTCGGGCGCTCGTCAGCGAACTCGACCTCCGGCCGACCAATCCGTAACCAGGTATCCGTAACCACGAGGTGCCCCTGAGCGGTGTCCGCATTTCTCGGTGCGTCTGCCTCCGAGCACCCTTTGCTGGGCTGCTGACCCGCGCCCGGGCGTCGGCTTGGAGCTTGCAATCGCTCATGCGTGAAACGGGGTGCGGCGCACAGTGCGGGCTCTGTCGGCCGTATCTCCGCAGAATGCTCGAGACGGGGGAGACGGTGTTCGCGGAAATCCTGACCGAGGACGCACCCTGAGTCTGCCAACCCGCCCACCCACCGTGACCGAGGGCCGAGCCACCGGCTCCTGGCGCATCGAGGCCGTGCCCCAGTCCGCCCGCGAGTGGTGGAAACGGCTATACTCGACCACGGGACTCGCCTTTTGGGTCGTCGTCCTGGGCTGGGCAGCCATCGTGCTCATCCGGCGGGAACGGGTGGAGGGGTATGCATTGGCAGTCGCGGCTACGGGCTTGGGCGTCTTTGCGCTCCAACGCAACTTGCTCCTCAGAAAACGCTACGAAACCCGGCTCCGCACGGCCGCGGCACGGAACCGGGAGCTCGAGACCCTCCGTCGCCTCGCCTCGAGCCTCTTGGCCGGAAAAGAGCTGCCGGAACTCTTCAGGGAGATCGCGGTGGCCGCCACCGAACTCATCCAGGCCAAGGTGGGCCTCGTGTGCATGCTGGTCGAGGAAGGGCGATTCCTCAAGGTGGTGGCAGCCGCGGGTGGGCCGCCCGACATCGTCGGGCAGCTCGTGCCGACGGATCATTCGCTCGTCGGGTGGGTCGCCACCACAGAAGAGCCCCTGGTGTCCGAGAACATCGAGGAGGACCCCCGGAATTATCACGTCACCGCCCAGGGCGTCACCCTCCAAACATGCGCAATCGTCCCGCTGCGGTCCGCGGGGGTCGTGATCGGGACCGTCAGCGTGTACGACCGCGCTGACGGTCAGCCGTTCGATCCCTCCGACGTCAATCTGCTGAATACGCTTGGCCACCAAGTCGTGGTGGGGCTCGATCGCACCAACATGCTGAACGAATCTCGGCAGTACGCGAAGGCCCTCGCCGCCAAGAACGTGGAGCTCCTCCGCACCACCCAGCTCAAAGACCAGTTCCTTGCCAACATGTCCCACGAGCTTCGGACCCCGCTGAACGCCATCATCGGCTTTTCCGACCTTCTCCTCACCGAGGAACTCGGACCGGTAAACTCGCAGCAACGGGATTTCCTCGATTCGGTGTCGCGCAATGGACAACACCTCCTCGAACTGATCAACGAGGTTCTCGATCTCTCGAAGATCGAAGCCGGACGCATGAGGCTCGACTTCGCCCGCACCGAGCTAGCCGACGCCATCCAGGGTGCCGTTGCCGACACGGAGAGCCTGCGAGCGTCCAGGCAGCAGACCTGCACTCTCCACCTGGAGGATGCCCCTTTCGCCGTCGTCGCGGATGGGACCCGGGTGCGACAGATTCTCTACAACCTGCTGTCCAATGCGTCCAAGTACACCACCACCGGCGGGCACATCAACATCTCGGCGGTGAAGACCCGGGCCCCGCTTCCCTACTCGATCAATGGGGTCGGGGGCGATACCCGACTGGTCACGCGCGATGCCATCTGGGTGTCAGTCATGGACAACGGCATCGGGATCCGGCCGCACGACCTTGGTACGCTCTTTACCGAATTCACGCAGGTCGATAGCTCAGCCAGCCGAGAGCAACAGGGCACCGGCCTTGGCCTCGCCTTATGCAAGCGGCTCGTGGAGCTTCACGGAGGAGCGATCGGGGTGGAGTCGATTTACCGGACGGGCAGCGCGTTCTGGTTCATCCTGCCGGTCGAGGGACCGCGCACCACCGCGTGACGCTCAGCCGCGCGCGGCCTCCCGCCGCACCGCCAGTTCCTTCTCGACGCGGGCGCGGATCATCTCAATCCCAATCTGGTTTTGGCCGCCCTCTGGCAGGATCACGTCGGCGTAGCGCTTCGAGGGCTCGACGAACTCGAGGTGCATGGGCCGGACCGTCGACAAGTACTGCTCGATCACGCTGTCGAGCGAACGTCCCCGCTCTTGGATATCGCGTCGCAATCGGCGAATGAATCGGATATCCTCGGCCACATCCACAAACACCTTGATGTCGAACAACGACCGGAGGCGAGCGTCGGCAAAGAGCAGGATGCCGTCGACCAGAATGACCTCGCGCGGTTCGACATGCATCCGCGTCTGGGCGCGGGTATGCAGCGCATAGTCGTACGTCGGCTTTTGAACCGCGTGGCCGCGTGCAAGCTGGTTGAGTTGCTCCACCAGCAGTGGGACGTCGAAGGCATCTGGATGGTCGTAGTTGACCGCCTTCCGTTCGTCGAACCCGAGATCGGAAAGGTCGCAGTAATAGGAGTCAGCATCCAACAGCACGGCATCCACGCCGAGGGGCTCGTGGATCGCCCGGGCCACGGTGGTCTTGCCGGAGCCGCTCCCGCCTGCCACTCCGACGATCAGGGAGCGCGCGACCGGGGTCACCGTGGCTCCCGGGTCTGTTGAGGCCTGCCGACCACACCGGGGCACATGGCGTGAAGCTGCCCTGCGCGGGGGCGCTCGCAAAGCCCACCGGCTGCGGAGTGCGGAGCGAGTCTACGCATCATCACGCAGTGCCTCGGCTTCGATTTCGACCAGGATGTCCGGTGCGATGAGCCGCTGAACCTCCACCATGCTAGTGGCCGGCCGGATGTCGCCGAAGAAGGCGCGATGCGCATCCCCGACGGCCTCCCACGCGGTGATATCGACCACATAGATGCGCGTTCGGACGACATCGGCAAGCGTGGCACCGAGCCCGCGCAGGGCGGTTTCGATGTTCTTGATGGCTTGAATGGTCTGGGCGTACGGGTCATCCACCCCGACGACGTTGCCATCGGGTCCGGTGGCTGTGGTGCCGGACACATAGACATGGGGGCCCATCCGTACTGCCCGGGAGTAGCCGACGAGCGGCTCCCACGTCGTCCCGCTCGATAGGTTCCTGCGTTCCATCTGGTACCTCCAGGCGCTGCCTCATACCTCCTGAGCGGAATGCACCACCACGGGGTCGAGCGGCACGTCGTCGTGCCCCGCACGCGCACCGCAGGAAACGGCAGCGATCGTGTCCACCACGTCCATTCCTTCCACCACCTCACCGAAGACGGCATACCCAAAGTCCCGCGCTCCATGGTCGAGAAAGGCATTGTCCACCAGATTCACGAAAAACTGCGAGGTGGCGCTGTTCACGTCCGCCGTCCGGGCCATCGAGAGCGTGCCGCGCGTATTCTTCACTCCATTGTCCGCCTCGTTCTTGATTCCGCCGCGAGCCGGCTTTTCCGACATCGCCGGGGTGAAGCCTCCGCCTTGAATCATGAAGCCCGGCAACACGCGATGGAAGATGGTGCCGTCATAGAAGCCCTCCCGCACATAGGTCAGGAAGTTCTCCGTCGTGATCGGAGCCCGGTCGGTATAGAGCTCGACCGTGAAGGTGCCAAGCGACGTGCGGAATTCAACCATCGGAAGCCTCCAGGAGTGACGATCCGATCAGCAAAAGGAGACGATCTCTTCGAGCGGCTTCCGCCGAATGTCCGGGACCTTCGCATCTGCCGCGGGATATCCCACCACCAACAGAAGAAAGGGGCGTTCGTGCGCCGGCCGCTCGAGGATGTCGTTCAGGAATTTCATGGGACTCGGGGTGTGGGTGAGAGTGGCCAACCCCGCATAGTGGAGCGCCGTGATCAACACGCCCGTGGCGATGCCAACCGATTCCGTCACATAGTAATGCTGCCGCGAATGTCCATCGGGGTCCAGGCCGTGGCGCTCGGCGAAGATAGCAATGAGCGCGGGTGCCTCCTCCAAGAATGGCTTCCGCTCATCGGTGCCGAGCGGTTCCAGCGCCTCCAACCACTC
>DATHRW010000321.1:0-3558 GCA_035464955.1 Gemmatimonadales bacterium
TTCCAGCCCGGGGACCACGGCTCGACCTTCGGCGGGAACCCGCTGGGTGCGGCGATCGCGCAGGCCGCCCTCCGCATCCTCGTCGATGAACGGCTCCCGGACCGGGCGCAGGAGCTGGGCAGCTGGCTCATGGCCGAACTCCGGAAGATCGGTTCGCCACATGTCGCCGAAGTACGCGGCAAGGGCCTCATGATCGGGATCGTGATCAAGCGCGAGTCGGGCCCGGCGCGACCGTTCTGTGAAGCGCTCATGGCGCGCGGCATCCTTGCCAAGGAGACCCACGAACAGGTCATCCGCTTGGCACCACCGCTCGTGGTGGACCGGGCCGACCTCGAGTGGGCACTCCAACACCTCCGCGAGGTGTTGACCCGCCCGTAGCCGACGTCCCGCGCACGTGACGCGACCACAACCGGACCGGGCGCCTCCGCGCGGTCCCCTGCCCCGCGAGGCACGGGTGAGAATCCTTAGAGGGTTCGACGCGTACTTGACGCGCGCACCGCGGCGGGCGATGGTCTCGGTGGCCCTGGCTCTCATCGCCGGAATCGGCCTGGCGGATTATGCGGCCGGTCCGGAAGTCGTCTCGATCCATCCACTCTATTTTGCGCCGATCGCGATCATGGCCTGGTACGTTGGCCTCCGACCCGCCATCGCGCTCTCGATAGTGGCCGCGGGAACCTGGCTACTCTCAGACAGCCTCTCGGGTCACAATCCCTCGCACGCGGTCATCCCCCTGCTGAACAGCGTCGTGTTGCTCGGAGCCTTCATCCTGATTGGCGCCTTGCTGGCCGTGATCCGGCGGCACCTGGCCCGTGAAGAGATGCTGTCCACCACCGATCCGCTGACCGGGCTGGCCAACAGCAGAGCGATCTACGCGCAGATCGACCGCGAGTTGCGGCGTGCCGGCCGTTACCAGCATCCGTTTTCCGTGTGCGCCATCGACCTCGACAACTTCAAGGCCGTGAACGATGCCCACGGACATCTCGTGGGCGACGAGGCCCTCAAGCAGGTCGCCCAAACACTCCGGACATACACCAGATCCACCGATACCATCGCGCGCTTGGGCGGGGACGAATTCGTGATCTTGTTCCCGGAAACCGATGCCGCATCGGCTCGCGAGGTACTGCAAACGGTACGGACCCGCCTGCTCGAAGCCATGGAGCAGAACGGATGGCCCGTCACGTTCAGTATTGGCGGAGTCACCTTCGAATCGCCGGCCCCAAGCGTCCAGTCGGTCATCAAGGCGGCCGATGACCTCATGTACGAAGTCAAACGAGGCAAGAAGGACTCTTGGGCCCATGCGGTGTACCCACCCGGGATGCGGTCAGCCGCAGCTCGGCGCACGCGGGCCAGGGTCAAGAATGCGTGAGGTTCACTTCCGGTTCCCCTCGATGACTTCGCTCAGCGACGCGCCGCTCCTCAGGCGCTCGTACCAGGTCATTGAGTAGAACCAGTCCTCGAAAAAGCCGGTAATGTCGCTGGTGGGCGCGGCCTGCTGAAACACCGTGACCAAAGTTGCCGTTGTCCCCCCGGAGTCTCGGTACAGGCGCAGGTAGGTTCGAAGAGCATTGTTGAAGGCGTCGGGGCCGATCAAACGGTTCAGCGCGTAAAACGCGAGCATCCCCACGCGATAGGATAGATCCGTGAGCGATGTCTTGCCGTAATCGATCAGGGGCGTCGTCTGATAGGTCGGGTTTCCGTCGAAGCGGGTGACGATCGTCCGGGCCGCGTCGTCCATAAACGTGTCCATGTCGGGCCACCCATCCAATTCTGCCGCCATCCGCCGTTCGAGGAAGGACGCGAGCCCCTCATTCCACCGGGGCGACGGGACGTCCAGATCGGGCGCGTTCCACAGGTGGGAAAGCTCGTGATACAGTTGGCGGGACTGGGTGCTGTCGTGGAAGGCCTCTCGCGTCTGGATGATTCCGCCGGCCAGGCTGGCTTGCGAGCCGAATCCTTCGGGGATCTCGATCACGGTGATACCCACATGCGACCCGATCGTCCCGAACCACCGTCCGAGCAGTGCCCGCGCCGCTTCCAGACGGCCCAGCATGTGCTTGGCCCCCACCGAATCGGCCGGAAAGTAGAAGACCGTCGCGTCCTGCCCCTCGAGTACCTGGTACGGCGCAATCGCGATGTTGAGGAATTCGACCGGCTCGATATTCCGGTAGTCAAAGGTGGTTCGGCCGTTTGCCAGGGTGCGTTGGACCAAGCGGCCGCCCGCAGCAACAGTCAGGTCCTCGGGCACCGTGATCCGCGCCCGGAAACTGAACGGGACTCGTGCAACGGCGCGATTCTGCTCCCACGACGGGACGCCGAGCACCGGGAACGCCAGGGCATCCTCACGGATGATGGTGAACTCCCGCTCGATTCGGTCCTTCACATACCGCATTCCAGTCTCGGTGAGTCCGGCCAGGTACCCGCCGTAGCCTACCCGCACGCTGGTGCGTTGCCCGGGTGCGAGCGGGGCATCGAGGATCACCGTGATGTGGTTGGCTTGGTATTGCGGCCAGTCCGCCATCGTGACGATGTCCTGGGTAAAGGCCAGCGCGCCCCCGGCCTCGTCAGTCACCTCCGAGACCGTCATCAGCCGGTAGAGCAAGAGCGGAATCAGCAAGACCGGCTCCTCCGACGTGTTCTCCACCGCGAGCGTCGCAGTCCCCGCGAGCCGTGCCTCCTCATAGTCGACTGATAACGCCAGATCCAGGTGCATGAGACGGAAGCTCGCCAGATCCGGGCGAGGTGCGGAAGGCGCCTCGGGCCGTCCGGCGACCATCAAGGCGACGATCACCAATGGTCTCAGCATCGCCATCCTCCTTCGGTGGGGCTATCCATCTCCCGCGGCAAGCGTGTTCAACTTGGGCTCAACGAGGACCCGCGCCAACGCATCGACGAGACGCGAAACGTCGGCGACGTCGAAGACCATCGGTGGCTTGATCTTGAGCACATTGCCGTGCGGTCCGTCGGTGCTGAGGAGTACGCCGCGATCGCGCATGCGGTTGGCGATGTAGGACGCCTCCCGACCGGCGGGTTCGCGGGTCGCGCGATCGCGCACGAGCTCGACGCCGAGGAAGAGTCCGGCCCCGCGAACATCACCGATGATGTCGTGCGCACCGGCCAACCGGCGGAGTTCGCCCTTCAGCATGTCGCCCACGTCCCGGGCGTGCTGCTGCAACCCCTCCCCCTCGATCACATCCAGCACCGCCAATCCCACCGCACAAGAGACCGGGTTGCCGCCGAACGTGTTGAAGTACTCCATGCCCGTGTCGAATGATGCAGCGATCTCGGGCGTGGTCACGACTGCGGCGAGTGGATGGCCGTTCCCGATCGGCTTCCCCATCGTGACGATGTCGGGGACCACTTCGTGCGTCTGGAAGCCCCAGAAGTCCGAGCCCACCCGACCGAAACCCACCTGCACCTCGTCGGCAATGCAGACTCCCCCGGCCTCCCGGATCAACCGATAGCTCTCAGCCAGGAACCCTGGCGCCAAGACGATCTGGCCGGCGCAGCTCGGGAACGACTCCGCGAGGAAAGCCGCCACGTGCCGGCCTCGCTTTCGGG
>DATHRW010000322.1:0-12024 GCA_035464955.1 Gemmatimonadales bacterium
GTATATCTGATCTACCGGAACCTCCATGATGTTCCTGTCCAGCACCACGAAGTCCGCAAACTTGCCTGGTGTGAGTGAGCCGGTGTCTTTCTCCATGAAGGCGGCCATCGCCGGCCAGAGCGTCACGCTGTACAGCGCCTCATCACGCGACGTGCGCTGAGCCGCGAACCAGCCGCCGGGCGGCCAGCCGTCTCGATCTTGCCGTGACACAAATGCCGCGAACGAGATGAGGGGATTGACGAATTCCACCGGGAAGTCAGATCCGTTTGGAATGATCACTCCACTGTCGAGCAGGCTGCGCCAGGCATAGGCGCCGATCGCACGAGCATAGCCCAGGCGGTCGACGGCCCAGTACATATCACTCGTTTGATGGCTTCCCTGCATGGCGGGGATGACGCCAAGGCGGGCAAACCGGGGAATATCCTCGGGACTCAGGATTTGGGCGTGCTCGATGCGAAACCGGTGGTCGGCGGTGGGGTGCTCACGGAGTGCGTCTTCGAAGGCATCCAGCACGGCCCGGTTGGCACCGTCACCGATGGCATGGACATTCAACTGGAATCCGTGAGCCAGGGCGAGGGTGGCGATCCGCTGCAGGCTGTCCCGCGAGGCGAGCAGCAGGCCACGCGTGGCCGGCTCGTCGGTGTACGGCGCGAGCAGGAATGCCCCCCGGCTCCCCAACGCCCCGTCCGCCGAGACTTTGATCGAGCGTATCCAGAGCCGATCGTACAGGCCGAGCTGGGGGCCCTGGCGCAGCAAACGGGTGAGCGCGGAGTCGGCCGCGCTGATCATGACGTAGTTGCGGAGCGAATATCGGCCCGCTTTGGCCAAGGACCGATACACCGCAATGGTGTCCGCTCCCACGCCCGCGTCATGAATGCCGGTCAGGCCATTCTGGTTGGCCGTGCGAATCGCAAGGAGGATGCGTTCCTCCAGCTCCCGCCGCGTTGGAGGAGGGATCACCCGGCGCACCAGCTCCATCGCATGGTCCTCGAGCAGAACGCCGGTAGGGGTGCCGTCGGGGTTTCGGAAGATGCTCCCACCTCGGGGATCGGGTGTATCCCGGGTGATGCCGGCAGGCTGGAGCGCCGCGGCGTTCGCCAGCGCCGCATGACCGTCAATGCGACGAAGGTAGACAGGGTGATTGGGGACGGCTCGGGACAGGGGCTCGAGCGTCGGCATGGCCGTGACGGCCCAGTCGTTCTGGTCCCATCCGCGCCCTTCGATCCACGTGCCGGGAGGCAGGTCCTGGGCACGCTCGACGACACGGGCGATCACTTCGTCATACGATCGCGTGCCCACCAGGTCCACCGTCCGGAGAGCGGTTCCCAGGCTGACCAGATGGGCATGGGCATCGACCATCCCGGGGATGACCGTGGCCCCGCCCAAATCCCACACGTTGGTCCCTGGCCCCACGAGAGCCTCGGCCTCGAGCCGGCTCCCCACAAAGACCAGGCGCCCGCCGGCGACGGCCAGCGCCTCGGCGCGCGGCCTGCCGGGGTCGGCGGTATATATCCTGGCGTTGAGCACCACGAGGTCGGGAGCCATGGGGCGGTCTTGTGCCGCGAGCCGGACCACGGGAAGCCCGGCCAAGAGGAGCAGTATCGCGGCGAAGGACAGGCCTCCGCGCCGTGCCGTTCCAACCCTCGGAGTGCTCCTGCCGTCTAACTGGTCGAATACCAACTGAGGAGTCCGTGTCATGTCGAGTGTCCGTCGCTGTCTCGGTGTGGTTATCCTCGGCGCGCTGAGCGCCCACCTCACCCTCGAGGCTCAGGCACCTGAGCGTCACCTCGTTTCCGGTGAGGCGGTCGCGATCTACAATCTGGTTGGCCGCGTGACGGTTACCGGCGGCGGGGGATCGGACGTCGCCATTGAGGTGAGTCGCCACGGTGCCGACGCAAGACGACTTGCAGTCGAAACCGGTGCCATCGAACGCAATGGCCGCCGGTGGCAGTCGCTGCGTGTAGTCTATCCATCGGGCCGGATCGTTGCCGCGAGCTTGGGGAGCCGGTCGCGGACCTCTCTCAAGGTACGGCGCGACGGCACCTTTGGCGATGGCGGTCGGGACCGGGGGGATGAGGTCGTGATTGCCGGATCCGGCAGCGGTATGAACGCCGCCGCGGATCTCGCGGTCGCCATTCCCCCGGGTAAGCGAGTGAGTCTCTACTTGGCCGTGGGCGAGGTTCGGGTGACGAATGTCACCGGCGAGCTTCGGATCGATGTCGCGAGCGCACCGGTGTCCGTGGCTGGCGTGACTGGGAGCCTCACCGTCGATGCCGGCTCCGGCGCGGTCAATGTCCAGACCATTGAAGGCGAGCTGTCGGTGGACACGGGATCGGGTAGGGTCGTCGCGCGCGATATTCGTGGCCCCCGTCTGGTCGTCGAAACCGGTTCGGGAGGATTTGAGGGGTCCGGGATCACCACCCAGTCGGTGGATGTGGAATCCGGGTCCGGCGATGTTTCGCTGTCGGACGTGGCGGCGGCGAGCGTTTCTATCGAGACCGGAAGTGGTGAGGTCACCCTGGCAATGAAGCAGGCACCGAACCTCTTGGCCGTTGAAACCGGGTCGGGCGATGTGGAGATTCGCGTGCCCGGAGACCTAAGCGCTCAAGTCGATTTCGAGACGGGCAGCGGCGACATCGAGACGGATTTCTCCGTCACGATTCGTAAGTACAGCCGGGATAGCGTCCGTGGCCAGATTGGCAATGGAAAGGGCCGGGTTCAGATCGAGACGGGCTCAGGCGATATCCGGCTCCTCAGGAGTTGACGCCGCCTCCCACGATCGGGCGGCCTCGGTGTAACTCGCGCCGTGGACCATCCGATTGTAGACGATGGCGAGACTCTCCGGCGAGCCCACGAGGAATCGGCACCGGTCGTCTCCGCGGGATCGGCACTCGACTTCCATGACGGCAACGGGTTCGCCGGACATCCGGCCGAGAAAGTCGGACAGCAATCCGCTGGTGAGATGGCAGGACGGGTATTGACCGCCGCCCTCGGGCGCGGCCTCCGCCCAGTCGTCGGAATCGAGCGCCAACACTGCGGCGGAGAGCGGCGTGGACCGCAACGACCCCCAGCCGAACTCGCCGAAATGAGCGGAGAGCGCCTCGCTCAGGAACGCCAAGTCCAGGTCGGCCGGTGACTCAACCTGGTACACATCGCGCACCCGGCTGACGAACGCATTGTAAAGGTCCTCGCCGGAGGCGAACCCAGCCTCCTGCAGGTAGGCCGCGGTCTGCAGCCCGTTGTCTCGCTCCAGGCTGGAGCGTAGCACATGGAAGGCACGACTGCTCAGGCCGACACAATGGTGACGAGGCAAGAGAGATGCGTTCATGGGTGTCTT
Organism: Gemmatimonadales bacterium; assembly: GCA_035464955.1. Lineage (GTDB taxonomy): Bacteria > Gemmatimonadota > Gemmatimonadetes > Gemmatimonadales > GWC2-71-9 > JABDII01. Next base: position 3,338 of record DATHRW010000322.1, read on the forward strand.
TCGGGCTCCGGGTTGCCGTAAGCTAGGAACGTTGGTTTACGCGGCGCAAGAGCATCGCCTCGTCGATCACTTCGATGCCCAACGAGCGGGCCTTGTCGAGCTTGCTCCCTGCGGATTCTCCCGCCACCACGCAGTCGGTCTTCTTGCTCACGCTGCCGATCACCTTGCCGCCGGCGGCCTCGATCAGCTTGGTCGCCTCGCTGCGGCTCAGGGTTGGCAGCGTCCCGGTCAGCACGTAGCTCTTGCCGCTGAGCGGTCCGGCCCTGCCGACGGCGCCGGGCTCTTCCATCGTGAGGCCGGCCCGCTCCAGGGAGTCGAGCAGGCGCAGGTTCTTCGGATCCCGGAAGAACCCGGCTACGGCGTCGGCTATGGTCGGGCCGATTCCCGGGACATCGCTGATCTCTTCGCGAGAGGCGAGGCGCAGGCGGTCCATCGTCTGGAATCGTCCGGCCAGGAGCTGGGCGGATTGCTTCCCCACGTGCCGGATCCCAAGGGCAAAGAGCAGATTCGATAGCGGCTGGCGCTTCGATGCCGCAATGGCCTCGACGAGTTGGGTGGCTGATTGGTCGGCAAACCGCTCGAGCGACACCAGCCGGTCGACACTCAGTTGATAGAGGTCGCCCACGTTCTCGATCAGCCCGGCGTCGAGCAGCTGCTTCACACGCTCGTATCCCAGGCCGCGTATGTCCATCGCACCGCCCGAGGCGAAGTGAACGATGCCCTCGAGGATGCGGCCGGGGCAGGAGACGTTGGGGCAATACCGCATGACCTCGTCGGGCGGGCGCTCGGTCGGCGTGCCGCAGGCCGGGCACGTTGTGGGCATCTGGAACGGCTGCTCCGATCCGTCGCGGCGCTGCTGGATGGGTCCCAGGATCTGCGGGATGACCTCGCCGGCCCGAACGACCTCGACCCAATCACCGATCCGGATGTCTTTTTGGGCAATGAGTTGATCGTTGTGGAGGGTCGCATTGGTCACGGTCACCCCACCGACTTCCACCGGCTCCAGCACCGCGTAAGGATTGAGCGCCCCGGTCCGTCCGACGTTGATCTTGATCTCACGGAGCCGGGTCACGGCGACTTCGGGGGCGAACTTGCGCGCGATGGCCCAGCGCGGCTCCCGCCCTCCGATGACGCCCAGCTCCGCGTGCAGGGCCAGCCGGTCCACCTTGATCACCACCCCGTCGGCTTGGAAGGGCAGGGTCGCCAGCACGGCCTCATATTCAGAGATCTTCTCAATCACGCCAGCGAGATCCGCGGACCGGGCTCGGTGCGTCTCGACGGGAAACCCCCAGGCCTCGAGCGCGCCCAGCACTTCCCATTGCGAGGCCAAGCCAAGCGACCCGGTGATCACTTCCACGTGGAAGGCGAACAGGCGCAATCGACGCTTCCGGGTGATGGCGGGGTCGAGCTGGCGGAGGCTGCCTGCCGCCGTGTTGCGCGGGTTGGCATAAAGAGGCTCGCCGTCGGCCTCACGCTGGCGGTTGAGCCGGGCGAAGGAGGTCAGCGGGAAGTAGACCTCGCCGCGCACTTCCATGACGGCGGGGTGCGGGCCTCCCTTCAGTACGAGGGGCACGTCGGCAATGGTCTTCAGGTTTGCGGTGACGTCCTCTCCCACGACCCCGTTGCCACGGGTTGTTCCGGTCACCAATCTGCCCTCGGCGTAGGTGAGACTGACCGCGGCTCCGTCGATCTTGATTTCGGTGACGTAACCGGCGTTGCTGACGGCTGGGGCCAACCGGGCATTCCGGGCCTCCCACTCACCGAGCTCCTCGGTGTCGAACGCATTGGCCAACGAGAACATGGGCCGGAGATGCGGATGCTTGGTGAATGCGCTGGCAGGTGGGGCACCGACCCGTTGCGTCGGACTGTCCGGAGTCCTGAGGTCGGGATACTCGTCCTCGAGCTGCTTCAGCTCGCGGAACAGGCGGTCGTACTCGGCGTCGGAGATCTCCGGCGCGTCTTCGACGTAGTAGGCGTGGTTCGCCCGATCGATCTGCGTGCGAAGCGCGGCGACCCGGCGCGCCGCCTGGGCGCCGGAGCCGGCACTCACCGGCTTTGCGCCTCCTGGGCGATGACGGCCATTGCGACGCCGACCAACCGGTCGATCTCCTCGGCGCTGGCCTTGCCGAGGATACCCTCTTCCCAGGGACCCTCTTGCTCGGCATGGCGGTCCAGCAGCCGACGGAGAAAGCCGACCAGCGCGACGCGTTCGCGATCCTTGCCGGCGGCGATGGGATCGATCCCGCTCATCTCCTGCAATTTCTCGAAGCGGTGGGCACTGCGGAGTGCCTTGGCCGTGAGGTTTGCGACGACCTGGCAGAATCGAACGTCCGCATCGGAGAAGCTCGGCCCGTCTCGGAAGGTACGCAGAAAGATGGCGCCGATGGCGGCCGAACGATAGGTAATCGGCACGACCGTGATGGTCTTCACCCGGCGATTGGCCAGTGTTCCCTGGATGTGCTGCAGCGTCGGGGCGCTCGCGGCATCGGGAATGAACACCGTCTCCCCGGTTTCGAGCGCCTGCTTCAACTCGGGATAGCGATCTACGTCCACGATGTAGTTCCGGATGCTCGGATCTTCATAACTGGCAACCAGGCGGACGGTATTCTCGGCCCGCTCCACGAGGAAGATCGAGCAGCGATCCAGGCCGAACGCCTCGCCAAGCCGGCGGGCGATCGATTGGACGATGTCGACGAAGTGCAGGGAGCCTGCAATTTCTTCGAGGATCTCGATGACTGCCAACAGGTGCTTGCGCTCGTGCTCCAGCGCGGCCACGCGGGCGCCGAGGCGTTCGGCTTCCTCTTGGATGGAAGGGGTCGGCAACGTCATGTGATGGAGTCCGGGACAGGGGTCATGGGATGCCTGGAATGTCGCGAGGGACCCCGAAGGGGTCAAGCGCGTTTCGTTTGGATCGGGATGCCGCTAGCTTCCAGTAGGCGCGGTGGTGCCACCTGGTACACACCCGGCAATGGGCGATTCACCTGGGCATTTGGAGGGGCAATGTCACACAAACGCGATGAGTCCTACCCGGACGACGACGAGGAGTTCGAGGACGAGGAGGAGTTCCTCGACGAGGAGACCCATCATCGGGTCGCGGCGGGCTTCGCCGCCGGAATTTTGCTGGGCGCGCTGGTCGGGGCGACGGTCGCGGTGTTGTTCGCGCCCGACAAGGGCTCGCGCACACGGCGCCGGATCGGGCGCAGCGTCAGGGATCTCCGAGAACGGGCCGAAGACAAGATCGAGCATGTGCGCGAAGATGCCGGGCGAGAACTGGGACGTCAGCGACGGAAGATCCGCGGGGCGGTGGCCCGCACCAGCGGCCGCGCACGGGACATCATCGACGACGTCATGGAGGCCAGCCCCCTGTCGCGTTAGCGCCGCTCGGGGGCATTGATGCCGGCGAGGAGTGCGGCAGCGTCTGCCCGGTAGCTCGGATCCATGTAATCGGTGGTGGGCAGTCTGGGAATAATCTCCAACTGCGCGGTGGCTTCGGCGTAGCGTCTGCGCTCCACCAAGAGCTCCGCCAGCTTCAGGCGATGGTAGATGTAGGTTGGGTTGAACTTGACGGCCCGCTCGAGATTCTCCACTGCGCCGTCCCACGACGCCAGGCTGAAGAATTTGGCGCCGAACACGTTCTTGGCCCAAAACCGCTCGAACCCAGACAGGCGCATGATCTCCCAGTGCCAACGGCCCAGGACGTGGTAGGCGCCGTCATGCTCGGGATCGAGTTCGAGGGTCTTGAGCGCCTCGACGCGAATGGTTCTGGCCAGCATGACCCGCTCCCTGACGTCCTCGGTGAGTGACGTTCGCCCAATCGCCAAGGCCAGCACATAATGGCCTTGCGGATCCAGGTTTTCGAGATCAACCGCTCGCCGGGCCAATCGTTCGGCTTCAACGTACAGCGAATCGCGCCACCGGCTCTTCTCCTCGTCCGGGATGCGCTTGCCTATGTTGAGGAGCGCGAAAGCGGCGCGCCAGGTTGCCTCATAGTTGAGGGAATCCAGCGCGAGCGCCGCCTGGTAGTGCCGAAGCGCCGCTTCGGGATCCATCCCTTCCGGAGCGGCGATCCCGAGCGCGATGTGCTCGGGGGCAGTCAGGGACGGGCTCTGGGCCTGCAGGGGCGCCCACAGGAGCAGAGCCACCGCTAGGTTTGTCATCAGATGGCACGTGCCGTTCTCGCTCATTATCAATACTAATCGAGCACGCGAGGGAACCACGAGGGTGCAGGTACCCACACTCATTGAACGGAAGCGAAACGGCGAGGCCCTTTCGGCGGACGAGTGGGCGGAACTCATCACGGCCTATACCGGCGGTCGCATTCCCGATTATCAAATGGCCGCCTTCCTCATGGCGGTGTGGTTTCGCGGAATGACCGACAGCGAGCTGCTGACCCTCACCGCCCTGATGCGCGACTCGGGTGACCGACTCCACTTCCGGGATCTCGGCCTTCCCGTGATCGACAAGCACTCCACCGGCGGGGTTGGCGACAAGACGTCACTCATCCTCGCGCCGATGGTGGCATCGTGCGGGGTTGCTGTTCCCATGATTTCCGGGCGCGGCCTCGGGCACACCGGAGGCACCGTCGACAAGCTGGAGTCCATCCCCGGCTTCCGGACCGATCTGTCGCTCCGCGAAGCCGAGGCCCAAGTCCGTCGCCTGGGATGTGCCATGATCGGCCAGACGGGCGAGGTCGCACCGGCCGACAAGAAGATCTACGGATTACGGGACGTGACGGCGACAATCGATTCGATCCCGCTGATCGCCGCCAGTATCATGTCGAAGAAGCTGGCCGAAGGCTTGACCGGGCTCGTCCTCGACGTGAAGACCGGGGCAGGGGCCTTCATGCCCGATCTGCCGAAATCGATCGAGCTGGCCGAGACCATGATTGCGATTGGCCAGGCGCATCAGTGCCCCACCATTGCCCTCCTCACGACCATGGATCATCCGCTGGGAATGGCGGCCGGTAACGCCCTCGAGGTGAAGGAATGCATCGGCGCCATGCGGGGCGAGGGGCCGCCAGATCTCATGGAGGTGACGTATGCCTTGGGGGTCGCCATGCTCCAGGTCGGCGGCGTGGAGCGAGATGCCGCCGTGGCGCGTTTACGTCTCGAGCAGGCCATAGATTCGGGACGAGCCGCGGCCCTCTTCGCCGAGATCATTGCGGCGCAAGGCGGCAACCCGGCGGTCGTCGATGATCCTTCGTTGCTGCCCCACGCGGCGGTCCAGGGAGTATTCGAGGCCCCGGAAGACGGTGTGGTGCATCGGATCGAGCCGCGCCCCATTGGTCGCGGCATCGCATCGCTCGGAGGCGGCAGGTTCGCGATGGATGACGTACTCGACCCCGGCGTGGGGTTCGTGATTTCGGTCAAGCCGGGCGATCGGGTCGAGCGGGGTCAACCCATCGCCACGATTCACGCCAAGCATGACACGGACCTCAAGGTCGGCCTGGCAATCCTTCGCTCCGCCATCTCGTTTGGCGAACCGGCATGCGCGGCCTCGCTCATTTCCCACCGGATCACGGCCGAAGGTGTCGGGCCCTGGACCGAGTCTCCGGCATGAGCCTCGGCGCCATTCTCGGCCTCATCGGATTCGTGGGGCTCCTCCTCTGGCTGGTCCGCCGCGGCGAAGAAGCGGGCACGGGGAGAGCCCGAACTGCGCGCCGATCGGAGGATGTCGATCAGGAAGTCCTCGAAGCGGCTGAGCGGGAAGTCCGGGACCTGGGCCAGAGCGCGAGCCCGGAGGATGGCTTCCTGGGCGATGATTGGGGCCCTGGAGCGCCCAAGCCCGGGTGATCAGCCTTAACAGCCCCCCGCCATGGGCCGCTAACTTCAAGCGTGCCTGACTCCTCCACTCCGGCCCTTCTCGAGCGCCTCACCGCTGCCTTGCGTGACGACTATGAGATCATCCGCCCGCTGGGACGGGGTGGGATGGCCAGCGTGTTCTTGGCCCGCGAGCGATCCCTCAATCGCCTCGTCGCCCTGAAGGTGCTCGACCCCATGCTGGGCGAAGGCCCGCTCTTTCGGGCCCGCTTCCAGCGCGAGGCCGAGACCGTCGCCCAGCTCCAGCATCCGAATATCGTCCAGATCTTTCGCGTGGGAGAAGCGGACGGGCTTGCGTACTACGCCATGGCCTTCGTGGAAGGGGAGAACCTTGCGGAACGGCTCAAGCGGGAGGGCCGCCTGCCGTCAGGCGAGGCCGTGCGGATTTGCAGCGAGATCCTGGCCGCACTGAGTGCGGCGCACAGGCGCGGCATCATCCATCGCGACATCAAACCGGAAAATGTGCTCATCGAGCGGGAGTCCGGCCGTGCCCTGGCTCGGCGGGCGCTGGCGGAGCTGGAGCGGGTCGATCGGGCCGATGCCGCTGCCGGGCCTTCGGCTTCGCCCTCCGACTGACTTCCGACCCTTACCGACACCAGGCCCTAACCCTCCCCGTGGGGGTCGCGATCTACCGGGCCGCGGCGCTGCTCGTCCCACTGCCAGACTTCGAAGGCGACCTGCACAGGGTATTGCTGAGCACCCAGTGCCAGTGTGAGGGACACTACAGGAATCCTTAATAATTTCTTCAGACAGCTTCCGATAAGGTGATTCCGAACTGGATTAGTCCCGTAGGAGGGCGCCGCGTCGGAGCACAGGTATTCTCGCAGTTCACTCATATCGCGCGCGTCGCCAGCGACGGTTCATTCGGCGAGGCGCTCAAGAGATTGCCAACCGTTCTTTCTCGAAGGAGATGGCGACCACCATGATGGGTGACCCTCGCCGTTTCTCGCCACGACGTCCTATATGGCGGGTCCTCACAAACTTCGGCTTCGGCGGTGAGGCCCAGGGGAAGGGTCGGCCCGGCTGGATCATCGCGGTGGGTGTAGGGGTAGTCGCCGTGGCGAGTGCTGCGCTCTTTGCGACCTCCACGCCCCCAGTGCCACAGCCCATCGCGTTCAATCACTTGAAGCACACGCAGGATCTCGGGCTCGCATGCGAGTTCTGTCACAAGTACGTCAAGACGGGAGCTCATGCCGGCCTGCCCGACGAGCAGACTTGCACTATGTGCCATCAGAGTCCTCAGGGCACCAGCGAAGAAGCCGCCAAGGTCACCGAGCTCCTCACGGCGGGGGAGCCGATTCGGTTCAACAAGCTGTTTCGGTTGGAGTCGCATGTGTTCTACACCCACGGACGGCACGTAGGAATCGCCGAGCTCGAGTGCACCAACTGCCACGGCGGCATAGCGGAGACTGAGCGGCCTCCGAAGCGCGCTCTGGTCAAGATCGATATGGATTTCTGCCTCGACTGTCATCTGGAGCGAGGGGAGTCCCTGGACTGCGTCGCATGTCACCGGTAGTCCCAGGAAAGGCTCGGATGAAACCGACCCGGCGCGAGTTTCTCTGGACCATGGGCGCCGCCAGTGCCTCGTTCGCTCTCTGGCGGATGCAGGACGTGGTCTGGGGGGAACAGGCGCTAGTCGACCCCGGCTGGAAACCGGGGATCCAGGAAGTCCTCGCCTCGACCTGCCTCATCTGTCCGTCGCGGTGCGGCATCCGGGGGCGGGTGATGGACGGAGACCTGGTGAGCATTGCCGGGAACCCGCTGCACCCCATGAGCCGCGGCGGGCTCTGCCCCCGCGGGGTTGCGGGGGTGCAGCTGCTCTACCACCCCGAGCGGCTGACCAAACCACTGATTCGCGAGGGTGCCCGCGGGGAAGGACAGTGGCGTGAAGCCTCTCGTGAAGAGGCCCTCGAACAGATCGTCGAACGCTTGCGGAGTCTCCGGACCGCCGGCCGACCGGAGTCGTTGGCACTCGTCGCCGGCTACTCGGCCGGTACGATGCAGGATGTCTGGCGCCAGTTTCTCACGGCCTACGGGTCGCCGAACTACATCGCGGACGACTACGACGACCGCACGGATGCGGTCATGGAACTCATGCACGGGATTCCGCGCCGTCCGGGCTACGACTTGGAGCGCGCGGATCTCGTATTGTCGATCGGTGCCCCCTTGTTTGAATCGTGGTGGTCGCCGCTGCAGGCTTTTGCCGCGTTCGCCAATCCCGACAGCGAAGACGACCAGCGTCCCCGCTTCATCCAAGTGGATACCCGCTTTTCCCGGACCGCGGCGCGCGCCCAAGAGTGGGTCGGCATTCGACCCGGCACCCATGCGGTGTTAGCGCTCGGAATTGCCTATGTCCTGATCCGCGACGAGCTGTACGATGTGGAGTTCGTCGCCAATCACGTGTCGGGTTTTGAGGACTTCGTCGACGCAGCTGGGCGTCCACACGAAGGATATCGGTCCATCGTCATGCGCAACTACCGAACGGAGGAAGTCTCCGCGAGCACAGGTGTTCCGGTCCAGCGGATCACCTCGCTGGCGCGGATGTTGGCGCACAGCGATCGACCGATCACGGTGCTTGGGTCGGATGTCACTCAGGCCCCCAACGGACTTCTCGCAGGCCTGGCGGTGCACAGTCTGAATGCGCTGACCGGCAGCGTCAATCGTGCGGGCGGCGTCCTGTTCGGAGACGACCCGCCGCTCGAGTCGTTGGCCGCTCCGGCCATGGATACAATCGCAACCAGCGGTCTGGCACGCAGCCCGATTGGGATGACCCGGCCGCCATTTGGGACGGTTGCCGACCCGCAACACTTCGCCGAAAGCCTCGCCGGGACCGCCGGTGCCCCGATCGAGGCGCTGCTGCTGTACTAT
>DATHRW010000323.1:0-2167 GCA_035464955.1 Gemmatimonadales bacterium
GCAAAACGGCTGGGTCAAGCTCGAAATGCGTTAGCAACGGGTTACCGGCAACCACCAATCGGGAGGCTCCATGATCGGACGGTCACTGTGCGCGCTCGCACTCTCGGGGATTCTCCATGCACTCCCCGTTCCCGCGGCCGCACAACAGGAGGCGTGGAGTCTCTCGGCGGAGGTCGGTTGGGCCGGAATATCCGGCGCATCGCGCGACCCCCAGACGGGGGCGGCGTTTCGCCCTGCCAACGACCTCGTGCTCGGGCTGGCCATCGCGCGTCAGAGTGGCGCGTTTCACCTGGGGCTCGTGCTCCGGACCCAGCAGAGCAACCTCACCATTGCCGATTCCCAAGTCACCATCATCACCAACGACCTTGGCTTCAGGCGATACGAGGTGGCTCCCGAACTTGGGTTCAGGCTCCTTCGGGTGAGCCGCTACGCACGAATCAACCTGGCCGCCGGGCCGGTCATCGACCTCTGGCGAGTGACCGAATCCGAGAGCCGCGCCCGAATTGGCGGCAGGGCGGCACTCACCCTCGAGAGTCTGGTCGCGGACGGCGTGAGCGGAGTAGTCCGAGCGGAAGGAGCCATGACCGGCTCCATGTTCGACCAGGGTGAGCTGCCGCCCGAGTTTACCAGGCGGCGGACGCTCAGGGGAGGGGTGACCGTGGGGATCACGAACTCGTGGAACTGAGATCGCTCGCCGGACTCAGTGGTCCGGCGAGCGATGAACGAAGCAGGAGTCGTCAGGCTGGTTGGAGCGTCAGGCCGCGACCTTTGTGCCGCAGTTGCCGCAGAATCTGGCGCCCGGCGTGAGCGGCGCGCCGCACCCGGTGCATGCGCCGGCCCCGTTCAGTGACCGTCCGCACGACGAACAAAACGCTGCCTCGTCTTCGGGGCGCGGGCCGCAGGTCGGGCACACGACGCCGTCTGCCACACCTACTCCGCTCCTCAAGGCCCGGACCCGCGCCGCCACCATCTGCTCGATCTCATCGGGGCCGGCGCCGGCCGCACCTTCCTCGGCACGCATCGCGACCAGCGCTTCCGCCGTGTAGGTCTTCCGCAGCGCATCGTAGTCCGCGTCTGACAGCTTGCCCGTCTCGCGGTCGAACTCGATATCGCGGAGCGCGGCCAACGCTTGCCCTTTTGCGGTTTCCTGGGGATCGGGCGGCTCATAGATGGGCGGTGCTGGCGGCGTGGGACGCATCAACGGGTCGAGTACGAACCAGAGCGCGAGCAACCCTACCATGCCGGCGGCCAGCGCTTCCAACAGCATCAGCCGTCCTCCCTGAGCAATTCCTGGCGCAGGCGCGCGAGTTCATCCGGGCTGGCGTCGATCCCTGGCGGCAGCGTTGTTGAACTCGCGTCCGCCATCGAAACCACCCGCTGTTCCCTGCGTCTCTTCAGGAGATGCGCCGTCAGCAGCAGCCCGGCTATGACCATGACGATGCCGGGCACGAGATAGCCAGCCAGATTGAACCCCTCAGGCTTCGGCGACATTAGCACTTGGTCGCCGTAACGGGCGACAAAGTCGTCCATGATTTCCTGGGCGGTCTTCCCGTCGTTGTGGAGTGCCAGGATCTCGCGGTGGAGCGCCGGCGAAGTAGTGCACGAGAAGTCCGTCGTGCGGCACGTGTAGATGTCGAGGTTACACCCGCAGGTACAGCGAAGGCCCTTCTCGAGCTCCTTGATGTACTCGTCGTTGTCCAGATCGACCGTTGGGGTGCGCTCTTGCACCGCGCCAGGATTGTAGAGCCGGCCCGCCTCTCCCTGCGGAGACGGGGCAGCCTCCTGGGCGCCCAGCGCGCCGGCCAGCGCGAGCAGGACCAGCGGCAGGAGGCCGCGCCGGAGAATGGAATGCGCCGAGAGACGTGGTGTCATGTTACACACCCACCGGTTCGGGACGCTCGGCGGCAGCCGATGGAATGGGTCGGACCGCTCCCGCCTCGGACGGCCACATGGTGGTGATCCCGCCGATGATCAACAACACACCACCGAGCCACAACCAGACCACCAGCGGATTGATCGTGAAGCGGAAGACCGCCTCCTCGGTCCCTTGCACCGAGCCGGCATACACCACGTATAGATCTTCCTGGAGATTGTATCGAATCCCCACTTCGGTAGAGGGCTGGAACTGCGGCCGGCCGAAGCTGTCGACGTGCTGGCGCTTCTCGGA
>DATHRW010000324.1:0-25516 GCA_035464955.1 Gemmatimonadales bacterium
ACACCTGATGGCCGGAGCGGCCGTGTGGACTGTGCTGGTCGTCTTGATCCACCATTCCGGCAGGACCGCCGCGCCAGCCGCTTGAAATCGGGGCGGGACCGCCGTGCGCGCGGGCATCCCTCGCGCGTCTCCAGGGAGTCCGCACAGCCGTGGGATGCTGTTCCAGGATCGGATTTGGGGCGGTATCTTCAACGGGCACACCAACCAAGTCCTTTATCCAGCTCGAGCGCCGGTATGTTCCGTGTGAAGCTCCTGGCCGCTAGCCTCGTTCTCTCGTTGTCACTATCCGGCTGTGGTGACGATCCGGTGACGCCTCAACCGGGGGCCGAGTATCGCCGGGCCCAGGTCGCGGCAAACGGCATCAACAAGATTAGTGCAGTCGTGACCATCACGGCGCTCCGCTCGGACAGCGCGGCCGTCAGGGCATGGCGCGCCGGCGAGACGCCGATCACGACACCGGCCGTGGCCTTCGGTGCGGATTCGATCGTCACTGTGCCCGTGCTGGGCTTGCACGCGGCCTCGTCGTATTCGTTCGAGACCATCGTCTACGACGGCAGCAGCATCATCGTGGGCGACACGCTGCCCTTCCCAACCGGGACACTCCCGGCCTGGATCCCGCAGGCGACCACCCAAGGCAGCGATACGACACCGGGGTACTTGGCCTTGGCCTATCCGGACGGACCGGTCCTGGTGGACAATACCGGCCGCGTGGTGTGGTACCTGTTCGCTCCGTCGGGCTTACTCAATTCCTTTCATGCCCATGCCAACGGCCGCTACACCCTCTTTGGTGCCAACGATCCGGTGCCGCGATTCCGCGTGCTCGACGCGCTGGGCCAGGTCGTCGACACCATTCAATGCGTCGGATATCCGACGCGGTTTCACGACATCGTCGTGAACGAGGCCAGTGATGCCTGGGTCATGTGCGACGATACTAGGACGATGGACTTGTCCGGCGTCGGCGGCATGGCCAACGCGTCGGTCATGGCCACGGTAGTGCAGCACCTGGATGCGAGCGGCGCGCTGCTGTTCGAGTGGAATGCGTTCGATCATTTCCAGATCACCGACCTGCCGGCCCAAGACCGTGCGGGCGCCAATGTGAACTTCACCCATGGCAACGGCATCGCGTTCGACGACGACGGCAACCTGCTCATGTCATTTCGGAGCTTGAACGAAGTGACCAAGATCGACACGGCCACCGGCCAAGTCCTGTGGCGCATGGGAGGGCTCGCCAACCAGTTCACCCTGCTGAACGATCCCAAGGGGGTGTTCGAGCGCCAGCATGGGCTCCGCAAGGCCGGGCCGGGCGAGATCCAGTTCCTGGACAACGGGTTGAGCGCCCCGAGCCGCTTCGTGCGCTATCATCTCGATGAGGTGGCCAAAACGGCCGACATGGTCTTCGAATTCATCGACGCGCCCACCACCTTCACCTTCGTCGGCGGAGGGACCCAGTATTACCCCAGCGGAGGGGGGCTGGTCACCTTCGGCCGTGCCGGGCGGGTGGTGGAAGCCACCCCGCTGGGAACCCGCGCCTGGGAATTGCTGGGCATCGATGGGCAGTATGTCTTTGCCGCCCAGCGCGTCTTGTCGCTCTATGCGCCGGGTACCGGCGCGGTCCCTCCCTGATCTCGGGGCTCCTACGGAGTGAGCCGATACGAGAAGGCCCCCGCTCAAGAGCGGGGGCCTTCTTCGTCGAGTGAACCGCCGATAGCTACGGGGTCGTGAGCGTGATCGCTAAGACGTCCGGCGCAGCACCAGCGTACAGATTGAGGACCATGGAGTAGTCGCCGGCGGCCAAGGCGCTACACGTCAGTTGCTCGGGCTGATTGCCCGTGGCACCACCGAAGCCGCAGACGAAGCCGCTAACCGGATTGTCAACCATGAGGATGTCGACGTCCGCCGCGTTGCTCCAATCCAGATCGATGACGAACGTCGTCGGCGCGGCCAGCGTGAAGTTGTAGATGCGATCCGCCCCGAAGATGCCACCGCCGTAGGGCCCACCGTCGTAGAACGTCGTGGACGTCCCCGCCGCCGGGATCGTGATGGTCGGTGCCGTCGTCTGGTCATCGGTCCCTTGCAGCCCGGGGCCCGAGGTGAAGAAGCTGTCACCCGGCAAATCGACTACGAAGGGTGTGCCGACCAGGCTCACGGCCGTGATGTTGGGCGGAAGGTTCTGGGCGTAGCTGGTCGACGGCACGAAGTCGATCGAGCTGCTGTCGGCGGCGACGGACAACTGGTACACCTGGCCGCCCAGGAGGCTCACCACCGACGCGGGGGTGAACTTGTATCCGGCGCCCGCGGTCATGGTCACGATCTCACCGCCGGCCGGCGTGTCGTTGGAATACGTCACCGGCACGCTGGTAACCGCCACCGCTGTCAGGGTCTCTTCCGTCTCCAAGCTGAAGGCCGGAAGCGACGGCGCGTAGGTCAGCGTCGCGTTGGTAACCGTGGCGGGCGCGTTGGTGTTCGGCGCCGCCAGGAAGCTGACCGAGGTCCCGGCCGGATCGACCACCACGTTGGCCGGCACCGAGCCGTCCGAGAACGTCACGGTGGACGTGGCCGGATCGAGCACGACGCCCGCGGGCATCGTGATGGTCACCACTTCGGTGAGCGCCGGGGTCGCATTCGACAAGGCACCCGTCAGGAGCGACACCGGTACCACCCGTACCGGAATGTCGAGGCTCACGCCGCCGCCCGAGGCGGTGAGCGTCGCCGAGCCGGTATTGACCCCGGTGACTTCGAATCGCGCCCGCGTCCACGGCGATGGCCGGACCGCATTGCCGGCAGCATCGTAGATGTTGTTGAACGCGGTGTCTTCGGCCACGCTCACGACCGCGCTGCTGGCCGCCATGGCGAAGTCCGTGATACCCAGCGCATTCTCCTGCGCATCCACGACTTCGATCTGGACCAGAGCGGTCTCGCCCTGATTGACGAAGATGGACGCCGGGGAGGCATTGACCTTGACCGCGTCTCCGCGAAGATCACCCTGCGGATCTCCCTTACAGGCCCATGCGCCCACTCCGATGGCGAGAACAGCCAAACCACGCATAGTACGATTCATACTCATCCCCTCGTTCATGATCGAATGTTCCGATCCGCGTAAGACACAAGCTTCAGTGAGCGTCAGAAATCCGGATTGAGCCGCTCCCGGCTCAGGAAGTCGACCCCGAGATACCGGCTGATGTCGACGACTCCTTCCTCCGTCAAAATATCGAGCCAATCACCGCGCGAGACCTCAGTCAAGTCGTCGGTGTAGAGCAGTTGATAGTTCCCGAGCCCCGTCCGATCCGCGAAGATGTAGTACCGGCCCTTGCCCCGCTGGTACTGCCAGACCGTATAGGGGGGAGCCTTCCCCGACCGCGTGCGCGACAGGCTGTCTGCCGGCGTGCCGTACTTCGCGAACACACGTCCCCGGTCCGTGCGCCATCCTTCCCGGCCCCGGCGTCCCGGCTCGGTGTAGTGCTGATTGGCGTAGTCGATCGCCGCATAGAACTGTTCACGCGCCTCGTTCTTCTCGGTTCCATCCGTCGGGTCCCGGCGCTGCCAAAACTCGGCCAGAAACCTTCGCTTGGCCGTGAGCGAGAGGTCCTTGTAGACCTTGAGGTTGTCCTTGGACTCCGCGATGTAGTCCAGCGGTTCCGCCGCGGCATCCAGCTCCGCCTCACTCATGGTTGCGAAGTACCCTACATCTCCCACCCGCTCGGCTGCCCGCTTCATCGAGTCCGCCACCAGCGCTGCATGCAGCCCCTGCATCTGGAACGGGCGGGTCCGCTCGACTGCCTGATCTCCCAGAGTCAGGGAGACGCGCATCTGATACGCTCCCTCGGGCAGGCCCGCCAGGTCCATCTGGCCCTTCAACACCCCGCCCCCGGCAGGCACGCCGACCACGGTCGGCGGCGTTCTCACCACCACCTGTCCGTCCTGGGACAGGATGGCCACCGCCATGGTCCCGCTGGCTTCCTGCTCGGCATAGGCCTCCAACAAGTAATAGGCCTTGGTCCTGAGCGGCGTGAGAATCAACTCCTCCGCCGGCGTCACGATCGTGGTGCCGAACTGAATCTGCCCGGCGCCCGGCATACTGTCCGCCGCGGTCGCCAACCGCATCTCGGGCGCCAACAGGAGATCCGAGGCCACCGGATTGGCCGCGAACGCTTCGATGGTCTTGGTACTGACGAAGCGCCGTCCCGTGACCGAATCGGTGACCGCCACTTCCAGCTGGTAGCGTCCCGCGGCCAGCGGGAATTCCAAGACCTCCAACGCTTGCGCGCCCGCCATGCCGACTGCCACCGGAGCGCGCCCGCTCCACGATTCCTCGTGAAGGGTGAGGCCCGCGGTATCGGCAATGCGGACCGCCACCTGATAGCTCACGTGCATTCCCGGGCTCGCGGCGGTCGGCTCGAGGAGCGCATACGGAATCGCGACAAACGCCTTGCACCGGGTTTGCTGGAACTCAGCTCGATAAAACCGAACCAGCTGAATCTCAGGGCCGGCCTGTGCCTCGACCGTCCCAGCCGCCGCTGGCAGCATGCCGAACCCGGCACCGATAACTGCCGCCAGTGCAAGACGGCGCTTCACCATGTATACCTGCCTTGAAATCCCGGTCGGGGGGCCCGAAAACCCCCCGCCGAGGTTCCGATAGTCCTTACCAACCAACACTCAGGGTGAAGAAGTTCGTCGGCCCGAGCACACCCATGTACTTGTAGGCGTAGTCGAAGCCAACCTTGAACTGCCCCGCCCCGTACCAGAGGCCACCGCCGAACGCGAGACCGCCGAGGTTCTCCTCGTCGGACAACGCGGTCACCAGGGTCGCCGGCTCCAGGTTCCGGTCGCCGGTGTAGCTGTAACTCCCGCGCACCGCTGCCCCGAACCCGGTTTCGCCGATCTGGTCGAGCGCCCACTCGAAGCCGCCGACTGCGCCGGCCCGATTGTTGGTGGGCTGATTGAAGTCGCCCAGGATCGTCACCCGGTTGTTGGTTCCGGCGATCAGGTCGTACGCCATCCCGACCCGGAAGATCGTCGGAAGCGGGAATGCCTTGGTCCTGAGCCGAGCATCCGCCGGCAGACTCGGGACCGGCTGTTCACCCGGCAATGGATCCCGGGGGGAGCCCGTATTCAGGGCGTCACCCGTGTACG
This sequence comes from Gemmatimonadales bacterium, assembly GCA_035464955.1. GTDB lineage: Bacteria > Gemmatimonadota > Gemmatimonadetes > Gemmatimonadales > GWC2-71-9 > JABDII01. The sequence goes on from DATHRW010000324.1 coordinate 5,131, forward strand.
ACAGGTTGGTGCCGAGGTTGGCCAGGGTGAAGGAGAAGCGCACCGGGTGATTGGCCAACATCGCGTGGAAGTTCGTGCCGAAGTCGACCGCGAACGCCGAGCCATTGGCGTCGCCCAGTTGGTCGAACACGAACTTGGCGGTGATACCGGCGCTGAACCGGTCCGAGAAATTCTCCGCATAGGTGATGCCGGCGAAGGTCTCGTTCACCGAGTAGACCGAGCCGGTCCCTTCAGGTTGGGCCGCCGTATAGACCGGCTGGTTGTCGAACCCGAAGGTACCCAGCTGGAAGCCGACGGCCCGCGCGCCACCCGAGAAGGGGAACGCGATACCGCCCCAGCTGTACTTGGTCTCCGCCACATAGTCATAGGTGCTGAACATCGCCGACGGCCGGTCCAGCAATGCCACGCCGGCCGGATTGTAGTACAGGGCACTCACGTCCTCGGCCAAGGCCGAAAACGCTCCACCCAGGGCCGTGCCGCGCGCACCCGCTCCGAGGAGCAGGAACTCTGCCGCCGTCGACCCATAGGGCGTGTTGTCCTGGTTGACCTGGTCTGACTGCGCCGTCAACGCGACGGGCAGGCCCGCGACCAGCGTCGCTACCAGGGCCAACCGGTGGAGGGTTGTGTGCATCATAGATCTCGACTCTCCGTGTTGGGAGGGACGGGCCGGAGCCCGCCCCCCACCCAAAGGGCTACTGGGCAAAGTTGACGACGGTCATCCGGCCGACCCGTCGTGCGTCGCCGGATTCGATATGATAGAAATACACGCCGCTGGCGACCACCTGGTTGTTCCGGTTCCGGACGTTCCAGTCTTCGAATCCGCCAAACTGCGTCGAGTTGTGCTCCAATAGGGCCACCAACACCCCGCTCGACGAATAGATCCGGATGATCGCCTGTTCCGGCAGGTTTACGAACTTGATGACCTTCGAGACCGTCGTGGTCTCGAACTCGTTGGTGACGTAGTACGGATCCGGCACGGTGTGGACCTTGGACAGGTCGTTCACCGACGCCGCGTTCACCTTGTTGGTCAGGTCGAACTGCACCCTGAGTTCGGTGCCGACCGCCGTCCACGACCGCGGCGGGTTGAAGTCCTCGTTGAAGATGTACGGACCATAATTGCCGCCATCGCCGTTCCCACCGACGATGCCGCCGATGTAGCTCCGGAGCGACCACACCGTGCCCGCGGCCGGCACCGTGCCGCCCTCGAGCCCGATGGTGAACATGTCGCCCGCCAGGTAGATGCCGAAGCCGGCATCCGGCCACACCGGATCGGTCCGGGACGCCGACAGCGACGGGCTGAACGGCACCACCGGGCCCGGAATCGCGGTCCGGCTCAGCGTGTAGGTGGGCCCACCGGAGCAGTCCGCCGAGCCCGGGTTGTACCCCGGCTGGTTCATTGGCGGGATGCAGTGGAAGTCGGTGTTGGTAAGCTCATCCCGTTGGTCGTACGACCCGGCCGACGGCAGCGCCGCCGACGGGTTCAGGATGCCCCAGGTCCCGGCCAGGTGATCAGCCGCGAACGGGACTTCCACGTTGTGGGTCACGTCGATCACCGAATCGATGGTGCCGCCGGCACCCCAGTACACGTTGAAGTCGGCCGCCCGCCGGGCACCGCTCTTGATGCCCTCCATCGGCCGGTACTCACCCCCGCCTACCGACTGGTAGGCCTGGGTCTGGTGAATCAGCGAGACCCCGGTCAGCTCCCCGCCGTTGTTGTAGTTGGTCATCGGGTCGCCGCTGAAGTTGGCGGTGTTCCCCGAAATCGGATCGACCATGGTCTCGTTGTTTTGCGGCGACGGGCCATCGAACCAGCGCGAGCCGTTGTACGCGCACTCGCGGTCCTCGCCGAAGTTTCGCCGGCCGTTCACACAGCCACGGCCATAGAGCGAATGATAGTCGGGGCCTTCCATCTCGATCGACATGGCCCCGGCAAGGGAATAGGCCGCCGAGCCGCCGTAGCGCGACGCCAGGGTTCCGTCGACCTGAATCGCCGGCAGGTTGGCGCTGGCCGACTGGAGTCCGATCTCTGCAGGCTGCGTGATGGGCAGCATGAGCGAAACGGCCGCACCGCCCGCATCGGCGGTGATCCAGTACTGGTGCGGCAATGCCGGGCTGCTGTACGGCGAGCCCAGGACGATGCTGTCCAGCCGGGCGGTCAGCGCGCCTGGCTGACTCAGTACCTCTTTCACGAACCCGGCCAGGCCGATTTCCCACGCGTTACTGGCGGGGAACGGCCCTGCGAACCGACCGGTGACCGGATCGAGCGCCGGATTCGGCGAGGTATGATCCAGCAGCTGGTCCCGACCGAAGATACCGGCGATGACGGTGGCCTCGTTCTCATAGTTCGAGGCCGGCGCCCGCGGCACCACCGCCTTGGTGTTCCGGGCCGACTCCAGGTTGGAGGGACCCGACTGCCACGAGTTGATGTCGAACGCCGTCACCGAGTAGAAATAGCGGAAGTTACTGCGCACACTGTTGTCGACGTACACGAACGGCACGCCGGCGTCCGACAGCTGCGGGTAGCCGGAGTTGTTCCCGGTCACTGCGGTGTCGGCCACCAGCACGATCGCCGTCCCGTCCGCCAGCGCCGTCCGCTCGCCCAGCTTGACCTGGACGATCTCGCCGACCAGCGGAATCTCGACGAACTCGATTCGCGGCAGCCCGGGCGTGAACGGCCCGAAGGCGACGGCACAGTTTGTCGTAATGGCGATTTCGGGGGCGCAGAGCGGGTCCGGATTGATCTGGCCCGCATAGTCCCGGATGCTGGTGCCGGTGTAGTCGAACTGCGCGATCAACTGAAGTTCGTTCGGTGCATCCACGCGGCCGCGATACACTCGGTACCCTTCCACGTCGAACTCCCGATAGTTGGGATCGTAGAGGGCGTTGGTTGGGTCGCTTGCCACCGAGAAGAACGGATCGCCGCTGGCCTCCGACGTGGTCGGCCGCCACAGCACCGTCACTTGGTTGTCGTTCGGCACCAGGAAGAAGTCCGGCGAATCCGGCGCGAACGGCAGCAGGAACTGGGCGTCGAAGATGGCCTGGGCCGTCAACGACTTACCGAGCAGCGAACCGGGCACGACGCGGTACTCGTCCTGCGTCACCTCGCCGTCGGCGTTGGCATCGTTGAAGCCGAGGTAGCCCGCGATGCTGTCCACGATCGGCACGCCCGGGCTGGTCATGAGCTGCGGGTTCCCGTGGATCGGGCTGTTGCCGACCACCTGTTGTCCCGGCGCCAGGTCGCCACACGGCCCGGCCACGCAGCCGCCCACGGCCACGGGGGCCGCAAAGATGTACGACACCACGATGGTCCCGAGCCCGCCCGGCGAGAGCGCCAAGGGGGTGGAGGACTGGTAGAACCGCATGTCGAAGTGCCGCGAGTTGTTCAGGTAGCAGATTCTACTCAGGGTCGGATCGCCCGAGTTACAGGGCTCGTCACCCGCGGCCACGCTGATCTGGCCCGAGAGGTAGCGGTACAGCTGGGTGGTGTTCTGCGGATCGCCGAACTGCCCCCCGTTTTCGGTGTTGCTGTACAGCTGAATTGCACCGGCGCCGGTCGGGCTCTTCAGGTACTTGACCCCGACGAACCCGCTACCGGCAAAGAACGGCTTGGAGAAGATGGCCGGATCGAAGGTCCAGCCGGCAAATCGATCGAACTCGCCGTCGTAGGTGGTGCCCAACGCGAACGGGAGGATGACGCCCGCCCAGTTGGTGCCCGCGGAGGCGACGTCCATGTCCGTGCCGAATGCGGCAAACAATGGATCGACCGTGTACCCGCCGGTGGGCAAGGTGATTCCGGCCGCGGCATTGTTCCGCGAATGGAACTCCTGAGCGCTTTCCACCAGGATGTCGACCATCGAGGGCCGGATACCCTGGGCCTCGTAGTCGCTCCGGTTGAGCGAGCTCACGTTATAGAAAGTGTAGATGTAGTAGAGCAGGTCTTCATTCCCGGCGGGGAAGTTCCAGCCGAGCCCCCGGGTCTCGACCACCACACCCAGCGGGTGGGGCCGCCCGGCGGAGAACGACGGATCGCCGTCCCAGGACATGAACCAAATGTCGCCCTGCGAGGCCGAGACCCGGCCCTGGAGCAGACTCTGGAACACATCCGCCTGCGGGTCGGGCGACGACGGCACCCGGGCTGGGTGGCTCGGGTCGGCGTTCACCTCCGCAAAGTCGGAGGGGTTGTTCATGTTGTAGATCGGCCGGACCTCGAGGCCGTGCTGGGTGGTGCCCTTCGGATCGAAGAAGAACGCACCCGTGGTGTCGCCGGCCCAGGGGCCGCCGTCGCTGCCAATGATCCCGGCCAGCTGGAGGCCCGTATTGAAGACGTACTGGTCGGCCGTCCCCTTGGGCCAGAACCCGCCGCCGATGGTCGACGAGTTGGTCGAGTCAACGCAGATCTGCCCGTCGCTGCTCAGGCCGCAGTAGATCCGGTTGATGGTCATCGCGCCCAGGCTCCGCGCGAACAGGCGGAACCCCCGCTTGGCGTTAGCTCCCGGCTCCGGCACCGCCGACGCCGTGGTCGGCGCTACCGCCGCCAGCACGAACGCCAGGAGTGTGGCCAGCAGGGCGCTGCGCGAACGAAATGTTGAATGCATGGCGTCCTCTCTCAAATGAAACATGTACGACGGCACGGCGGGTGACCTCCGGAGACTCGCTCCAGAGGCCGCCCGACCTGCCGCCATCCCTTAGAAGTTCAGTTCAAAGCCCAACCGAAGACGACGCGGCGTCCCGGTAAAGTTGTACAAGCCACCGCCGCCGTTAGCGCCGACCCCATCGACTGCAGCATAAGCCGCATCCGACGCCGCGCGTTGTTCGGCCAAGGTGAAGACCCCGTCGCCGTTTCCGTAGCGCTGCTCGGCACGGATGATGTAGACACAGTTCGGCGCGTTAGGCTCGCCGCCCTGGTTGGTCCAGTTGCCGCACATGCCGGTCTGGTTGGGCGTTCCGGTACCGAACGACATGTCCATCACGCCGGACGCATCGTCGTACACGCCGTTCTTGATCGCTTCATTCGCCCACTGCGAGCTATCGACCCTCCAGTATCGATCCTCGTTTGCCGCGTTACGCACGTCGTTGGTGGCGGCAAACACCTGAGTGATGTTCTCCAGGTTGAGGATGTTCCGGGCATCCGCGTACAGCGTCACGTCGACACCGCGGAGCTGGAAGCCCTTGGTGAGCCGGAGGTCGAACTGCTTGAAGGTCGGCAACCGGGCGCCGTTCTGGTCGCCCTCGAACTCCCGGGAGCAGACTGCGCCCGACAGCGTTGCCTCGTTGCCGCTCTCCGGCGGGCAGCGGGTGAAGGACGTTCCGCTGGCCACCCGGAACGTCGCGAACAGACCGACGTTCTTCAGGATCCCACCGAGCGCCGTGCCTTCCTTCCAATCGTTCGGGAAGGTCAGCGCGAACGACCCGGCCAGGTTGTGCGGCCGGCTCGCGTTGAGCGGCAGAATCGCCTGCGGCGGCGGCTGGTTGCCGCCAGTGACCTGCTGCACGATACGCGAACCGAAGTTGATGTAGGTCCGCGGGTCGCTGCCGGTGGCCTTCGCATCCTGGAAGGTATATGCCACCGAGCCGTTGAACATGTTCCCGAACCGCCGATCGAGCCGGAGGTCGATACCCTTGGTGTTCCCGAAGTCGGCGTTGGTCATCAAGCGGATGTCCTGCTTGATGTTCTTGGCCGGGTCGGTCAGCCGGACGAGCCGGCCCGCGGCGTTCGAGATGTTGTCCTTGTTGTACGCCGCGATGTCCAGCACCATGTCGTCGTTGAACGAGTGGCGGATGCCGAACTCGAACGTGATGGTCCGGCCGAAGTCGAGGTCGGCGCCATACACGTGGTTGGTGTTGGTGACCGCGAGATCGGTGTTGGTCCCGCCCAGGATCAGACTGAAGTCCGGCGTCTGCACCTGGTGAGCGTACGACAACCGGAAGTTGGTCCGGTCGGTCACCGGGAAGGCGACCTGAATGTGCGGGCTCAGGTAGTTGTGGCTCTCGTCCTTCCGGAAGATGGTCAGGTCACGTCCATCAGGAGCCGTTCCCTGATAGGTACTGGTCCGCGGGAAGTAGACATACTCGTCGAAGGTCTCGCTGTTCGGATCCAAATCCAGCAGGTACGGCCGCTCGGCCTTGGCGTCGTAGTAGTCATACCGCAGCCCGCCGACGAGCACCACGTCGCCCAGGTCCAGACGATCTTCGATGAACGCGTTCCACCGGACCGGCTTCCCCTTGTACACTTCGGAGAAGGCCTGGCTGGCCAGCTGGTGCGAGTAGACGAACATGTCATACTTGGTGTACTCGCCGCCGAACTTGAGCCGGTTGTAACGGTCGAGCTGCCAGTCGAGGTTGGCCTTCGCGATGTAGCGGTCTTCCTTGACCATCTGGAGCCGGCCGATCGGACCGCCGCCTTCGGAGACACCCAAGCGCCCCTCGGCGTTGTTCCGGTAGTTGTCGATCTCGCTGTATTGGTCGCGCTCCTCGAGATTGTACGGACTCCGCCGCGAGCCAATGATGTTGTCGCGATAGTTTTCGATCAACTGGTCGTTGAGTGGGAAGTTGTCGAAATCGAACAGGAATTCGTAGGGCTTGATGTAGAACCCACCGAACGGCTGATAGGTAGCGCGTTCAGCCTCGCGGGTGAGCGGCGAGAAGATCTGCCGGTCCGTCTGATACGAGCCGAAGATCTCGAGCGCCAAGGCCCGCTCGGCCGACTTGGACAGGTTCTGAGTCCAGTTGACCGTCAGGTTCCGGTTCCAGTTCCGCGTCGCAAAGGCGTCGGCGGGATTGGACTGGTCGAAGTCGTTCCGGTTCTGGTCTTGCGTCGCCAGACCCGTAATCGACACCCGGGAACCGCCGGCGAAGCTGTAGTTGAGCTTACCGCTCAGTTTATAGTTGGTCTGCCCGGTGGATGGCCGCCGGATGCCCTTGGCATCGTAGCCGTAGTTGCTGGCGATGCCCGCATTAGTGCTGCTGGCGAAGGCGTCGGTCTTGCCGGTATAGACCGCGTACCGTTCGACATCCACCCACGTGGTGTCGGCACCGGCCGAAAGACTCGACGGTACCGCCACAGTGGTGTCGACGCCGGCACGGACGAAGATCGGGAACTTGTCGCGATCCATCCCACCGGTGAATGACCGGAAGCCTTCGAGTTGGCCACCCAAGAAGAAGGTCAGCCCACCCGCAATCGGACCGGATAGCGAACCGTTGACAAAGTTCTGGCCGGGCATGTTGCCGCCGAACATCTCGTCGGTCCCATACCCGAGCGAGCCGCTGAAGGCCGGCCCACCGGTCCGGGTCGAGATCGAGATGACGCCGGACTGGGCGTTGCCGAACTCGGCCGAGGACGACCCTGTGGTGATCGAGGCCTCCTCGAAGGCATTGGTGGCCACGAGGTCGGTGCCGGAGTTACCGGTATTGCCACCGACAGCAAACACACCCGCGAAACCCGTACCGCGGTTGCCGGGGCTGGTCGGCACGCCGTCGATGTAGATCACGGCCTCGTCCGACCGGCCGCCACGGATCGACAGCGTCGCGCCGCTCTGGCTCGCCACCACGCCGGCCTGAAGCGCCAGTGCGTTCTGGATGCGGTCCACCGGCAGCTTGTCGCCGAAGTTGCCGCCCAGGCGCTGCTTGGTGGTGACCTCGTCACGCGGCACCAGCGGTTGTGTTGCCGCCGTCACGGTCAACTCCTCGACCTGGAACGGTGTCGCCTCGAGCACGATGTCCTGGGTCACCGTTTGGCCGCCCAGGATTCGCACGTTGGTCACCTGGGTCGACTTGTAACCGATAAAGCCGGCCTGCAAGGTGTACGCGCTCGCGGGAACATTGTTGATGAAGTAGTAGCCTTGAGGCGTTGTCTGGGCTTGGAAAGTCGTGCCCACGATAAATACCTGCGCATTCGCGATAGGTGCGCCAGCCTGATCTCGCACCCTGCCTTCGAGTTTCCCAGTCGTGCCCTGCGCCATGAGGGTCGAGGCCCCCAGCAGGGTCAGGACTGTCACGAGCACGCTCGCGCGGGCCCGTCGGACGAAGGCGCTCACACAACGTTGGGTCATGGAAACGTCCTCCTACAAAGTGAAACGCAACAATCCACCAAAGAGCTTATGAAGCCAAACGCGTGCATCCCCCTTCCGACGCGTGCCGTCTTGGGGATGCGACTGCGCTGCCCAGCGAAACCTGCGGGTGCTAGTAGAGAGCTCTAAACCAACTCGTTCTTAATATCCTCGGAAACGCCGGCCGCGGCCCGACCGACGAAGGCAATATTACGCACGCCTTGGCCGCTGTCAAGGAACCGACGCAGAACCGTAACCAGTTGAAACGATTCAACATGAATCCGCGACCGCCCGATTCCCGACCGGTTCGGCCACCGGCAAGTGCCTGGGCGGACGCGCCAGTATAACCCGAGATCGAGAACTTGGTAAGACCCTCACCCGGCCCTGGTCATGAGCTCGACCTGGGGCCTGGCCGGAGTTACCACCGGGCCCGTAAGTGCCCAGTACATATTGATTTCGCTCCGCATCCCGACGTCGCCGGGCAGGTAGATGCCCGGCTCGATCGAAAAGCCCACCCCGGGCATGAGCTGGCGGTCATCCAGCGTTTCGTAGCTGTCCAGGTGAGGACCCGATCCGTGGAGCTCCCGGTCGATGGAGTGCCCGGTCCGGTGGACGAAGGCCTCCCCGAAGCCCGCCGCCTCGATGACGGCCCGAGCGGCCTGGTCCACCTGGTAACCGGCCAGGGGCTGGCCCGACGCCGCCGCGTTCATCACGGCCGCGATGCCCTGATCACGGGCCTCCCTCACCGTGCGCCAGATTCGCTGGATCCGCTCCGGAGGATTGGCGCCCGCGAAGCCCATCCAGGTCTGGTCGGCGAAGACCGTGGTCTTGGTCCGGCCGGCCCAGAGGTCGAGCAGTACCACGTCGCCGTCCCGCAGGGTCGCGTCTTTCCCCGTGATCGGTTCGTAATGGGGATTGGCGGCGTTGGCCCCGAAGGCCACGATTGGTAGCGTATCCAGCTCGAGGCCCCCCGCCTCCATGGCCCGGATCACCTCCGCCTGCATGGCCGACTCGGTTAGCCCTTCATTAATAGAGGAAACCGCCTTTCTGATCGCATCCTGCGCTACCCGGGCCAGGACCTCCGCGGCAAAGGTGTGGTCCTCGACCTCCGATGGCTGCCAGCGGGCCGCGAACCGGGTCACCAGCGGTGCCGAGGAGACCACGGTCCCGCCCAGCTTGGTGATGAGCTGGACCACGCCGTGAGGAACCCGGTCCAGGTAGGGAACGGCGTCCTCGGTGCTCACCTCCATCGCAATGGTCCGGCCCGCCACCAGAGGCTCGAGCGCCTTGTGCAGCTCCTCCCAGCGGGCGTAGGGCACCACGGTCCCCGGGAACCCCTCGACCGGCTGGAGCTCGATCTTGTGGGCCACCGCCACGAAGTCCCCGGCGGCCGGCAGCAGCACGAACAGGCGCCGGGTGGCCATGCCGCCGGAAATCCCCAATACCCGGTTGGTGACGGGATTGATGCCGTGGAAATCGAACAGGAGCCAGGCGTCGGCGCCGATTTCTCGCAGGGTTTCGGCCAACTCGGCCCGGTCGAGCGTAACTGGACTCATGTGGTCTCCTCGGCCGCAAGGCTCCGCCAGCGACACGCCGGGTCGCCACGGCCGCAGCAGTTGTCGTGGACCAAGGCGCCCTCGAACCCAGTGAGGAACCTCAGCAATTCGTGCAGCGCGGCGCCGTAGAAGGTGCAGGCACGTCCTCCGAAGCCAAGGGCCGGGGACGCGTCGGCCGCCATCTCCGCCTCCGCTCGGCCGGCACCGATGGTCAGCCGGGCGCCGAAGACGCGCCGCGAGAGCTTGGCGGCCCCTCGCGAGCCGACCCAAGACCTGACCACCTGCGGAGTGGCCCGACTGAGCACCCGGAAGGGGAGGCCCGCCGATCGTGCGGCGTGTCGCGCAGCCCGCCGACCTGCGTCGGCCAGCACCAAGTCGGCGTCGGCCCGCCGGTTCACCAGCCGAAACACCGACGCCACCTCGTCGAACGGCACCCGCGCATCCCGGCGCGCCAACCCTTGGTACCGCTCGATCTGGCTGGCCACCGTGGAACTCAAACCCAGTCGCTGCGTACGGGTCTCGTGGTTCGTCGCATCGACGCCGTCTTCCACCGGACGGTCGAGACTACGCATGGCCTCGAGCAGGCTGAGAGGAAACACAGCATGCGCCGAATGGTTGGCAACAACCGGCCGATTGGTCACAGGTGCAGAACTTAGCGCTGCCCGGCCGACCGGACCAGGCCGTTCACGCTTGCGGTGCGTGCGCTCCAAGGGAAACATTCCTCTTATGACTCCGCCCGCCGACCTCACCGCCTCCTTCGAGGCCGAGGTGCTTCCTCACCTCGACACGCTGTACCGGGTCGGGCTCAGGTTGGCGGGCGACCACCACCGGGCGGAAGATCTGGTCCAGGACACGATGCTGAAGGCCTTCCGCGCCTGGGATACCTACCGCCAGGGAACCAACGCGCGCGCCTGGCTGTTGACGATATTGCGGAACACTTTCATCAACGAGTACCGCAAGCAAGCCCGGGCGCCCACCCCGGTCGACTTCGAGGCCGCCGACCCCATGGCCATCTATCGGGCGGTCGCGGGGACCGACCCCGAAGGTAGCTTCTTCTCCCACATCATCGACGACCAGGTGTGGGCCGCCATTGACGCGCTCCCCGAGGAATTCCGGGAGGTGGTCGTCCTGAGCGACGTGGAGGAGTTGCCGTATGGAGAAATTGCCGGCCTGCTGGGGATACCGGTTGGAACAGTGAAATCGCGACTCCATCGCGCGAGGCGCGTGCTGCAACAGGCGCTCTACCAGCACGCCGTCGAGATGGGATACATCCGCGCCCGGGAGGATGTGTGACGTTGGATATGGATTGCCGAAGCGCGGTGGAGGTGCTCCACGAATATCTCCGCCACGAAGTGACACCCGACATCGCGGAGCAGGTCCGGGCGCATATCGAGAAGTGCCGACACTGTCTCGATTCCGTGCACTTCGAGCAGAATTACTTGGCCCTGTTGGAAGCAAAGGCCAAGGCGCAGTGTTGCCCGGACGAGGTTCGCGAGCGGATCCTCGCCACCCTCCGGAGCGCGGCCCAGGGCGGGGACCCGTAGCACCTGGACTTGGACCCTGCAGTCCTCGTCGGGCGGGCACTGCCCTGCTCGGCATGGCGGCCGATTCATGGCTGCGGGCGGTCGTGCCAGGGAAATCCCGGCGTCCCGCATGCCGACGTCCGAGCGAGCGAACCATCCATCAGCGCGGTACGCCCACCATTGTAGAGAAGGGATGGCGGTGGCTTTCAAACGACTTGGTAAATTTCTGCGCCATCGGCATCGCGGCTTCCGTCGGCTGGGCGGTGTGGCTTTGGTGAGCCTGCCACTGCTCGCGCTTCCGGGCTGTGGCGCACACGACCGCGACCCCACCGGCCCAGGTACCGCCTCGCCCACGTCGGGCGGACGCGGAACCCGCACCGGCGACTCTCAGCTCCTGATCGGAACCTGGGAAAACATCCAACTCATCGCCGTCGTGGGTGACATCGTCCGGGTCACCACCACCTGGGAGTTCCGGGCCGACGCAACGTGCCGCCACACCACCGTTCGATTGTCCCTCGCCGAGGGTGTGCCCCTCACCCAAGCCCGCGACTGCAGCTATCTCTTGCCGGGATCTGTGGTTCGCGTGACGTATGATGGCGCGCCCGAGAGTATCGACTTCGACTTCTCGCTCGCTAACTTCTCCCCCGATCGACTCGTGCTCGACGGCTTCGAGTTCGAGCGGCTCCGCTGATCGGCCAACCGCAATCCACCGTGTCGCGCGCGCCTCTCCAGGTTGACGTGCTCGTGGTCGGCGCAGGCCCCGCGGGTTCGGCCACGGCCACGTGGCTGGCTGAAGCCGGGCGGCGGGTCGTGCTCATCGACCGGGCCCGGTTCCCGCGTGACAAGCCCTGTGCCGAGTACATGAGCCCGGAGACGCTGCGTTGGCTGGATCGCTTGGGAGTGTTAGGCGAACTCGAAGTCGCGGGGGGATGCCCGGTTCGCGGCACGACCGTGGTCGGCCCATACGGGGCGCGATTGAGCGGGCGCTTCGCCGAGGCCCACCCCCGGCCCTTTCGCAACACTGGGCTTGCCATCAGCCGCCGCATCTTGGACCACCGCCTGATTCTGCGCGCCGCGGCAGCGGGCGCAGTGGTGCACGAGGACACCAGCATGGTCGAGCTGCTGCACACGGGCACGGCGGTGTCGGGCGCCATGGTGCGGACGGCGGGAGGCGAGCCGCAGCGGATCGACGCCCGGCTTACCGTCGGAGCGGACGGGCTCCGATCCGTCGTGGCACGACGGATCGGGACGCGGCGCTTCGGGCGCCCGCGTCGCCTCGCCTTCGTGGCCCATGTGGCTGGCGTCCGCGACATGGCCCAAGCAGCCGAGATGCACGTTGGCCGAGCGGGGTACGCCGGCCTCAATCCCATCGGGGCCGATCTCACCAATGTGGCGCTGGTTGTGCCCCAGCACCGTGCCCAGGCTGCCGGTGGCCGGGTGCGCGAATTCTTCTTTCAGTCGCTCGAGCAGTTTCCCGGCATTCGCGGGCGCCTCGAACCGGACCGGCTGGCGCGTGACGTGTTGGCTACGGGCCCGTTCAGCGCTTGGTCGCGGCGCGTGGTAGCCGATGGGGTGATGCTGGTGGGCGATGCCGCTGATTTCTTCGATCCGTTCACCGGCGAGGGAATCTGCGCCGCGCTCCATGGCGGGTGGCTCGCCGCCCAGACGGCACGCGAGGCCCTGACTCGGCCCGGCGTCGCGCAGGCGGCCGACCTCGAGCCCTACACCAGCGCGCGTGCCGCGGCGTTTCGCGGCAAGTGGGCGATCGAACGGCTGATCGGGCATGGTATGGCGGCGCCGCGCCTGTTCAACCGGGCAGTCGCGCGTATAGGCCGGCGGCCGCCAATGGCGCATACCATGATCGGCGTCACCGGACACTTCGTGCCGCCGCGCGCGGTCCTCAATCCGTGGTACCTCACCCGAATGGTGGTCTAGCTCATGAACGAGGTCGATCCGTCTCAGTTCCGCCAGCTTCTGGGCCGCTACCCAACCGGCGTCGCGGTCGTGACAGCAAATGCCGCCGATGGAACGCCGGCCGGCATGACCGTGAACTCGCTCACGTCGGTGTCGTTGGTGCCGCCACTCGTCTCCATCTGCGTGGATACCACCGCCGACATGCACCGGGTGCTGCACCAGACGGACCGCTTCATACTCAACCTGCTTGCGGCCGACCAGGAAACGATCTCCCGCCGGTTCGCGGGGCAGGACGAGAACCGGTTCGAAGGCATCGGCTATCGGCTGAACGAGCACGGCCTGATCGTTCTCGACGGCGTCATCGCCCATATCGAGTGCGAGCGTCATGCAACATTCGAGGCCGGCGATCACACCATCTTCGTCGCGCGAGTCACCGATGGCACGACGGCATCCGGCCGGCCACTGCTGTACTACCGGGGCGGCTACACCGCATTGTCCGACCGGTGACTGCTGCTCCTGTGCGCGCAGCCAGCGGGACCGAACTGCTCGACGATCCATCAGCGGATCCCGTCATGGTTCGCACCAACCTCGAAGACCTCGCGCGAGCCAATCGGTGGTTCGGCGGCTGGGCTGCGGTGCGCTTCGGCTTGGCCGCGACACTCAGGGACCGGGTGGCGGGATCGCAGGTCTCACTGCTCGATGTGGGGCCGGGGGCCGCCGACCTGACGGCGGCTGCTCGACGCTGGGCAGAGCGCCGTGGGATTACCATCATCCCGATCGCCGTGGAGCAGAACCGCGCCGTCGCCCGGTTTGCCCATGCTCGGGGGCTCCCGGTCGCATGCGGCCGGGGCGGAACGATGCCGCTGGCCACCGACTCGGTGGACCTGGTCTTGGTGAGCCAAGTGGCCCATCATCTGGAGCCGGATGGCGTGGTCGAGCTGCTCAGGGAATGTGATCGCGTTGCCCGGCACGCGGTGGTCGTTGCCGACCTTCGCCGCTCGGCGATGGCGCGGGCCGCATTCACCCTTGGTAGCCGGCTGCTCGGCTTCCATCCCGTGACGGTAGCGGATGGTCTCACATCCATTCGCCGAGGGTACACCGCGGAGGAACTCCGGGGACTCCTGAGAATGGCAGGCCTCGGGGGAACTGTGACCCGGCGGCCGCTGTTTCGGCTGGTTGCCGTGTGGCATCCGAGGCGACCGTGATGCGAACCCTCGATGCGAGAACCATCAGAGCACCAGCGGAGCGGGTGTTCGAGGTGGCGCAGGACGTGGAACGCTGGCCCGAGTTCCTGCCCCACTACCGCTGGGTGCGGACTCGTGAGACCCGCCCCGACTGCCGAGTCGTGGAGATGGCGGCCTGGCGGCCGTTCGGCCCGTTCAAGTATCCCACGTGGTGGGTCTCGGAGATGTGGGTCGACCAACCGCACCTCCAGGTGCGCTACCATCACGTCGACGGCATCACACGCGGCATGTCCGTGGTATGGTCGGTCGAGGCTTCGGGCTCGGAGACCCGCGCCTCGATCGTGCATGAGTGGAACGGCCCTCCGTGGCCGCTGATTCGCAGGCCGGCGGCGGAGTGGGTCATCGGTCCGGTGTTCATCCACGGCATCGCATCGCGCACCCTCGAGGGCATTGCCCGCTATGTCGAACATCGTGCGATCTAACGGCCGGAGGGTCGCCATCACTGGCATCGGCGCCATCACGCCGATCGGTGTTGGCGTCGAGGGGCTCTGGCAGGGTCTCCGCCGCCGGAAGTCCGCCGTTGGCCCCATCAGACGATTCGATCCCGAGCCGTTCAAGTCGCGGATTGCCGCAGAAGTGCCGGATTTCGTGGCGTCGGACTTCATGGAGCAACGCCGGGTGCGGCGACTCGATCGCTTTTCGCAGTTTGCCATCTCCGCAACCCGATTAGCGCTGGAAGACGCCGACGTGCATCCCGAACGCGAGGATCGCGACCGGGCGGGCGTGATGATGGGCACGGCGCTGGGGGGCATCGCATTCGCCGAGGCGCAGCATCATCGATATGTCGAGCACGGCCTGCGCGGGGTGGATTCCGCCCTGGCGCTCATGGTGTTCCCCGGCGCATCGAGCTGCAACATCGCGATCGAGTTCGGCTTCACGGGGCCCAATTCCACCAACGGGATGAGCTGCGCCTCGGGGACCATCGCCATCGGCGAGGCGTTCCGCTCGATCCGCCGGAATGACGCCGACATCATGGTTGCGGGCGGTGCCGAGGCGCCGTTGGCCCCGCTCACTTTCGGGGCGTTCGCCATCATCCGCGCCATGTCCACCCGGAACGACGATCCCGAAACCGCCAGCCGCCCGTTCGACGCCGGTCGTGACGGCTTCGTGATGGCGGAAGGGGCCGTGACCCTCGTCCTAGAGGCGTGGGATCGCGCGGTGGCCCGGGGCGCGCCGATGCTGGCCGAGGTGTGCGGCCTTGGCATCACCAACGATGCCTATCACATGACCGCTCCGCGGCCCGATGGGCTACAAGCCGCCCGCGCGATGCGGCTGTGCCTGGCCGAGGCGGGAGTCCAGCCTCATGAGGTAGGCTATATCAACGCCCATGGGTCGAGCACACCGCTCAACGATCCCACCGAGAGCGATGCGATCAAGCAGGTTTTCGGGTCCCACGTGCCTCGCCTGCTCGTGAGCGGCACCAAGGGCTACTACGGCCACGCGCTTGGGGCGAGCGGGGCCATCGAGACGGCCATTTGCGCGCTCGCCAGCCGGCGCGGCTGGCTGCCACCCACCGTCAATCTCGAGACGGTGGACGCCCGATGTAACCTCGCGTTCGTCCCATCGGCGGGACTGGAGGCGGCGCCGGAATACTTGCTCACCAACTCGTTCGGGTTCGGCGGCATCAACGCCGCCCTGCTGCTGCGCCGCGCGGAGTAGCGCCATGACCGGGACACCTTTCGCTCCCAGTGACCGGCCTCTACATTCGGCACCGACCGTTGCAGCCTGATTACCCGCTTCCATTACGAGGATAGCGCATGTCCCAGATCGTTCGCCGGATGACGGCCGAAGCCGTGGGCACGTTCGGAGTGGTGTTCATCGCCGCCTCCGCCATTGTCGCCGAGAAATTCCCCGCCGCTAACTACGGGCTCTTGGGAGTGGGCATCGCCTACGCTTTGGCCTATGCCATCATGGTCACAGCCACGATGAACATCTCGGGCGGGCACCTCAATCCGGCGGTCACGTTCGGCGTGTGGGTCAGCCGGCGTATTTCCGCGCGCGACGCGGGGCTGTATCTCGTGGCGCAGCTCGGCGGCGCTGTCCTCGCTGGGCTCCTGATGAAGCTGATCTTTCCCGCGGGCGTGGCGCGCGTGGTGCTCTACGGAACCCCGGTCATCGCAAACCACATCACGATGGGAACCGCCATCACCCTGGAAGCAGTGAT
Organism: Gemmatimonadales bacterium; assembly: GCA_035464955.1. Lineage (GTDB taxonomy): Bacteria > Gemmatimonadota > Gemmatimonadetes > Gemmatimonadales > GWC2-71-9 > JABDII01. The sequence goes on from DATHRW010000324.1 coordinate 21,577, forward strand.
GACCTTTCTCTTGGTCTCGACCGTGTTCGGCACCACGGTATCGCCGGATGCGCCCAAGGTAGGCGGCTTCGCCATCGGGTTGGTGGTGCTCTTTGCGATGGTGGTCGCCGGGCCGTTTACCGGAGCGGCCCTCAATCCGGCGCGGGCCTTCGGCCCCGCGGTGGTCAGCTCCGCATGGGTTGGGCAGATCGCGTATTGGGTGGGTCCGCTGTTGGGGGCGCTGGCCGCCGGGTTGCTGTGGAGCACGGTCCTCCTGCCCAAGCGTCCGGAGGGGTAACGGCTGAAGCCGGATCGAGGGCTAGTCGTCCTCGGATCTGAGCAAGAGCCGCGCTCGGCGCCAGAGCGAAATCGTATATCCCACATAGACCACAACGGTGATCACGTAGGCTGCGATCATGTAGCCGGCGTTGTCGGGGGTGCTAGGCATCGGTGCCCTCCCGCCCGCTCTGAGCGGCCACCGCGCGAGCCAGCCCGTAGCGGGTGGTCACAAATCCGATATAGAGCAGGGTAAAGGTGGCCAACGCGTAGAGCAGCGTGGCCAGCATGGAGTCCGGCAGCGATGGTTTGCTCGGCTTGAGCAGGATCGGTGCGGGGTGGAGCGTGCGGAACAGATACACGCTCAGGTGGATAAACGGCACCAGGACGAGTCCGAGGATCCCCACAACCGCGCTGAATCGCGCCCGCTCCGAGGGATCGCTCAACGCGGCCCGCAGCGTCAGATAGCCAAGGAACAACAGGAAGATCATGAGCGTCAGCGTCAGCCGAGCGTCCCAGGTCCACCAGGTGCCCCACACCGGCTTGCCCCAAATGGGACCCGTGGTGAGCATCACCACGCTGAACGCCAGGCCCACCTCGGCCGAGGATGCGGCGAAGAGGTCGAGTCGCGGGTCCTTGAGCCACAGGTAGAGTGCGCTCACGATGCCGACCACTGAGAACGCCATGAGCGCGGCCCAGGCGGCCGGCGCATGGACATAGAAGATCTTCTGGGCAGCCCCCTGCCGCACCTCGATCGGCGTGTACATGAGGGCCCGCACGTACACGCCCGCAACCGCGATGAGGGCAATGGCGGTCAGGGCGAATCCCAGCCGGATGATCCGGCGGGCGCTGGCGAGTTCCGAGTTCATTCGTCCACCAAAGCGGGGAAGACCATCACACAGAGCGTCACAAACACCACATCGTACACGGCGAGTAACCTAAGCCACCCCAGCATTTCACTCAACGGACGCCCGCTGAGGAGCCGGGTCGTGACCTGGACCGCGCCGATCAGCGGGGGAACCATGAACGGGAGCAGGAGGACGGGAAGCATCAGTTCCGCAAACCGCGTCTTGACGACCATGGCGCTGAAGATGGTGCCAACCGCCACGAACCCGATGCTCGCCAGGGCCATGACGCCAAGCAGTCCGCCGAGGGAGTCCCAGATGTCGACATTGAAGAACAGGACAAAGAGCGGCAGCGTCACCAACTCCACCGCCGCGACAAACGCCAGGTTCGCCAGAAACTTGCCGACGTAGATCACCCCGCGCGATATCGGCGCCAGGAGCAGCCCGCTCATGCTGGCGTTCTCGCGCTCCAGATTGAATGCTCGGTTGAGCGCGATCACGGCCGCGAAGGCGATGGTGATCCACAAGACACTTGGCGCCAACACGGTGGACGAAACCAGGGACGCATCGCGCGCAAAATTGAAGACCACGAGGACCAGCGCGGCGAACACCAGTGACGAGAGGAGCGCGGTCTTGCTGCGGAGCTCCACCCGCAGATCCTTGGCCGCGATCAGCCAGGCCAGGCGAATCCAGCTAGCCACGCAAGAGCTCCCCGTATCGCGGCAGGAAATCGGACAGCTTCGGGGGTCGCGCCTCGTGGAGTGCCCATCGACCACCCAACAACACCCCGATGTGAGTCGCCAGCTCCCACACTTCGGCCAGCTGGTGGGTCACCAGCACGATGGCCCGGCCGCGCTCGAGCTCTCCCGCCAACACCCCGCGGAACAACTCGGCACCCACCACATCGAGTCCCGTGAAGGGCTCATCGAGCAGCACGATGCTCGGATCGTGCAGGAGCGAGCGGGCGATCGCGACGCGCTGCACCGTGCCGCGACTCAACTGCCGCATCGGATCGAGCGCCCGGCCCGAAACTTCCAGCGCCTCGAGCGCCGCGAGCGCCCGCCGCTTGGGATCGGACAGCCCATAGAGACGGGCCGCGAACATGAGATTCTCGAGCGGCGTCAGGTCGTCGTAGAGCAGCGTCTGGTGGGACAGGAGACCGATGGGCCGGCGGGTCTCGGGCTCGTGCGAGCGCACTGGATTGCCCATCACCGCCACCGTGCCCGCTGTCGGTCGCATGAGGCCGGCCAGGATACGCAGCAGGGTGCTCTTGCCCGCGCCGTTGGGCCCGAATACGACCAGCGCCTCGCCCTGGCGGATCGCCAGATCGAGGCCGCGGAGCACCCTCAGGCTCCCGAACGCACGCTCGATTCCCTTCCCCTCCAACACAGGAAGGTCAGTGCCGCCCGCCAACGGCTGCTCGGTCGCCGCGGATTGGGCCGGCATGTCGGGAGTCAGTGACGATGATGGCAACTGGGATCCGTCGGTTGGGGCCGGCAGGGGGGTCGTCCCGCGCAGGACGATGGAAGCACAGGGCGGCACGGCGCGGCCCACGTGTCGATGGCGGCCGGTCCCGGGCTTCGGCTGAGGCAGGGAAACGGCTGGGCCAGAAGATACTCTGAGGGGTGTAAACTGAGAAGAGCACCGGCGCGAGGCTTAGGCCGGTTTCGTTCCCGAGACCTCGAACAGGTCGTCCAGCTTGGTGAGGGTCAGCAAGAATCTCAGTTCGTCGCTCGCGCCCTCGAGCGCAACGATTTGACGCCGCTCGGCCGCGTGCCGCTGAATGAGCATGAGTGCCCCGAGGCCCGCGGAATCGACATGGGCCGTGGGCGCCAGGTCGATGACCAGACGCCCGCGACCCTCCGGCAGGGTGTCCAGCAGGTCGATCGCCGCGCGACGGAATTCGTGGCGCGTATCCAGCCCGAGAGTCTCCGGGGCGGCGATTCTGCGAGGCACGGCGTTGTTGCTACTACTCAAGCTCGAGGTCTCCTCCGAGGAATGATTAGGCCACGCCGACCGACTGAGACGAGGCTACCCCCATACAGGGCCAGAGCGGTGCCAATGCCCGAAACCACTTGTCATACATGATGTTACAGTCGTCGCTCACACCCAAATCCGGCCATTCTACCCCGCGAACCGCGGTGGGCTACGGGATTCTGCAAAGCACCTTCTTGCACACCGGGTGACCGCCCTCACACGCGGCGACTTCACAAAGGCAATAACCGCGAGTAACATCTCCCGAATGAACACACAAATCTCGACACTCCTATCGGAGCAGCGCCGCTTCACGCCACCGCCATCGTTCGCGGCCCAGGCCAACGCCACCGAGACGATATATGACGAGGCCGCCCAGGATCGTGAAGCTTACTGGGCCAACCAGGCCCGCACGCTCGATTGGATCGAGCCGTGGACCCAGGTGCTCGACTGGCAGCCACCACATGCCCGTTGGTTCGTGGATGGCAAGCTGAATGCCGCCGTCAATTGCGTCGACCGCCACCTCAAGGGACCGCGTCGGAACAAGGCCGCCCTCATCTGGGAGGGGGAGCCGGGTGACCGGCGGGTCCTGACGTACTGGGACTTGGCACGCCAAGTCAATCAATGTGCCAATGCCCTGAAGAACCTGGGAGTCAAACGCGGCGACCGAGTCGCCATCTATCTCCCGATGATTCCCGAAGCCGCCATCGCAATGCTCGCGTGCGCCCGGATCGGCGCCGTTCACTCCGTGGTCTTCGGTGGGTTCTCCGCCGACTCGTTGCACGACCGGATCATCGACGCCCAGGCCGTGGCCTTGATCACGGCCGACGGCGGCTACCGTCGGGGTCAGGTGCTGCCGCTCAAAC